>JAGOXU010000340.1 GCA_018059515.1 Ignavibacterium sp.
GAACCATTGCCCTCGCATTTGTATTAGCTGCTTTGCTTTTAGTTGATATGGTCAGAAGAACTTATGAATTAATTCCAAGATCATACTACTATCCGATATTAGCAGTTGTTGGTGCAGTTTTTATTTTACGGATTGTAATTAGATTTTTTTTAATCAAAGCTTCTAAAAAGCAAACTAACTGAGGTGTATGTCTTCGAACGATCGATTCCCACAAATGGTAAACTCAATTCTAAAGTTCTGGTTTTAAATCAAAGCTACGAACCGCTTTCTGTTTGCAATATCCGCAAAGCTGTTATTTTAATTTATTTAGGAAAAGCTGAAACTGTTTTAAATGATGATAGAAAAGCCTTGCATTCAATTAGTAAAAGTTATCCCTGGCCTAGTGTAATCCGAATTAGTAAATTTGTTAAACTTCCGTACAAAAAAGTTGTACTTACGAGAAAAAATATTTTAAGAAGAGATGCTTATAAATGTACTTATTGCGGAAGATCCGATATTGCTTTGACTGTTGATCATGTTTTTCCAAGGGGACGAGGAGGAGATGAGACCTGGGAGAATCTGGTTACAGCGTGTACAATTTGTAATAATCGCAAAGGTGACCGGACGCCTGAAGAAGCAAATATGAAAATGTTGTTTAAACCTTTTAAACCAAGCCATATTTTGTTTATTAAAAATGTTGTTGGAAGACTTGATGAACGCTGGAAACCTTATCTTTATCTTTCCTGAAAATTACACTCTTTATTATTATCTTTCGCTGTAAAATTTTAACATTACTTTTATTAAATGACTAAAAAACGAATACTTAGCGGAATGCGACCAACAGGCAAATTGCACATCGGGCATTATGTTGGAGCTTTAGAAAATTGGGTTAAATTACAAAATGAATACGAGAGTTTTCATCTTATTGCAGATTATCATGTTTTAACTACTGGTTTGGATACAAACGATGTCTATCAAAATTCAATTGATATGCTGATAGATTGGCTCGCTTGCGGATTAGATCCTGTTAAAAGTCCTATGTTCAGGCAATCACAAATAAAACAGCATACGGAACTTCATTTAATTTTCAGCATGCTTATTACAATAAACAGGCTTGAGCGTAATCCAACTTTAAAAGATCAGATACGGGATTTGAATATTGAACATGTTATTTATGGACATTTAGGTTATCCTGTTTTACAGACTGCGGATATTTTATTGTATAAAGGAAATGCCGTCCCTGTTGGTGAAGATCAAGTTCCGCATGTAGAAATTTCGCGAGAGATTGCAAGAAAATTTAATAATCAATACGGTTTAGTTTTTCCCGAACCGGAACCACTGCTTACAAAATTTGCAAGGCTTTCCGGGCTGGATGGAAATGCAAAGATGAGTAAATCATTGAACAACACAATTTTACTTTCTGATGATCCGGATACTGTAAAAGCAAAAATGAAGAAGGCAGCAATAGACCCAAATAAACAAAGAAAAGGTGATCCGGGAAATCCTGATATTTGCGTTGTGTTTTCTTATCATAAAAAATTTAATCCGGAAGAAGTATCTGAAATTGAAGCCGGATGCAGAAGCGGTGCTTTGGGATGCTTTGATTGCAAGATGAAATGTGCTGCTAAAATTTCCGAATTTCTTGAACCAATTTTTGAAAAAAGAAAATATTACGAAAGCAGAATTGATGAAGTGAAAAATATTTTAAATGATGGCGAAAATCGCGGAAGAAAAGTTGCTGAAGAAACTATGAATGAAGTACATATAAAAATGAAATTAGGATAATGTATAAAATAAAGTTAGATCAGTTTGAAGGTCCGCTTGATTTACTTCTCTTTTTTATAAAGAGAGACGAGTTGAATATTTCTGATATTCCGATCTCACGCATTACGGGAGAATTTTTGGAATATGTAAATCTAATTAAGCTAATGGATCTTGAGGTTGCTGGTGATTTTATTTTAATGGCTTCCACTTTGATGCATATAAAAGTGCGAATGCTTTTACCGCGCGAAATTGATGAGCGTGGTGAAGAAATTGATCCGCGTGCTGATTTGATTAAAGCTTTGCTTGAATATAAAAAATATAAAGAGGTTGCCGAGGATTTAACATATTTTGAATCAAGCCAACGTAAGATAAGTTTTAGAGGTGATTTTTCTGAGGATTCAATGGAATCGCCGCCGGAGTTTGAAATCCTTTTAAAAAATATTTCAATCTTTGATCTTGCAAAAGCATTTAAGAAAGCTATTGAAGGGATCAAACCGCAGGCTGTTCATGAAATTAAAAAAATAAATGTTTCCATCGATGAGCAAATTCAATACATATTAAGCCGCGTGTTGGAAAAAGGTGAAATACATTTTTTAAGTTTAGTCCATGGTATGAAAGATAAAATTAGAATCGTGATAACCTTTGTAGCATTACTTGAGCTGACTAAAATGGAAAAAATTGGAATTAAAGAATCATCAGAGTTTAATGATTTTGTAATTTACGGTGTAACAAATGGATAAAACTTATACATCAATAATTGAAGCGTTAATATTTTCATCGGATGAACCAATTTCTGAAAATGAAATTATTCGAGCGATAAAAGGAATTGACGGCGAAGAGATTGAAATTAATTCATCGGATATTCATTCCGCTGTTGATGAACTAAATAACAAGTATGAAGAGAGTGGGAATTCATTCAAGATTAAAAAAATTGCAAACGGATTTATTTTCGCCACTACAGAAATAAATGCAAAGTATGTTGGATTTTTATCTTCAGAAAAATCTAAAAGAAGATTAAGCCAGGCTGCTCTTGAAACCCTTGCAATCATTGCGTATAAACAACC
>JAGOXU010000136.1 GCA_018059515.1 Ignavibacterium sp.
GTTTTATCTTCAAGCATAGTATCCCACACTTTTTCTGTAGACGCGTTGATGATAGTTGAAAATTTTAACTTTTCCATATTCAATTCCTTTCTTTAAAAATTTATATGATTCAATTTGATTGCAGATAACGAGTTAAAACTTTTATTAAGTGTTATTGGATTTTTTTATAGCCAAATGCATTGCATTCTCGCTTGAAATATGCTTTACACATTTATATCCCAATGATTTTAGATCTAAATTCAAAAAAAGATTTTCACCGCTTCCTAAAATTACAGGGGAAACAACTAAATGTAATTCATCTATTAATTGCGCATTTAGATATTGACGAATTGTATTTACACCGCCACCAAGCCTTACGTCTTTGCCATTTGCAGAATCAAAAGCTTTTTCAAGAGCTGAATTAATCCCATCCGTTACAAAGTGAAAAGTGGTACCGCCTTCCATCTCAATTGATTCGCATTTATGATTAGTTAAGATATAAACTGGAACATGATATGGCGGATTGTTACCCCACCATCCTTTCCAATCACTGTTATGTGAGCCACGATATGGACTAAACATATTACGTCCTAAAATCCAGGCGCCAATATTTTTAAAACCATTTTCGGCAAGTTCATTATCAACACCTGTTGTGCCGTCACTTTTTCCTAATACATTTTGTTGAAAAGTTTTTGTGGGATAAAACCATTGGTGAAGATTTCCACCTCCAACCCCTAAAGGATTTTCCAGGCTTTGATTTGGTCCAGCACCAAATCCATCCACTGATATAGCAAAACTTTCAACACGTAATTTTTGCATTTATAAGCCTTTCAAAAAAATTTAGTTAACAATTAACTTTTGAATATTTAGCATTGCTTGCCAGCAGGTTCTTTGCATCTTAATAAATGTTTAAATCAATCAGGAATATCCGGATTAACAAGATTAGCTAATTGATCAAGCGAATCCTGCCAGCCGAGATAACACATCTCCGGTGGAATAATATCAGGAACATTTTCCTGAACAAATGTAACATCTGATCCGCAAGAGACTTGCTTGATTGTAACAGTTGTAATCATTTCACCAAGCAAATTCGGATCATCAAATTGATCTGAATATCGAATAAGTTCGTTTGGAATTATTTCAAGATATTTGCCTCCGAAAGAATGGCTTTTTCCGGTTGTGAAATTTGTGAAGGACATTTTGTAAGTCCCTCCAACTTTAAAATCCATCTGATGCACTTTGCAGGTAAATCCATGAGGTGGAAGCCATTTTGCCTGTGCATCTGCATCCATAAACGCTTTGTAGATTTTTTCAGGTGATGCACTAAAAACCCGGTGAAGTTTTATTGTTGACATATTTTATCTCCTTATTAATTATTGTAAGCACTTACTAAATCTGAGATAATAATTTTTTTCATCTAATTTATTCTCCTCAAGCTACAATAGTTCACTTCTTCACAGGAAGAAAATAGCTTAGATAACTCCATTTCCCAGATACCAATAACTTCTTGAAACCTTGTAGTACCGGGATTTATATTGTTATTGGGCATACTTTAACCTTTGCCTTTATTACTTTTTTTTATCTCCCCTAAACCAGTCCGTTGCGGATATCTCAATATCACCGCTCATAGGAGAATCACCAAGTCGAGTTAAGGTCAACTCACCACCAAGACATTTGTGATAAAAAGTCATTGCTTCAGCGCAATTCCCATCGAACAGCAGAAACGGGGTGCATCATAATTCTTTTACAATTTGATTTATTTTTTTCATTTTATTTTCTCTCCTTTAAGCTCCGACAGTTCCGGTCTTCACTTTTCCGGCATGTTTGTAATTGGCAAAAAATATTCCATTTGATGTAACCAAACTTTCTGTAAGTTTGAAAGCTGCAGGAATAGTTCCCTCACCGAACAAACGCTTACCCTTTCCGAGTGTGATTGGGAAGATCATAAGCCATAGCTCATCAACCAGATCATTTTTTAGAAGTGTCTGTGCTAACTTACTGCTGCCTATCACTTTTATTATCGATCCATCTCCAGTTTTAAGTTCTTTGATATTTTCTACAACGTCTCCAGTAATTAGTTTAGAGTTTCTCCAGGTAAGTTCCATTGGATTATTGGAAACCACATATTTTGTTACTTCATTAATGCCTGGCCACATATCGGCATGTTCGGGCCAATATGCAGCAAAAATCTTATATGTTTTCTTTCCCAAAAGAAGATCGGTGGATTCCATATTTTTTTGCATAAACTTACCGGCTTCTTCGTCCGCTTCGTAAAAATACGGTGCAGTCCAGCCGCCATACTTAAAGTCACTCGATTTATCTTCCTCTGGTCCGCCGGGTGCCTGTATAATTCCATCTAAAGTTATAAACTCTTGGACGACTATTTTTCTCATTTTTTCATCTTTCATTGTTTAACTTTTTAACTGTGTCATAATATGATGACTGTTCACTTTCCGTTATATGCTTTTTCTAAATCCACAATAATTATTTTTTTCATTTGCAGCATTGCCTTCATAACTTTTTGTGCTTTTGCTGGATTTGGATCACTTAATAATTCCATTAACCTATTAGGAACAATTTGCCATGAAACTCCAAATTTATCTTTTAACCAAGCACACTGGCTTTCAGCACCGCCATCCGAAGTAAGTTTATTCCAGTAATAATCAACCTCATTTTGATCCTTGCAATTAACTACGAATGAAAACGCTTCGTTAAAATCAAAATCGTGTTTTAAAGTACCGCCGCTCATCGCATTTAATAAATAACCGGATAAACTAAACTGAGCGAACAGCAAAGCGTCCTTAGGGATATCATCAGCAGGCGGGAATGGTGATTCAAGAATAATCTTCGAATCGGGAAAAACAGATGTATAAAAACTAACAGCTTCTTTTACTCTTGCAAACTTTTTATTTGCAAACAATAACGCCGGAAGAATTTTTTGTGAATTATTAATTTTTTCAACATCTAACTGCCACGAAACACCAAATTTATCCTGTACCCAAGCATATTTTGGACTCCAATCATATTTATCAAGCGGCATCATTACAACGCCGCCATCAATTAATTTATTATAAAGTTTTTCAATTCTGTTTTCGCTTTCACAATAAACAAAAAATGAAATTGATGGATTGATTTTAAAATGCGGTCCGCCGTTAAGTGCCGAAAATGATTGTCCTTCAAGTTGAAACGCAATTGTCATCGCAGTGCCTGATTTCTGACCGGATGCTTTAGCACTATCATCGTTGTATCTTGTTATGCTAAATATTTTTGAGTTATCAAAGACATCCACATAAAAATTTGCTGCTTCTTCTGCGTTGCTATCGAACCACAAAAACGGAGTTATCTTGCTCATAAAATTTCCTAAATGATTAAATGTTTTTATTAATTATTTTATTTAGGCTTGGCATAGTTGATCATCCATCTAACACCAAACTTATCTGCTAAAGAACCAAAATAATCTCCCCAAAACTGATCTGCCATTTTAACCTCTATCTTTCCACCTTCAGAAAGAGCGTTAAAAAGTTTATCTGCTTCTTCCTTGCTTTCTGCATCGATGGAAATATAAAAATTGTTGCCAAACGTTAATTTGAATCCCATTGATTCTAATGCATCCGTAGCCATTATCATATTTGATTTACCCATAGGTAAAGCAACGTGCATAATTTTTTCTTTGTCAGCAGCGTTCATCTTTTCAGCTTCAGGTGTATCTTTAAAACGGAAAATGCCGCCAAGAAAATCACCGCCGAATACTTTTTTATAAAAGTTAAAAGCTTCTTCTGTGTTACCCGGAAAGTTTAAATATGGATTAATAGATTTCATTTGCTGCTCCTTTTTAATTGATTTGGATTAAAGTTTTTTATTTATGCTGCACAACCACAAATAGTTGCCCGCTATTCATAAATGCTGTGGCAAATATAATCTCGATAAATTAAAATAAAAGTAAAAATTTAATGTGTTCTAAAGTGGTTGATTTAAATCAACACAAAAGCTATTAAAATCTTACTACCATTATTCGTAAGTTTGGAATTATACAATAGGACAAATAATCAATGAGATTTTCTTTTACACTACTCAAAAAATTAACGGCAATTTTCTTTTTGCTTTTTTCGTTTTCGATAAACGCACAGACGCTTTTTATTAACGAGTTTATGGCTTCAAACTCTACTACCATAGCTGATCCAGATTTTAATAATTACGCAGACTGGATTGAGATTTACAACGCAGGCTCTGCATCTGTTAATCTAAAAAATTATTACATAACCGATAATTTATCTCAACCGCAAAAATTTCAAATCCAAAATGATTTTATTGTTGAAGCCGGCGGATACGTTTTAATTTGGGCAGACGATGCTAACACAGGTAATCACGCTAACTTTAAACTAAGCGCCGATGGTGAAAGTATTGGATTGTTTGATCCGGCAGTTCAGCTTATCGATACATTAACGTATGGATTACAGCAAACAGATATTTCTTTTGGCAGATTTCCGAATGGAACAAACGCCTGGTTTAAATTTTCTCCGGCAACACCTGCATCCGCAAATTTAGAATCCGGAATTTTTAATATTCTTCCTATTCCAACAATCTCACAGCAAAGCGGATTTTATCAAACATCAATAAATGTTTCTGCTGCTCATACTTTAACAGATGTAACCATACGCTTTACAAACGATGGTTCAATTCCAACTTCATCAAGCAATGTTTATTCTATCCCTTTGCAAATTGATTCAACATCTGTTTTAAGATTCCGTGCATTCAAAGATGGTTTTACACCAAGTACAGCCGAAACAAGAACCTACTTTATTAATGTAACAACTGATCTTCCTGTGTTCTCTCTCGTAACAGATCCCGCAAACTTCTTTAGTGATACATCCGGGATTTATGTTGCGGGTACAAACGGCATAATCGGCAATTGCAGCACAGAGCCAAGAAACTGGAATCAGGATTGGGAACGTCCCGTTACTTTAGAATTTTTTGAAGCTGATAAATCACTCGCATTTCATGTTAACGCTGGTGTTAAAATCTATGGCGGATGCAGCCGCTTGTATCCTGAAAAATCTCTTGCATTTTATTTTAGAGGTGAGTACGGCAATGATAAATTACGCTATCGTCTGTTTGATGACATTCCTGTTTATGAATATAATAATTTTACTCTGCGCAGTTCAGGACAGGATTGGTGGCGTACAATGTTTCGTGATGGAATGGCGCAAACACTAATCGAGCAGGGAATGAAATTAGATTATCAAAACTATCGTCCATCTATTTTATTTATCAATGGTAACTATTGGGGCATACATAATATAAGAGAAAAACTTAATGAGCATTATCTGTTTTATCATCACGGCATAGATAAAGACAATATAGATCTTGTTGAAATTGGTAAAGGAGTTGCCGGTAATAATGGTGATCTGATTGCTTATAACGAGATGATTGATTTTCTTACAACTCAAAACATGTCTAATCCGCTTAATTATGATTATATAAAATCAATTGTAGATATTGATGAATATATTGATTATCAAGTTGCAGAAATCTATTCTGCAAATGGTGATTGGCCCGGATCAAATATGAAATTATGGCGTGAACGAAAAGCCGGTTCTAAATGGCGCTGGATGGTTTACGATCTTGATTTTACTTTTGGCGGAAACGCACAGGGTTTGGCAACAACAAATACATTGGCACAAGCAACCGCAACTAACGGTCCAAGTTGGCCTAATCCGCCTTGGTCAACATTGATGTTGAGAAAGCTTTTGGATAATACTGATTTTAAAAATGAATTTATTCAAAGAATGGCAGCACATATAAATACAACGTACGAACCGAATCATGTACTTTTTGTAATTGATAGCTTAGCAAATAATATTGCTGCGGAAATTCCACGGCACAAAGACCGCTGGCCTCAATCAATTTCTTTCGGTAATACCTGGCAGGAGCTTATTGATATGATGCGAACGTTTGCGGTTGATAGACCTGTAAATATTAGAGGACATTTTAATACCAAGTTTAGCATAAACGGATCTGCATCCATTCTAATCAGCAGAAATAATCCTGCTTGGGGAAAAATTTTTACTGCCGGTGTTGAAGTTAAAAACAATACATCAACAAATATTTTCTTTAAAAACATTCCGATTAGAATAAAAGCAATGCCAATGCCGGGTTATCGCTTTGTACAGTGGCAGGGTGTTTCAACCGCAACTTCTCCGGAAATTACTGTTGTACTTGATAACAATTCTACATTAACTGCTGTGTTTGAGCCAGCCGAATTAACGATTACATCCATTGTGATAAATGAAATCAATTATAAATCATCACCTGTGTTTGATACGGAAGATTGGATTGAGTTTTATAATCCCGATAGTGCTGCTGTTAATATTTCCGGATGGAAATTTACTGATGATGATATTGCAAACCAGTTTGTGTTTCCAAACGGAACAACAATCGGTGCGCAAGATTATTTAGTTCTTTGCCGTGATACTTTAAAATTTAAATTGCTTTATCCAAATCAAACCAAAGCTTTGGGAAATATTAATTTTGGATTGAGCAGCAGCGGCGATCATATAATATTAAAAGATAATTCTGATAATCTGGTTGATGAAGTAATTTATTCATCCAGCGGTAATTGGACATCTTTGCCAAATGGAAATGGACCAACATTAGCGTTAATAAATCCACAGCTCGATAACTCACTTGCAGAAAACTGGAGAGCATCTGGTTTATATGGAACTCCTGGATATTTAAATGATATCTATACAAAAGTTGAAGATGAAAAAATTTTAATTCCAAATGAATTTGTGTTATATCAAAACTATCCAAATCCCTTTAACCCAAGCACAAAAATCAGTTGGCAATCCCCAGTCGGCGGTTGGCAAACATTAAAAGTTTACGATGTTCTTGGTAATGAGGTTGTTACATTAGTTGACGAATTTAGAAATGCAGGAAGTTATGAGATTGAATTTAATGCTTCGCTATTATCATCCGGCGTTTATTTCTATAAATTGCAGGCAGGAGACTTTGTTGAGACTAGGAAGATGATACTGGTAAAATAAAAATGAATAAAAATCAAAAATTTCTAATTGTATAGTAGGAGTGAAAATGAAAAAGATAATCTCAATTACTTGTTTTATCTTAACATCAATTGTTTTTCCCCAAAACAACATAACCAACACACTTGGAACAGGAGGAGTATTTTCCATCAACGACGGCTCGACTACGTTTTTCTCTCTTAGCCAATCTGATGGGCGCATTACACTGCCTGTTACAACAAGTCCGCCTTTGGGTGTAATATTTAAAGGGGATGACAGATTTGTACACGACTTTTCACCAGTCGGATCAGAGGGAGCGAATACATTTATTGGTATTAATTCGGGGAATTTTACAATGTCCTTTACTACTGGGGCTGAAGCCAGCAGAAACACAGGAATAGGCTTTTCATCTTTGTCAAGTTTAACGACTGGGTTCGTTAATACTGCCTGTGGTAATAACACCCTAAGTAGCAACTCTACAGGATACGGAAACAGTGCTATGGGTCACGGTGCATTATATTCAAACACAACTGGTAATCGAAATACTGCACTAGGATCTAATTCATTGCAGAACAATACAACGGGTAATGATAACACTGCATCGGGTCTTTTTTCATTATTTTCCAACACAACAGGTTCAAATAACACTGCGACTGGCCTTCCTGCGTTACATTCAAACATAACCGGCTTTCAAAACACCGCAGTAGGGCATCATTCCTTAGAAAACAATAATGGAAATTACAATACCGCTCTGGGATATAATGCAGGTTCGACTGTTACCACAGGTGCCAACCTAACTTTGCTCGGCATTGATGCTAATCCATCATCTCCAACATCAATAGATCAAATTACTTTAGGAAATAGTTTTGTTTCTTCGCTTCGTTGTAATGTTCAAAACATAAGTTCATTATCAGATGCAAGAGATAAACAAAACATTAAGGAATTAGATTTAGGAATTGATTTCTTAATGAAAATAAAACCGCGCCTTTTCAATTGGGATAAAAGAGAATGGTATGATGATAACATATCAGATGGAAGTAAAATTATGGAAGAACCCACAGCAGGCTTTATTGCTCAGGAACTTGATGAAGTTCAAACCACAGAAAATGCAGAATGGTTACCTTGTACTTAAAGATAATCCCGAAAAGCTGGAAGCAACACCTGGCAATCTTCTGCCAATAATAGTAAAAGCAATTCAAGATTTGAAAAAAGAAAATGATGTGCTGAAAAATAGAATAAATAAATTAGAACAAATAGAAAATATTTTAACAGCTGAAAACGAAAAGCTAAAATCGAGTAATTATGAAACAATGAAAGTAAGCCTTGGTAAACAATGAAAACAATAACATTTAATTACAATTAAGGAGATCTATATGAAAAAGACTACAATTTTATTTTGTTTTTTTCTTCTCAGTGTTAACAGTTTTGCACAATCTAACATAACTAATACGCTAGGCACCGGTGGAGTGTTTTCTATAAAAGATGCAAGCAATGATTATTTTACTGTCAACCAATCTACCGGGGAAATAAATATACTAAACAGTTTACGGCTTCAAGAAACATTTAACAGCTCAACAACAGGAGTAATTTTTAAAGGTGGAAGCAGATTTATTCATAATTTTTGGCCAACCGGCGCCCCGGGATATAACATGTTTATTGGATCAAACGCTGGTAATTTTACGATGACCCATACTGGTGGTGATGATGCAAGTTATAACACAGGAGTGGGAAATGGTTCTTTATTAAGCTTAACTACCGGTAACTCTAATACTGCACTAGGCTATTCTGCATTAGTATCTAACACCACAGGCTTCAGTAACACTGCTGTGGGTTCTAATTCATTAAGTTCCAACACAACAGGTGATGGAAATGTTGCAATTGGCGATGGAGCATTATCTGAAAACACCACCGGTTTTCGAAATATTGCAATGGGCTATGGATCATTAGCTTCCAACACAACCGGGTATTCTAACACAGCAACGGGGTGGTTTTCACTAATTACTAACACTATAGGTGCGGAAAATATAGCGTATGGCAATCAGGCATTACAACTCAATTCAACAGGGAATGCAAATACTGCAGTTGGGTATTACTCATTAAGACTTAACGTTGCTGGAATTAATAACACGGCTGTCGGTCATCATTCTTTAGAAAACAATAATGGAAATTACAATACCGCTCTGGGATATAATGCAGGTTCGACTGTTACCACAGGTGCCAACCTAACTTTGCTCGGCATTGATGCTAATCCATCATCTCCAACATCAATAGATC
>JAGOXU010000341.1 GCA_018059515.1 Ignavibacterium sp.
AAAAATGGTTTTGAAGAATTCACAAAAACCAAAGATGTCGGCGAGCGCCAGTTCAAATATGAGGACGAGAATGGAAAGCGGTATCGCCTGTATTCACTCCAGTATCCCGCTCATAAATACAAAGAAAAATTTGATTATCCGTTTGATTTTAATGGACAGATTCACTACCCTGGTGTTGGTTGTAGTTGGAATGTCAGCAAGCAAAATATGCTGTCAAAACAAGAAAAAGGGTTGCTGACAGTTAATGATGGCAAGCTGCAGTACAAACAATATCTTCACGAGTCTCAAGCAGCGCTCTCTGATTTCTTTGATGAGTCAATGACACGTACAGGTATAGCTGATCTTCACGCAATTAAAGGGCTTGAGAATGTAAATTTCCGTTATATGAAACCGGTTAACTATATTCAGCACATCCTTAAGATTTTTCCAAACAAAAATGCTCGGGTTTTGGATTTTTTTGCTGGAACAGGAACAACAGGACAGGCAGTATTGAAGTTAAATAAAGAAGATGGTGGGAGTCGTTCATATACTTTATGCACTCTGGACGAGGAAGATAACCTTATATGCTCCGAAATATGTAAAAAACGGCTCGCTATGTTAACCAAAGGCTGGAAGATAGACGATAATCCGAAAGTAAAAGGTAAAGTAGCTATACGTCCAGGTATTGGGGGAGGATTTTGTTACTTTACGTTAGATTCTGTTGGAGAAAAGCGGGAATATTACGAAAGTCGGAACAATCTATTGTATAAATAAAAAAAGTTTAACTAAAGTGCAGACAGATTGCTGCTTTTAGTTAAACTTTTTTATTTTCATAATTAATGAGTCTTTTTTGAGTTGAAACGAGTTGCTTTGGGAGTATCGTTATTGTAGTCTGGTTATACAGCAACTTATTGAGTAAAAATTTAATTAAATATACCTAAAATTAGTTATAATGTCAAAAAAATGAGAAGTCAAGGAAGGGGTAGACATTTGTGGGAATTAACTGGATGGAATACTTTATTAGTTGCTAACAAAAGAAAAATGAAAGAAGGAAGATTAAATGATGGTAAGTAAAAATGATGTTCAAAGAAGTATACGTAATGGAAGACAAGGAATGGTTCAGAATGTAGGAAAAAATGTAGAAGAATTTTTATTGGGTAAGATTACACATAACCAACTAATGTACCAAGTCAATCGACAATTGGAAAATATGGGGAATTCGATTAGTTTGGAAGTGTTGGAAGAAGATTTTTCAGTACAACTCAACAAATACAATTCGCTTGATCGATTGGTTGGAGTAATTAAACATATGGTCATCATGAATTTGGAAGGCTGGCTGGAAGGTTTAATTTCATTCGAAACATTTAGTAAAGTTTTGACAATGGTATTAGCTACGGAAAATGAAAAAAATGTTAATGATTTCGAAATAGATATGGACGGAAATATTGTTGAAGTAGTTGAAAAGTTGAATCGTTATGCATGTCATAATTCAGATGATTCTGAAATAAAAGAAAAAAAGAATAAACGGTTTAGGTCAGAAGCCCAAAGGCGTGCTTGCTCACAATTAGAGAAACAAGCTGGAAGTATGAAGTACATTAATGTACCTGTACATGTCAATATGAATAGAAACCTTATAGCACATGGGGAATATGCCGAATCTTCAAAAATAATCAAAACCTATCTCTTGGTTATCAAGGAATCTGTCGAATGTGAAGACGGCTTTATAAAAGGTACTGATGGTTTTAATTATTATCCAACGAGAATGACACTTGCGTGTTTAAGCGATTGGACGGATGCTGACGAAGAAAATTTTCATGAATTTGAAGCCGTTTCGTTTACTGAATCGGATCTTGATTCTGAATTTAGACCATCCGATCCGCGGTTTAACTATTACGCTTGTTCTAACGGGCTCATACTTGAAGTTTGTTATAGGAAAAAGGGTTTGCACATGGTTTTAACGAACAGTTGGGGTAAGTATTCTGATAGCTCACCATCACAACAGGCAAAACGCTATATTGCGCCTAGTCGTACCAACAATCGGACGTATTTAGTACATCCTTTAATCAATGCAGCGTTTCCTATATTTAACTTCTTCAGTGATAAATATGAGTTTGAAGCTGTTCCTGATGATGAGTTCCAGGTTCACCATATTAACCGTTGTGCTTGGGACAATGAGGCGACAAATTTAATCGAACTTCCGTTAGCAGTACATCGGTATGTACATAACAAAGCATCATTCGAAGCTTTAACTGCAGATCCTCGGTATAGTACTTTTCACCTAAATTTAATTAAATTATTAAAAGCTATATGCGAAGGGCATGAAACAAAACCACTATATTATTTTCTTGATCCTGATTTAAATTAATAAACAAGTAAAGATATGAATAATCATTGCATGACGAAGTGGACTGTCAACTGCAATAATTTTCATAAACTGTAACGAGTATTAAAACTGTGTACATGTATAGTCATGTGCAGATGCATTCAGAATTTTAATACTGCTTAGAGTGTATGAAGACGTTGATTGATTCAAGATTATCCTTTTTTAAAGCCGTATATAAAACCAAAAAGACAAGCAACGGCGTACTTGCTGCATAGGAAAAAGGCCAAAATTCCTGGAATTAGACCAAATTCAACAAACGCGCTAATGATTAATACCCAACGGATCAACAATTGGATTCTTTGGCCAAGTTCTGTGAAAAATATAAAGCCGCAAAACCTCACCAAGCCTAAAACTAATGAAAGAAATAAGAATAAAACCACCATAATTACTGTAAACATAGGAGGAGACGCTCCCTTCAGATTCATACTTACAGTC
>JAGOXU010000137.1 GCA_018059515.1 Ignavibacterium sp.
CTTATTGCAAATAGAATGGCAAAGCAGCTTTACATTCGCGAACAGCAGCTACTTGAATCCATAGATAAAATAAATGCTGCGGAAAAAGAAAAACAAAAATATATTTCAGGCATCGTACACGAAATAAAAACTCCGCTTGCAGCAGTACATTCTTATTTGGATTTGGTTCTGCAAAAATTTCTTGGACCGTTAGATGAAGTTGTAGAAGAAAAACTTATACGTGCAAGAAGAAGATCTGATGAAGCAATTGAATTAATTAATAATGTATTAAAAATTTCTAAACTAAGATTAGAAAATTCATTTATTAAAGAGCAGGTTGATATTGCATCAATACTAGCAAGAGCTATTAAAGTTGCAAAGGTTAATGCGGAAGCAAAAGGCGTAAAACTTTCACTTATTAATAACTGGAAAGAAAAACATCCGATTGAAGGCGATCCTTTTTTGATTCAGATTGCTTTATCAAATATTATCAGCAATGCAATTAAGTATAATAATATGGATGGTTTAGTTGAAATAAATATCGATAAAGATAAAAATGATTTAGTGATAAAAGTTTGTGATAACGGAGTTGGAATTCCCAAAGAAGAAATAGAAAAAATATTTACTGATTTTTTTAGAGCAAGCAATATTAAAAAAATCGGGGTTGAAGGGTCAGGACTTGGCTTATCGGTAGTAAAACAAATTGTAGAAAGACATGGAGGAACAATAAATGTTCAAAGCCCATCACATCTTGCCACCAATAAATATCCGGGTACCTGCGTAAAGATTACTTTACCTTTTTTAAAGAAATAATTCCAAACAATATTAAATATCTATTGCCACGACTTTCAAGTCGTGGATTTCTGATAAGAGAAATAAATTGGCTTTAGCCAAAACCTTTAACAACATTTATGTGGCTAAAGCCTAAGTTGTTTTATTCTTTTCCCGCGAGCTAAAGCTCGTGGCAATTGAGGGAAGAATTGGTTTAGACCTCTATAAATTTATTTCGATTTCTTAACAGTAATTGACTTAGTCATTTTCTTTTCCTTCATAACTTTCAATTCAACCAACTTTGATGAAACACCTTTTATCAAAGAAACTTTTCTTGCAAGCTCATCCATTTTTTTTCTTTCACCTGCAAGTTCAAGAATTAGTAAACCTTGATCGCTGCAATTTTCCATAACACCATCGTGTATTCCCAATCTTGTTTTGATCATGCATCCCCAACCGGTTAAAACTTTTTGAACTTGCACAGCAGCTTGTTTTCTTTCACCGATAAGAATTAATAATATGGATTTCATAAATCTCCCTTAATAAATGTGATTAAATGACAATGTAAAAATAGTAAATTATTTTGCCGATTTAGTTACATCAAACCTTATTGGTCGAACACTGAAAATATTTTATTTGTTTTATGTTGCGCTGCCTAAATATTATTGATGGTAGTTTTATAGTACATTTTATCAAAGGTTGATATGAAAACAATAATATCAATCGTATTACTTTCTGCAGGATTGATTTACAGCCAACCAATTTCTGATTCAACACAAGTGAAAAATAAAAATCAGAAACGTAAAAAAGTTCAAACCAATAATTAAGAGAAGAACAGAGTTAAAAATCAGATTAGCAAAGGAAAAGATATATTTATTGATAAAGATGGTGATGGAATTTTATTAGGTACGACTTAATACTGAGTGCGTTATTTACAATGGGAAATGACTAGCAATAGTTGCCTTCCATTTTGTAATTGCGTCTGATTTTAATTGGAATTTTTTTTAACTTTGTATTGATTATAGGGGAACTAAAATGTTTACTGTTTCAATTTTATTAAAAAATATTCTGCAAAATAATTTGTGGTTTTCTAAAAACCACAAACACAATATTGCTATACCCAAATCACTTTCCCAAAAGACTCAACCGATTCTCAAATCTAATTGTGAGGTTAATTATGAAAATTCCTAAACTAATTTCTATTCCGTTTTTACTGATCCTAATATTTGTCGGAAATCAGTTTGCACAAACCAAAGCTGGTGTTGATGCACTTGGTACGAGAAAATATGATGAGTATAAAACTCCGCAATTCTGTGGGTCATCCTGCCATGTTGATATTTATCAGCAGTGGAAACAAGCAATGATGTCGCAGGCTTATACGCATCATTGGGATGAAATAGAATACTTTGAACTTGCAATTCCGCATGCAGAAAAAGATGAAAAAGTTGCAGGAGCAAAAGTCGAATGCAACGGCTGTCATGCACCAATCTCTTTTTTAGCCGGCGATGTTCCACCGCCAAAACCTGAAATGAATTCCCGCGCAAATGAATCTGTTTCCTGCGATGTTTGTCATACGGTCTCAGGTTTTGAAGGAGATACTCCATATAATTTTAATTTTATTTCAAATCCAACAGATGGAAAAACTAAATATGGACCACGTGGAACCGGCAACTCACCGGAACATAAAATCATACAATCTGATTTTTTAAAGTCTGGTGATTTTTGCGGTACCTGTCATAACGAAATGTCGCCTTTTGGCATTTGGGTTAAATCAACTCATCTTGAATGGAAGGAAGGTCCTTACTTCAAACAAGGTGTTCAATGTCAGGATTGCCACATGACAAAAGCTGAAGGTTACACTGCGGCAATGGGAAAAAAATATCCCGATGCCTGGCAGCATTTATTTCATGGAGCGCACGATCCTGGGAAAGTTAAAGGAACAATCGAATTAAGTATTCATCCTGATATACGCGAAGCAGAACCCGGTGAAGTGATAAAATTTACAGTTGCATTATTCAATCAAAAAACAGGGCACAAATTTCCAACCGGTTCTGTTGAAGACAGAATTGTTTGGATGCACGTTGAAGCTGTTGATGCGAAAGGAAATGTTTATCATCTGCCTGTTAACAAAAAAGGATTTGAAGGTGAAGAATATACAATTGGTGAAGATGTTTTAGCCTATCAGGATATGGGCATCGCAAAAAATGATCCGAACTTTAAAGGTGTACAGCGAGATGGAATTCCAATCGGCGATAGAATTTTTAGAATGGCTTATTTTGATCCGCAGGGTAGAATGACAATACAACAGTGGAACACAAAATCACTCGGTGTGGATTACAGATTAGGACCTCGCGAAACAAAATTAGAATATTTTACTTTTAATCTTCCGGATAATACCGCCCCTGGTAAAATGAAAATTACAGCAGTACTTAATTACCAAAAACTTGTTAAACCCGTAGCGGATTTTCTAAATGTTCCGGCGGAAGAATCTGAAATTATAAAAGTAAATGAACACTCAACTTATGTAACAGTATTACCTTAAATTTAGTTTGTCATGCCGGACTTGATCCGGCATCTCTGAAGTAAATGTCAGATTGAGCCTGTCGAAATCTGATAAGTATTTAAAAATGTAACCCTTCGACAGGCTCAGGGTGACAATGGAGAAATTTTCAGAGGATTAAAATGAAAAACATATTTACTCTTGCAGTTTTAACTTTCATCATCACATCAATCATTACATCAGATATATTTGCAATTCCTGCCTTTGCAAGAAAATATAATATGACATGCAAAACATGTCACTCCCCATTTCCATCACTTAAACCTTATGGAGATGAGTTTGCCGGAAACGGATTTGTACTTAAAGATCAGGATGCACCAAGATATTATGTAGAAACCGGCGATCCAGAATTGTCATTAATTCGTGATCTGCCGCTTGCAATGAGGCTTGATGCACATGTTACGTACAATCAAAACAACAGTGAACAATCTGATTTTAGTACACCAGTTTTATTTAAACTTCTTACAGGCGGGGCAATCTCAAAAGATGTTGCGTACTATGTTTATTACATTCTTGAGAATGGTGAACGAGGAAAAATTGAAGATGCATGGTTAATGTTTAATGATGTTTTTAAAAGTGAACTTGATTTAACAATTGGACAGTTTCAACTTTGTGATCCGTTATTTAAACGGGAGTTACGTTTAACTCGTGATGATTATTATATCTACAAAGTTAGACCCGGTAATTCACAAGTTGATTTAACTTATGACCGGGGAATAATGCTTCAATACGGATTTGAAACCGGAACTGATCTTTCTTTGCAAATTGTAAACGGCAGCGGAATTGGCGAAGGATTTTTGGACGGCAACTTTGATAATGATAAATACAAAAACTTTATGGGTAGAATTTCACAGGATGTTGGTGAACATTTAAGAATTGGTACAATGGGTTACTGGGGAAAGGAACAGCAAAAAAGTCCTGAAGGAAATTTTGATGAAAGAAATGAATTATGGATGATCGGTGGAGATGCAACAATTTCATTAGACCCGATTGAATTAAATTTTCAATACATTGAAAGACAAGATGGAAATCCTTATTTCCTGACAAATGGTGGAATGTTTTTCACCAATCCTCCAAAGGATGTTAAAACTCGCGGTGCATTTGCT
This sequence comes from Ignavibacterium sp., assembly GCA_018059515.1. Classification (GTDB taxonomy): domain Bacteria; phylum Bacteroidota; class Ignavibacteria; order Ignavibacteriales; family Ignavibacteriaceae; genus IGN3. Next base: position 4,417 of record JAGOXU010000137.1, read on the forward strand.
GAAATGGTTTATCGCCCAAATGGTGATGACAGTAAATGGTACGCTGTTGGTTTATTCAATTGGATTGAATCTGATTTTTCTGATTTAAATTATAAAACACTTTCAGGTCATCTTGGTTATGTTTTTAGAAGAAACTTAAGAATGGTAGTGGAGACTAAATATGATTTTGAAAGGGAGTTTGTAACTCTGGGCATTGGGGTTATAACAGCGTTTTAATTATTAATATCGTAACGCAGGCTTACCTGTATTGAGGTTGTGTGAAAATTTGTATTCGTCAGGCTGAGCGGACCTGCCTACCGGCAGGCAGGTTCGCTCGATTTGACATTTTTAATATTTTCACACAACCCCTATTAAGAAGGATTAAGTTTGCGTTACATAGTTTTTTAAGGGAAATATCCAATGAAGAATATTTTAATACTAATCCTATCGATATTTTTTACTGGTTTTTAAGTGCTCAATATAATAGCAATAAAAATAAATCAAATAAAAATTGCAAATGCGGAAAAGGAAATTGCATACAAGCAATAGACTCAATTAAATATGATCTTTCAATTCAAGAAATAGATGGATTAATCTATACGCGGTTGGAAGAGAAACTTACTCGTGATGACATTCGATTGTAATAACATCTCAATAAATTTTATCGTAATTTTGTTTAGTCAATAGTTCAAATAATTAAAGGCAACTAAAATGACTTCTAGCAAAACAGAATTCCAGTTTTCTAACACACCCGAACCGCACAAAGAACGAACGCGTGCAATTTTAAAAGCACATCCTGAAGTTCGAGAACATATTGGAAGAAATCCTTTGAGTTTTTTAATAATACTTTTTGTTGTTGGTTTGCAAATCACTATTGCTTTTTTACTTTCTTCACAACCATGGTGGTTAGCGCTTATTGTTGCTTTTCTTGTTGGTGCTTATGCAAATCACGCTTGTTATGTTTTAATTCACGAAGCAGCACACAATCTTATCTTTAAAAACAGAGCAATGAATTATATCTCAGGAATTATCGCAGATATTCCAAACGTACTTCCAGGTTCTGTTTCGTTTAGGAGTTATCATCTAAAACATCATTCGTTTCAAGGTGATTATTATCTTGATGCTGACCTTGCAAGCAAGTGGGAAGCAAAATTAATTGGACATTCATTTTTTGGTAAAGCACTCTGGGAAATATTGTTTCCTGTTTTCCAGGCGGTACGCACTCCGCGTTTAAAAGAAATTCAATTTATGAATGTCTGGACAATCATAAACTGGATAGTTGTTTTTGGAATTGATGCACTGGTTATAATTTTCTTTGGGTGGACTTCATTTCTTTATCTTGTTCTTTCTTTTTTCTTTTCAATCGGATTTCATCCTCTCGGTGCAAGATGGATACAGGAACATTTTCTTATCGCACCGCCGCAGGAAACTTACAGCTATTATGGTCCTTTAAACATAGTTGCACTTAATGTTGGATATCATAACGAGCACCATGATTTTCCATCAATTCCGTGGAGTAATCTTCCAAAAGTAAAAGCTGTAGCACCCGAGTTTTATGATAATCTTGTTTACCATAAATCGTGGACAAAATTATGGTTAAAGTTTTTGTTTGATCCGAACCTTTCCCTTTACTCTAGAATGACAAGAGATAATAGAGGGGGATTATCTGCTGAGTAAAATTTTTATTTTATAAATATTTTTTAGCAAACTTTTAGAGATACTTGATCCTAGATTCTTGATGATAGCAAAAATAAATTCAGATTTTCAATCCAGTATCCAGTATCCAGTATCAAGCATCCAGCAACCAGGAGGAAACAATGTCCGATAAATTATTATGCGAATTCTGTGGAACAGAAATATCAAAAGATTCAGAGTTCTGTGTAAAATGCGGAACAATTTTTATAGATGACACAAGCTGTTTTAATCATTCAGATGATGATGCAAAAGGAGTCTGTGCAATTTGCCATCAGGCTTATTGTAAAAGATGCGGATTGCGCATTAACGGAATATTTTTATGCAACCAACATTCCGATTATGAAATTTATGAAGGAATGGCGCGCGTGTTTGGTTCATCCGATGAGCAGCAAGTAAATCTTTATAAATCTGCTTTAGAAGAAAATAATCTGCATCCATTTATTTACGAAAGGAAAGCTTCTCCGATTTCTCTCGGTGGTGGAGATTATACCTTGTTTCGTGCAAACGACGATCCGAAAGGACACTTAATTAATGAAATAAAATTAATGGTGCCCTGTTCAGAAGTTCTTCAAGCAGAAAATATAATTGATGATTTAGATGAATCAACAATAGAATAGATACTCATTTGTCATCCTGAGCCTGTCGAAGGGTGACCTCAGCCAATTACAAGTCACGTTTCGACAAGCTCAACGTGACACCGATTTTGGAACGTTTCATTTTATCTATATGATATACAGAAAATTTGGAAATACAGATATTAAAGTTTCAGCACTTGGTTTTGGTGCCGGTGAGATTGGTGATTTTGCAGTTTCAGAAAATGATTCTGAAAAAATTCTTAACACCGTTTTGGATATTGGAATTAATCTTATTGATACTGCTCGAGGGTACCATGCAAGTGAAGAACGAATTGGAAAATATATTTCTCACAGAAGAAATGAATTTATTCTTTCAACCAAAGTTGGATATGGGATTGAAGGTTATGCTGATTGGAGTTATGATATAATTCTTGCCGGGGTTGATAACGCTTTAAGATTGATGAAAACTGATTACATTGATATTGTTCATTTACACTCCTGCGATTTGAATACTTTGCAGCGCGGAGAAGTAATCGAAGCACTCAATAAAACTATCCAGCAGGGAAAAGTTAGAGTTGCTGCATACTCAGGTGAAAATGAAGAATTAAAATTTGCAGTTGATTCAAATTCGTTAGGAAGCATTCAAACATCTGTAAACATTTGTGATCAAATTGATATTGATGGTTCTATAAAGCAAGCAAATGAAAAGAGAATAGGTGTAATTGCAAAACGCCCGATTGCAAATGCACCCTGGAGATTTTCTGAAAGACCTGTTGGACATTATTGCGAAGAATACTGGCACCGCTGGAAAACGATGAATTTACCTGAACAAGAAAACTGGTTAAATACTTTTTTACGCTTTACGGTTTTTGCAAACGGAGTTGATACCGCAATTGTTGGAACAACAAACGTTGAACATCTAAAATCAAACATAAAAATTATTGAACAAGGTCCGCTTAATACTGAATTTAATAATTTGATTATGGATAGATTTAAAACTAATAATCAAAACTGGCGTGGGGAAGTTTAATCCTCTTTGTCATTCCTGCGGACCTGCCTGACAATTGCAAATTTTCACACAGCCTCTTCCGTGGGAATGACAACATAATTTCTTTGGAAGCCACAGTCATATCGAGACTTAAATAGTAATCAAGAAATTGTTATCACGGAATGGTCAACGCCAACCAAGTAACTAAATTGTGAAATCCTTCAATTATTGCCGACTATCAACATTCCTTCTCACAAATAGGAATAGCCAATCTTTACGGCTTCCTAAATCTGATAATTAGCCAATATTTAATTGCTTTTAAGTGCTATAACTTCATTTATCATATGGCATTAAGATTGAGATTTTGGCTATAATTAAAAGCATTCTCAAATCCAAAAAGAGACAGATATGATTAAAGGTACAATAATAGTTGATAGCAAAATTTGCAAAGGCTGCGAACTTTGCATTGTTGCCTGTCCGCAGGATTCTCTCGCACTATCAGTAAGTTTTAATGATAAAGGTTATCGCTTTGTTGAATTAATAAATGATGTTTGTACCGGTTGTACAAACTGTGCACTTGTTTGTCCGGAAGCAGCTATAACAGTTTATCGTGAACCAAAGCCTGCGAGAAAAGTTCTCCAGTAGGAGAGTCCTTTGTTCAGGTTTTAAGTTTAATTAATTATAAAAAGGTTTTTATGGAAAAGAAAGAAAAAAGATCGGGTGAAGCCCGCTTGATGAAAGGCAACGAAGCATTTGCTGAAGCCGCTCTTCGTGCAGATATGGATGCTTACTTCGGTTATCCAATCACTCCACAATCTGAAGTGATTGAGTATTTAATGCGCGAAGTACCAAACAGAAAAGAACTTAAAACAGTTGTGCTTCAGGCGGAAAGTGAACTTGCTTCAATCAATATGGTTTACGGCGCTGCAGGTGCAGGCGCACGCGTGATGACTTCATCATCTTCACCGGGAATTAGTTTAATGCAGGAAGGTCTATCATACATTGCTTCTGCGGAACTTCCTTGCTTGGTTGCAAATATAGTACGCGGTGGTCCTGGTCTCGGAACCATCCAGCCTTCGCAAGGTGATTATTTTCAGGCTACAAAGGGAGGCGGTCATGGCGATTATCACCTTATTGTTTTAGCTCCTGCTTCAGTTCAGGAAATGGCGGATTTTGTTTTTGATGGATTTAAATTAGCAGAAAAATACCGCAACCCGGTTATGATTCTTTCAGATGGCGCACTCGGTCAGATGATGGAAAAAGTTATTCTTCCCGAAGGAGGTTCGCTGCCAAAAATCCCGACACCCTGGGCTACAACAGGTAAAACAAAAGATAGAGAACATAATGTTATCACCTCTCTTTTTATTCAGCCGGAAGAAATGGAAAAAGTGAATCTTCGCTTGCAGGAAAAATATAAAGCAATACAAAGTGAAGTTAGATATGAGGAAATACAAACAGAAGATGCAGAAATACTTTTGGTAGCCTTTGGTCTTT
>JAGOXU010000342.1 GCA_018059515.1 Ignavibacterium sp.
CATTGAGTGTTATAAAGAATTTAATTGTAGCTGTTCCTTCTCTCCCCGAACAACAAAAAATAGCCACCTTCTTATCATCCATAGATGAAAAGATAAGCCATAGCAGTGCACAGATTGAAAAGATGGAAACCTGGAAGAAAGGATTGTTACAGCAAATGTTTGTTTAATTATGAATAAAGATTTTGATGATGAATTTCATAAGGAGATAGGACGTATTCTATACGACTTATATTACAACCCTATTCCGAATATGGAAGACAAAAGGAATGTCATTAAGGCTGAAAGAAAATATATTCAGTATCTGGTCGACAATGACTTTGTTAAATCTTTAGGAAATGGTGGATATGTGTTACAATATAAAGGCTACGTAGTTTTTGAAAAATACGACGGTTGGGGTAATTATAAAAAGCAAGTGATTGATGTCGAGAATACTCTTCAAAAATCAATTAAAACACAAATTAAATATTGGTGGGTGCCAATCTTAATTTCTGCATTGGCATTTATAATATCCATACTGGCATATTTGAAATAAAAATGAAGCCAACAGTTGTTGTTTAATTTATTGAAATTTATTCTCAAATTAAAAAATAAAATGGATAATAGTACCTGCCAAATAATGTCTTTAATCATTCCCGGATTGGTCGCAATTATTGGGAACATGATTTTTTACTGTTTTATAAAAAAAAGAGTTGACAAATCTATTGACAGATTTAAAATATCTTATTCTGGAATTTACAAAGAGAAAATAAATATCTATAAAGAAGTTCTTAAGGAAATGTTTAAATTAAAGCATAAAATTGAACAATACCAATCTTCTGGAAACAATCAATTAGGTGAAGAATTGTTTGATGATTTCAAGCAATTTATCTCTCTATATAAAGTGAACAGTCCATTTTTAACTGAAGTAATTTTAAATGGATTGAATAGATTAACAAACGAATTGCAGTGTTGTTTCGATGATTTCTATTTATACCACTCGACTTCACAGAAAAGCGGCATAGACTCCCAAAATATGATTGTACTAAATCAAAAATCTATTGAGTCTTTGAATAAATTTAAACTTAATGAGCCATTTAACGAGATTGAAAATTTGCTTATTGCAGAAATGAAGAAAGACTTAAAAATTTTTGAATAAAGGTATAATATAGTTGAAAGTTTATAAACGCACTATTTTAAATGAGTATTGTGAACACATAGTTAACATAAAGCGGACTTCTTTAAGTTGTTGATTCCCCGTTTTTAAATTACTAATTTTATCCATAGGGAATAGGGATAAAAATTATTACTATTATGAAACATTTATTTCTCTCTTTGCTTGTTGTTTTGGCGTTAAGCTCATGTAAGTCAACTTTCTATCAGGTGGTAACCACGCAATCAGAAAACCTGAAAACAGAACAGAATGCGTTGTTCTTTGAGGATGCAAATTGTAAAGTGTATTATAATTTGTGGTCGGAAGGGGGAAATGCCGGTTTCCTTTTCCATAACAAAACGGATGTTACTGTTTATGTGAATCTGGCGGAATGTTTCTTTGTGAAGAATGGAATGGCCTACGATTATTCGCTTAACAGAACCATCTCAAACAGTATCTCTCAAAGTGTTTCGTATCAGCAAACTGCAAGTGTATGGGGATATAAAAATGGATTGCCGGTGGTGAATAGTGTAGCGGCATCCGACAAACCTTCAAAGATTGCTGATCTGGGTGTGCTTATGCCAGGTTTATTTGGTGGATCTGATGCCAAAGGGAAGTCTACTACTACGGGGCAAGTTGTAACTTATTCGGATCAGCCTGTTGTTGCTATTCCTCCGCATACTTCAAAGTCTTTTGCCGAATACTCGGTATATAAGACGCTTTACAGGGATTGTAACCTGTTGTTGTATCCATCCAAAAATCAAGTAAGGCCTTTGAAATTTACATCGGAAAACTCGCCGGTTACATTCAGTAACATTATTACTTATTTCACGAGTGATGCTGTGGGGAATGTTCAAATTAGAAATGATTTTTATATTAGTGAAATCAAAAACCTTCCTAAAAAAGTGGCTCTCAAAAAGGTGTACGTGCGGAATTGCGACGATAAAAAAATAAAAGAAATGCATTTTACGGATGCTGCTCAAAATAAATTTTATATTCGTTACAGCAAAGACAGCGACTTGTATAACTATTAATCGTACATAATCAAAGAAAGGCACTTTATTAAGGTGCCTTTCTCTAAGATCGTAGGGAGGTTTGTCACTTCTGCGGAGTATAAGCTCTCAATTACAAAAATGACGTTCTCCCTTTATATTTTTATCAGTTAAAATCGAATTCTGGAACAAAGATAATAAATATTGATTAATAAATAAGGATGGCTGCTCTTTATGCCATTAATTTAACTAATCCGACTTTAAAATCTAATTTTTTTGTTAATTTTGTATTGTCTCTATTGGTTGATGTTTTTTATGAATGCAATCGATAGCTTATTTATGAAAAAGATAAAAGAATAATAGATTTGAAATGACTACTCAACCTGAACAATTATTAGAAAATAATCTGGTGGCGCAGCTTAAGCTGATGGCGTACGATTATGTGCCCGTCAGCGACGAGAAGGAGCTGCTTAGTAACCTGAAAGTGCAGCTGGAGAAGCATAACAAGGTTGTGTTTACGGAGCTGGAGTTCGACCGGGTGCTGAATATCCTTAGTAAGGGGTCGGTGTTCGATAAGGCGGTTACGCTTCGCGAGAAGCAGCATATTGTGAGGGATAATGGGGAGGATTTGTATTTCGATTTTAT
>JAGOXU010000343.1 GCA_018059515.1 Ignavibacterium sp.
TTTTAGATTCTAAAAAGTTTATCTCAATTAAATTTGTAGTATTTTTAAATCATTGATAACAAAAATTTAATCATTAATATTCAGGGAGATTTGCAATGAGTAATCGAATTGAAAAAGACACAATGGGTGAAATTGAAGTTCCATCAGATAAATATTATGGAGCACAAACTGCTCGCTCTTTAATGAACTTTAAAATTGGTGGGGATAGATTTCCGCGCGAACTTATTCGTGCGCTTGGAATTTTGAAAAAAGCGGCGGCACTTACAAATAAAGAACTTGGAACTCTTTCCACTGATAAAGCTGATTTAATTATTAAAGCAGCAGATGAAGTGATTGAAGGAAAGCTTGATGAACATTTTCCTCTCGTAGTTTGGCAAACCGGAAGCGGCACACAAACCAACATGAATGCAAATGAAGTAATTTCAAATCGTGCGATTGAAATTGCAGGCGGCGAAATGGGAAGCAAGAAACCTGTCCACCCAAATGATGATGTAAACAAAGCACAATCGTCAAACGATACTTTTCCAACTGCGATGCATATCGCTGCTGTTGAAGAAATTCATCGCAAATTAATTCCAATGGTAACAAAGCTCCGTAATGCACTTGCTGTAAAAGAAAAAGAGTATAAAGACATTATCAAAATTGGTAGAACACATTTAATGGATGCAGTTCCACTTACGCTTGGGCAGGAGTTTGGTGGATATGTCCAAATGCTATCAAACGGATTAGACAGAATTAATGCAGCACTGCCAAGATTGTATGAATTAGCACTCGGTGGAACAGCAGTTGGAACAGGATTAAATACTCATCCTGATTTTGCGGTTAAATCTGCACAGCATATTGCAAAGTTAACAGGAAAGAAATTTGTAACAGCACCAAATAAATTTGAAGCACTCGCTGCACACGATGCACTTGTTGAGTTTAGCGGAGTTTTAAAAACTCTTGCCGCATCATTAATGAAAATTGCAAATGATATTCGCTGGCTTGGTTCCGGTCCACGTTGCGGATTAGGTGAACTTAATCTTCCTGAAAATGAACCTGGTAGTTCAATCATGCCGGGCAAAGTTAATCCAACACAAAGCGAAGCAATGACGATGGTTTGTGCACAGGTTTTTGGGAATGATGTTGCAGTAAACTTTGGCGGTGCGATGGGAAATTTTGAACTTAATGTTTTTAAACCGGTAATAATTTTTAATGTTCTAAATTCAATAAGATTAATTTCAGATGCTTGCGATAGCTTTACTGAACATTGTGTTATTGGAATTGAAGCGAACAAAGTAAACATCAAAAAACATCTTGATAATTCTTTGATGCTGGTTACTTCTTTAAACCCTCATATTGGTTACGATAATGCAGCAAAGGTTGCAAAGAAAGCACACAAGGAAAACACAACACTTAAGCAAGCAGCAATGGAGCTTGGATTACTTACTTCAGAAAAGTTTGATGAAGTTGTGAGACCTGAAAAAATGGTTGGTCCTGAGAAATAAATTAATCCTTACACAGAGTTTCACTGAGAAGACACTGAGAAACACAGAGGAAAATGCAAGAGATAAATGAGCTAACTGGTAGAATTATTGGTTGCGCGATTGATGTACATAAAATTCTTGGACCTGGATTGTTAGAATCTGCTTATGAAGAATGTTTGTGTTATGAATTAGCAGAGAATAAAATTCTATTTGAAAGACAAAAACCAATTCCAGTTAATTATAAATCAATAAAACTTGATGCAGGATATAGGATTGATATTTTAGTTGAAAAAAAGGTAGTATTAGAATTAAAATCAATTGATGTTTTAGCTCCAATTCATACCGCTCAAATTCTCACATATCTAAAATTCTCTGAAAAGAAAATCGGACTCTTAATTAATTTTAATGTTACAAAACTTAAAGATGGTTTAAAAAGATATGTATTATAAATCTCTGTGGAACTCAGAGTCTCCTCTGTGTTTCTCCGTGTAAGGATTTAACATGAATTGGAATGGAATAATATCGCTTCTAATAGCCTGCATCGAATTTTTGCTGCTGTTTAATCTGCTGGTGTTTATAGAGAAGAATAGAGTAAACGTAATTGCAATGTTAATGATTGCTTTGCTTGCAGCGTATCAGACAATGGAATTTTTAATGTGTCAGGTTGGATTACAGGATTCATTCTATCCGTATCTCGCATTTGTAATTATTGGATTCCTTCCACCGCTAAATTTATTGCTTGCACTAACTCTTACACGCAACGTAAAGTTTAATTTTAGGACTAGTCTGATTTTTATTCCAGCAATCACTTTTTCAATTTATTACTTGTTTGTAATACCAAAGTTTGTAGTTGCAAAGTGCGCAGTACTTTATGCAAGTTATCATTATCCTTTGGGAGATTTATTTGGTGCGTTTTATTATCTGCCAATTTTAATTTCTATATTTTTGTTAGTAAGGTTTATCAAAAAAGTAGATGATAAAAAACAAAAACTAATTGCTAAAGTGCTATTGTTTGGAGCAATCTTTATAAGTTTACCCTCTCTGTTAGGATTTATTTTAATACTTACAGCAAGCAATTATTCAATCATTTCTTCAATTGAAAGTATAATGTGCAAGTTTGCATTTGTATATGCTGTGTGTCTAAGTTTTGTATGTTTATATACTTCACCTTTTAACGATGAACGAAATTATTTTAAATATTTATTTAGTAATAAATAACGGATTAGTTCAGGAATTCAGAGTCATTTCCTATGAAATGGAAGGCGGCGATGATAGGAAAATTGATTTTC
>JAGOXU010000138.1 GCA_018059515.1 Ignavibacterium sp.
AAACAGATGATGTAAAAAAAATAGATCAGGTAAGAACTTTTTCTATGGGTCTTTCTGCATCAACAAAATTTTACGGAATGTTTAATATTAACGCTCTTGGTGTAAATGCTGTAAGACATATTGTTACTCCATCACTTAGTTATAATTATGCACCGGATTTTTCAACTCCATTTTGGGGATATTATGATTCGTACAAAGATTCCAGCGGCAATGTTGTTGAGTTCAGTAAATTTGAACGAGAAATATTTGGTAAACCTTCAAATCAAGAACAGCAAAGTATTAATTTCTCTATAGGTAATCAGTTTGAGATGAAAACTAATGTCAATCCAAACGATACAACTGCTAAAGAAAATAAATTTCAACTTTTAAATCTTAGTGCTTCTATGGGATATAATTTTGCTGCAAAGAGTTTTAAGTTTTCCGATTTGAATTTGAGTTATCGTACACAGTTTGGCAGCTTAATTAGTTTTTCGGGAAGTTCAACTTTTTCTCCGTATGATTATGATGAAACCGACAGAGTGGATAGATATTTAGCAAGTCACGGCAAAGGTTTATTCAGATTAACAAATACTAATTTTTCAATTTCTCTTTCTATTTCCGGTGATAAAATTGCTTCATCCGAAACAGATAACACAACAACGGTTCAGCAAGACCAATATTTACAGGCTTCTGAACGCAGCATTTATCAAGGCTTGTATAATGATAAAGAAGCAGATTTTTCTATTCCATGGGATATTTCGCTTAACTATTATTACAATTTATCAAGACCAGTTCCATCTAAAGAAAACACATCTTCCAGTGTAAGCGGCAGTTTAAATTTTAATCTAACTCCCAAATGGAAGTTTTCTGTAACGGGCAGTTATGATCTTAAGCAAAAAGTTTTTTCAGCACCTCAAATAAGAATATCGCGTGATCTTCATTGCTGGACAATGAGTTTTACATGGAATCCAATCGGTTCGTATAGAGGCTATAATTTTGAGATAAGAGTTAAAGCACCGCAATTACAGGATCTAAAAATTACCAAGCGCGATCAGTTTTATGATGGAAGATAATTTTGCTTAATTATATAATTGATGGAAATAATCTAATCGGAAAAGTCGCTTCATTAAAGAGCTTACAGAATAAAGATAAGCATGCTTCACGCGAAAAACTTGTATTCATGCTTGATCGATTTTTCATTACAAAAAAAGCAAACGTAACTTTACATTTAGATGGTTATCCAAATGAAAAAATAAATTCTTCTAAAATGAAAATCATTTACTCAGAAAACCTAACTGCTGATGAAAAAATTAAGAAACAGATTTCACAATCAAAATCACCCAGAAATATTATTGTAATTACATCCGATTCTAATCTTGCCCAATTTGCCAAAGTTTGTTCCGCAACCGTCACTTCCAGCGAATTATTTGTCGCTGAAATAAATAAAAGCTCATCAAGCGCCGATGAAGAAACTATAATAAAATCAATGAACAATATTGATGAGTTTAAAAAACTTTTTGGTGTTGACGATAAGTAGAAAAAAAATTCTCAAATGATAAGGTTTTTTTAAAAAATATACTTATTATAAAATTAGCATTTAACAGAATTAACTAATCATCAAACAAGGAGAACACGTGAGATATATTTCTACAACTTTCCATACAAATTTGCTCTTTGGAGTAATTGCGGCTTTATTTTTTTCTACAAATCTGTTTGCACAGATTGATAACCCTTTAACCGATCATGTACCAATGGAGTATATTAAATATATTCAAAGCTATCAAAGCGATGCTTCAGATGCAGTTATAACTGATGGCAGCGGTTATGATAATTTTAATTTGGGTACTGCTTTTGCTGAACCGCATTTAGTTCAAAATCCTAATAATCCATTACAATATTTTACTTCATTTAATACCAATACGGCTTATCGCACTAATGATGCATTTAACTGGCTGATAAGTAACCCATCTTTTGGTGCAAGTACGTATGGTGATCCAGTAAATGCTTATGATAGTTTAGGCAACTTATTTTATGAGAATATGTCCGGTTCAGGAACAATTCAAAATTGTCGAGTTATCAGATCAACAGATAATGGAACAACCTGGGGTACATCAGTGATTGCAGTTTTAGGTAATGATAAAAACTGGATCGCAGCAGATCAAACCTCAGGTCCCTACGCAAACTATCTATATACTGTAATGACAAACAGCGGCAGCGGAAGTTTTTATAGAAGTACTAATAACGGTGCAAGTTTTACGAGTACAACTTCTTTTGCAACACAATCATTACCCGGAATGATGGTTGCAGTTGGACCAAATGGCGATGTTCAGGGTGGCTGTGTTTATGTTGTTACCAATTCCGGAAGTTCATTTGCATCTACTTACACTTTTTATGCTTCAACGAATGGTGGAGCTACTTTTTCATTAAAGTCCGCACAAAACTATTCTGGATATGTTGGTACAAATGTTAGCGGAAGAAACTCTGTTCAAAATATGCGAACCAGACCATATCCATTTATTACTGCAGATAACAGCTACGGACCAAACAGGGGAAGATTATATTTAGTGTATGCTTCAAATACACCGGCAGGTGATGGAAACAAACCAGATATTTTCTGCAGGTATTCTGATGATCAAGCTGCAACATGGTCATCCGCAGTTGTTATTAATGATGATGCAAATACTACAGCACATAATCAATGGCATCCATCAATCTGGTGCGATAAAACATCCGGTAGATTATTTGTAAAATGGATGGACACACGCGATACACCAACAAGTGATAGTGCACATATTTATGCAAGTTATTCTGATGACGGTGGTTTGACTTGGGCTGAAAATCAAAGAATTACAACAGCTAAAATGAGAATTAATTGTTCAACTTGCGGCGGCGGCGGTACTCCTCGTTATCAAGGTGATTATGATGCGATTACTGCGATTGATAATCAATCTTTGATGGTCTGGACTGATTTTAGAGCTGGAACATTTGGAAGCTACGTTGGATTCTTTCCTGATTATGCAATGCAAGTTTCACCGGCTGTTGATACAATTGGCAACGAACAGGATTCAGTGTTTTATAATGTTTCAGTACCAAGTGTTAAACTATATAATAGTAACGTAATTTTCTCAGCATCAGTTAGTCCCACCCCGGCAAATGGAACAATCACAGTTGACTTTCCAGCAGGGAACACATTATCAACATTTCCAGGTAATGTTGCAATGAGAGTTAGAACTGCAGGTAATGTATCGGTTGGTAATTATACAATCACTATTACAGGTAATGGCCCAAATGGAACACCTGTTCATAAAAGAACGGTTACATTAAATATAGGTTTGATAATACCGGTTGAACTTACAGCATTTAGCGCCACTGTAAATAAAAATGATGTTAGACTTGATTGGACCACTGCAACAGAATTAAACAACCTTGGATTTGAAATTCAAAGAAAAGATAAAGAAGGTAATTTCGAATCATTAGGTTTTATTAACGGTAAAGGCACAACAACAGAAACCAATGAATATTCTTTTGTTGATATTAAAGTGGATGCTGGTAATTACACATACAGATTAATGCAAAAAGATTACGATGGAACTTTTGCATACTCTCAAGAAGTTGAAGTTGAGATTAGTTTACCATTGGAATATTCACTTGAACAGAATTATCCAAATCCGTTTAACCCAACTACAACAATCAGTTATTCAATTCCTTCAGATAATTTTGTAACCATAAGATTATATGATGTACTTGGTAATGAAGTTATAACATTAGTTAATGAACAAAAGCAAGCCGGCAAATATGAGATGTTATTTAACGCCTCAAACATTGCAAGCGGAGTTTATTATTACCAGATAAATTCAGGCACATTTACCCAAACAAGAAAACTTATGTTATTAAAGTAATTCTTTCGCAGCTCAGTCTGCCGCGTCAAATCCAGACCTAAGCTTTTTATTATTTGATATAAAACTCTCAGGACGGATTAGACGCGGAGAACAGAGCTATGAAATTTTAACTGCCAAAATTCCCGCAGTTAAAAAATCAAACCATAAAAAGAAAAATCCTTTAAAATAAAAAATCCCTCAAATGAGGGATTTTTTTTAATGCGGGCGCTCAGGGATTCTTCCGAAGGAATGCAAATGGCAGAACCCCAATAGACCCATTAATGACAAAATTCTAAAATCGAAACTGAAAAAAAAAGAAAATATTTAAAACAGAAAATCCCGAAAAAACAATCGGGATTTTTTAGTGTGGGCGCTCAGGGATTCGAACCCCGGACCCTCTGCTTGTAAGGCAGATGCTCTAAACCAACTGAGCTAAGCGCCCAAATTCTTTAAACAATTTCATTAAAATTTGGTGGACAAATATGTGGTTTTTCTAAAATAAAACCAAACATTTTAGTTGTTTAATATAGTCTAAATGAGTTAAAACTAGTTCAAACGAGAAAAAACTATATTGTAACATCACTATGATTTTAGCTTTTTAGGATACTCAAAAAACAAAAGTTCGCAGCAGTTTATACTCAAGTTTTTCCATAGATCATCAAACGAAAATCCGACAATGCCGGTGGTTGGTATATTATCGATAAAAGTATTTCCAAGATAATTTGCTAAATCTGTTATCCCCGGATTATGGCATACGACAAGAATATTTTTGTAATTCTCATCCGTCTTTTGGATTTTATTTAAAATAGTTGTACTTGATGCTAAATAAAGATCATCCAAAAATAGCACCTCTTTTTTATAATCAAGAATCTTAATAAATGTTTTCGTCGTTTCAGAAGTTCTTTTTGCACTACTTGATAAGATCAAATCGAGCGGAATGTTTTTCCTCCGCACAAATTCAGCTATTGCAGGTGCATTTTTTATTCCCCGATTATTTAATGGTCGATCAAAATCTGGAAGAGATGAGTTTTTCCAGCTTGATTTTGCATGTCTTAACAGAATTAAATTTTTCATGATTATTTATGATGTTTACTGATCACCACTGTGATAATTATCACCCTTTATTCATGCCTATTAAACTACTTTTGTTTTGAAAATAATTTACATAACGGCTATTAATTACACTTCTTAAATTAATAATTAAATTTAGTTTTGATTAAGATATTAGTAAAACCCGATAAAAAATAATGTTAGAAAGTAAAATCTTAAAATTGGTTGAACAACATGTATTAGAGCTTTTTGCAAAAAAAACTACTGCAGAAGATCTATATCATAATTTATCGCATACAACAGATGTGGTTGAAGTTTCAGATATAATTGCTTTGGATGAGAAATTATCTGATGATGATAAAGAGATTTTACTAATTGCGGCTTGGTTTCACGATACAGGTCATTTCAATTGCTGCAATGGACACGAAGACCTGAGTGCAAAATGTGCCAAAGAATTTCTAAACAAGGAAGCTTATCCAAAAGAAAAAATTGATAAAGTAATTGCATGTATAAAAGCGACGGAAGTACCTCAAAATCCCTCCAATAAATTAGAAGAAATAATTTGTGATGCCGACTTGCAGCATCTCGGTATGGCTGATCTTGAAGAAAGAACTGCAGAATTAAGAAAAGAATTTGAGATTAAAGGGATTAAAAAACTTGATGATATTGATTGGTTAAAATCTTCATTGGAGTTTTTGTCTAACCACAGGTTTTTCACCGATTATGCAATTAAAAATTTTGGTGAGCAAAAGAAAATTAATCAAATGAATATCACAGAAAAACTTAAAATACTTCAATCAAAAGTAATATCTTAAAATTGCACCTTCAAAAATAAAACCCGAAGATAATTAAATAACTTCGGGTTGTACAAAATTATTCAACCGTAATTTTAGAATTTTCCAAAAGAACATTATAAAAGTAACCGGATCCAAAATCTTTATCTTTAACAACTTTTCCCTCAGCAATTATGGTTGAGCCTACCTTAACGGATTGACTTGTGGTAATAAGTAGATCGTGTGTTTCATTTGAACCTGTGCCGTCTTGTATGTGTACCCAGTTTGTACCCATAATGTTTTCGTTTACTTTTACAACTTTGCCGCGAACCTTAATAGTTTTAAATTCCAGCGAAGTTTTTTTATTATAAACCTGTTCAATTGTATAGCCATCTTTTACCGGTTGAACATTTATGGATACATCTTTACCTGTTGCAACATTTTGATGAGGCGATTTAATTTGATCCTCGCTGCCGCTTTTCTTTGCATCATCAACAAATAAAATTGTTTCAAAAGTTCTATCTAATGATTCACTTTTAAAATTTTTCATTTCCATTGCTTTAGAAAAAATAACGTACTCGCCAGTCTCAATATCCATTTTATTAACAGCAATCCAATATTCTTTGTCTTTATCTTTAACTTTTAGATAAGAATAATTATTTGCATCAATTTTTTCTTTCACAAATACATTGTGAACGCCGGCAGAAACATCATTATTCATCATCTGATTTTGATTTACACTCTGCTGCTCCGGTTGTTCTTTTTCTCCGCAGGAAGTAACTATTAATAATATTGATACAAATAAAAAACTAACTAATGTTTTAATCATTACTACACCTTATTTTATAAAAAAATTTTAGTAAAGATAATAAAGAATAGTAAGATATTTGAGGTATAAATTGCCGCTTCATCAATTTGTTTTATAGAAATTTTGGATATTCCAAACATCTTGTCTAATTTTATAAAAATAATTTATTATAGATGACAACAAAAATTTTTCGATTTATTCTTTTTGCTCTTTTTATAACTGGTTCAAGTTTTGCTCAACCATCATGGCAAAAAATTAAAACTCCAACAGATTTTAATCTTTTAAAAATTTTCTATTTGGATTCGTTGCATTGCTGGGTGGCAGGGGATAGCGGTTTAATAATGTTTTCAAACGATCAGGGCGATAATTGGCAAATTCAAAATTTAGGGGTTTCTAACTATATAAGTGATATATTTTTTTTAGATGAAAATTTAGGTTGGGCCGTTACATTTGAATTAGAAGGATTCGATATCAGAAGTAGAATTTTAAAAACTACAAATGGCGGTAACTACTGGGAAAAAGAAAACTATCGTCATCTAAATATTATTTTAACAACAATTTTTTTTGAAGACAGTTTAAACGGATGGATTGGGGGTCAGCCTTTTGATTTATCATACACTGACGATGGTGGTTTGAATTGGTATCCTGCAAATGTTGATACAGGATCTTTCTCAAATTTTCCAATCAACAAAATAAAATTTTCTGCATCGCATTATGGATTTGCTGTTGGCGGTGCTGTAGATGTTGCCGGTGTGGTCTGGCGTTACAATAATTCTGAAGACCTTTGGAAAGCCTATGGAATTGCTCCTGATAAATTTGATGATTTTATTTTTATAGATTCCACTACAGCTTTTGCTTTAACCGCCGATATCGAACGTCTTTATCCGATTGGTGTATTAGATTTTGATGTTAAACAAAACTTTTGGACTTATAATGAGCTTGATAAATATGGTAAAGTTACGTCAATAGCGAAAAGAACAGAAAGCGAGTTTTGGTGCGCACTTGGTTGCGATACTAGTTTCTTTGTTAGTTTTGATAGTCGTAACACCTGGCAGTTTGAGCCAACAAATGATTCTATTTGCATAAACGGAATTGCTTTTGCCGATTCACTTAATGGAATTGCAGTTGCCCATGACGGTAATATTTTTAGATACATTCCTGAAAAACCTGTTAATGTTGAAAATATTAAAATGGAAATTCCAACTACTTTTGTGCTTGAACAAAATTATCCAAACCCGTTTAATCCAAGTACAACAATAAAATACAGCATCCCAAATGTCATTTCGACCGGAGCGAGAAATCTTAATGTAATCTTAAAAGTTTATGATGTTCTTGGAAATGAAATTGCAACTTTGGTAAACGAAGTAAAACCTGCAGGAACTTATGAAATAGAATTCAACTCAGAGGCAAGTCAGGGATTCGTGCTTACAAGCGGAATATATTTTTACCAATTAAAAGTTGGTGATACTTCTACAGGACTGCCTGTCGGTGAGCAGGGCTCAGGACAAAGTTTTGTTCAAACAAAAAAAATGCTGCTTTTAAAATAAAATGCCTACTTTAAAAATTTTTTCTTCAAAGCTTCATGAACATTTGGGGGAACAAAGCTACTTACATCTGCATGAAGTGAAGCAAGATTTCTGATTACAGTAGAATTTAAGTAAGTATATCTTTCGTGGGGCATCAAAAAAATTGTTGTAATATCACCGGAAAGTTTTCTATTCATTAGAGCCATTTGAAATTCAAATTCAAAATCACTTATTTGTCTTAAACCCCTTATTATTGCTTGAGCACCAACGTGTTTCGCGTGTTCAACTAATAATCCATCAAAAGAATCTATAACCACTTTTGAATTAAATTCTATTAGCGATTCACGAAGCATTTCAACTCGCTCTTCGGTATTAAATAATGGTTGTTTTGTAGGATTTATTGCTACGGTTATTACTACTTCATCGAACAAA
Source organism: Ignavibacterium sp. (assembly GCA_018059515.1). GTDB lineage: Bacteria > Bacteroidota > Ignavibacteria > Ignavibacteriales > Ignavibacteriaceae > IGN3. The sequence goes on from JAGOXU010000138.1 coordinate 8,447, forward strand.
TCAACTGCTCTTTTTACAATATCAATATGTCCAAATGTTACTGGATCAAATGTGCCGGGATAAATTACTCGTTTCATTTAAATCTCTGTTTTGATGTATTGAAAAGTAGAAATAAAAATCATAAAATAAAATTATTTGCGGATTTCATATAGGCAAGCATCGCCAATTATTTTAAATGGTTCAACTCCCAAATTTGTTATATCTTTATCTTTAGTTTGGATTGATCGTTCAATAACAATCATTCCACCATTTTTTAAATAGTTATTGGCAATAAGATTTTTTACAACATCGTAAACATCATCTTTAAAAAAGGGAGGATCAGCAAGTATTAAATCGTAAAGTTTTTCAGGGGATCGTTTAGAGTAATCTATAGCTTCTGATTTTATAACTTTACAGCTTGATTCAACACCGAGAGATTTTATATTTTCCAACAGATTTTTATATATCTGAAAATTTCTCTCAATAAATGTTACATGCAATGCACCGCGACTAATACACTCCAATCCAAGCGAACCTGATCCCGAATAAAAATCAAGAACTTCAATTCCATCAAAATCTATTCTATTATTTAGAAGATTAAAAAGTGTTTCGCGCACTCTAGCGGTTGTGGGGCGTATTTCTTTTGATTGAGGAACATTTATTAATCTTCCTTTGAA
>JAGOXU010000139.1 GCA_018059515.1 Ignavibacterium sp.
CGAATATTTTATCCATTCAGCAAAGGGGAAAAGAATTTATTTCTTTTCTCTCTTTCTGAAAAAATAATCAACTCACTCGCAACTCGTTTCTCAAAAGTTGCATTTATTAGTTGAATTCAAGTAGTATAAAATCTCGTAAAAAAAAACTTAAAGTTTTTACGTGATAGTGATGTTGAAAAATTTTTAAACTAATGGTAATCTGCTAATTGTTTTTGAAACAACCACTCAATAACCGATTGCTTCTTTATAATTCCTATTTATATGAAGAAAATTATACTTATAATTCTTCCATTTTTGTTTATTCAATTTATCAGCGCTCAACCACCAACGGTTACCATTACTGATCACAATGGTAATATTGGAAGCGCCACAATTGATTGTATTTATAATTTTGTTCCTCCACAAAAAATTAGATTAACTGCTGATTTTCCTATACTAGAAACCACGACTGATTACACTTCATCTTCTGTTTCTTATAATTTAATTGGAAATTTAACTGATGGTAACCCGGTTTCGATTACTGATGATGATGTTTGGAGCACGACAATCCCTTTAGGTTTTACGTTTTGTTTCTATGGCAATTCGTATACAAATTTTAATGTTTCTGATAATGGAATTGTTCGTTTTGGTTATAATCCTGCTACACCGGAAGGTTCGTTTTCTTCGATTGAAAACACAACGCCAAGTTCTTCCTTAATTAGAAATGCTATTTTTGGTAGTTTTCAGGATTATATTGTGGCCCCTGTAGGTTTTGGATGCACCACAAACTGTGGAACAATAAGTTATTACACCATTGGAACAGCTCCTTTTAGAAAAACAATTATTAATTTTAACGGATTAAATTATTTTAATTGTACTGGTCTTGATGCAAGAAAAGCGTATTTTCAACTTGTTTTATCTGAAACCACAAATGAAATTGATGTGAATGTTCAAGATAAACCGCTGCCTTGTTTGGGAAATAGCAGTGCAAATGGCAACGGAAATTCGTTAATTGGGTTAAACAATGCAGACGGAACTATTGGTGTGGCAGCACCTGGAAGAAACACCTCTGAATTTGCAGTTACTAATGAATCCTATAAATTTACACCATCGGGTGCCTCTGCAACTACTGTTGTTTGGACAAATCAATTTGGTGTTTCATTAGGAAACAGTAATCCTATAGAAGTAATTCCGCCTCAATCTAATACATTTTATACTGCTACAGTTACCTATAATACGTGTATTCCTAGCATAATTGATGGTGTGTTTAATGTTACTTATGATCCTGTTTTTCCTGTTTCAACACCTATTGTAGAAAATATTTGCGATGTCGCAGCTCCTTTTCCTAATCAAATTTATGATGTGGAAGCATTGGTAACACCTAATGCTGGGCAAACCATTACTTTTCATAATTCTCAATTAGAAGCAGATAATAATACCAATGCGCTGCCGAATATGAATGCTTATAATTTAACTTCGGCAACGACCATGTTTTTTTATAGAAGAAGTTTAGGCACTTGTTATTCGACCTCAACAGTTACCGTTAATTTGTTTCAAACACCTGATTTGTTTGATGTTACGATAAATTATTGCGATACAGGAAATGACAATGTTGAAAATAATATATACTTACCGGGTTTAACGAGTCAAATTCCAGGTTTTAACGGTGGTTGGATGACGGCTACTTTTTTCCAAAATTTAGCAAATGCAACTGCAAATATCAATCCCATAAATTTTGTAAGTATTACAAATCCACCTGGTTATTATGATGTTTATGTGCGAATTAATAATATTTCAAGATCAGAATGTTTTGGTATAATTACAATGAGATTACAGTTATTGCCTACTTTGGTTTTAAACAGTCCTACTGTTGCGTGTATAACCGACACCAATTTTGATTTTCAAGAAGTTTTCGATTTAACATCAATTGCTATTACGGCTTCAACCGGGCCGTCTAATCCAGCTGACTTAACACTATCGTATTATGCTTCATTATATAAAGCAAATAATCAAATAGATCCTATTTTAAATCCAAATTCATATAATCTTAGCATTCCGCGAGGACAAACTAATACGACGCTTTATATTGTTGCTAATGCTACTGGATATTGTTCTGGAATTGTGCCTGTTGTCTTAACATTTTGTATCGCTGAAGGTGGAGACGAGGACGGTAGCGAAGGTTATGGTGGTTTAGGTGCTTGTTTGGAAATTGGAGACGCAATTCCAAGTTTTGATTTGAATGTAATTTATTCAAATGTAATGACAGCTATTCCTGTAACTCCTGTTCCTGCAACTCTTGGGTTTTACACTACATTATTGGGGGCTCAAACGCAAGATATTTCGGTGCAGTTACCACCCGCACAAGTTTTGGCTTTTACACCTGTTGCTCCTTTTTCTGAAATTTGGGTGCGTTTTATAGACTCCAACGGAATTATTGGAATAAAAAGAATAATTGTTCCTTTAAAATTTAAAAAACACGAAGTTAGAGATTTTGATATTTGTGATGTGTTTGACGATTCAAATGAATTTATAGATTTACAAAATAGCCCTTTTCCAGTTTCCTATTTACAACAAATTGAGAATGAAAATCCTGGAGAAACGGTAACTGCTTATGCTTCAATGGCTGATTATCTTTCAAATTCGAACCCTATCACAACCGTTACATTAACCAATCCATTAACAACTATTTATGTAAAAGTTACTTCTTATGGATGTGATAGTGATTATACCTTGAATTTTAATTTGAAACCTTTTGATATAAAAACACCTATAATCAATACTGTTTGCGACATCGATTCAGACGGAACAGAAGTTTTTGATTTATTAACGTTGTTGCCAACAATTAACACAACTGGTTATATTACTCCTTCGATAACATTACACAATACGCTAAACGATGCTTATGCTGCTATAAATCCTATTGCAAATCCTGCAACTTTTTTAGTTAACGCTTCAACCACTGTTTTTATTAGGATAGAAGAATCGGCTGTTGTAGCATTAGGCACACCTATTGCTTGTCCTGCAATACAAGAATATCAATTTGATTTTACTGATTCTGTAAATGTTAATGTAATTGGAACGCAAGAATATTGTGATTTAGACAATGATAATCAGGTTGTTTTAGGTAATTTAAACGCATTAATTGCATCCATTGTTATTGTTGATCCATTGCAACCTGTACTAACAAAACTATACACTTCTTTAGTTGCAGCCCAGACAAATGATGCAACAGACGAAATTTTACCCGATTGGGATTCGTTTATTTATGACACAACTATTTTAGGAACTACAGGTACTATTTATCTTCAATTGACCAATTCGGTTACTACTTGTACTCGTATCGTTCCTATTGTTATCGAAATTAAAAGTTTGCCCTCAACGGTAAATCAACTAGTGAATTATTGCGACTTTGAAAACGACAATAATGAAGTAATTGCTGATTTTCAGGTGTTTAATCCCCAAATAATTACATTAAATTCTGTTTTATACAATTTTAACTATTTTGCCTCATTGGCTGATGCCGTTGCAGGTACTCCCGAGTTGCCTGCTGGCCTTATTGTTCAAGATAATGCAACTGTTTATGTAAGGATTCAAAGCGGATTAACTACTGGTTGTTCAAAAGTTTTTCCCATTGAAATTAATTTTAATGCTTCGCCAAGTGTAACCAATATTGCACCAATAGTTTGTGATGATTTAGGAAACGGTTCAGAAACGGTTAACTTATTTGATTTCCGAGATCGATTGGTTGCTTCTACAGTAGGTTTAACATTTCAGTATTATAATTCTTTAAGCGATTTACAAAATAATCTAAACGCATTTTCTAACGCTTTAACGAGTAATCACAATGCAGTTTTTGATGCTTCTAATACTGCTCCTGTGATTTATGTAAAAGTTATAGATAATGTTACTCAATGTTTTTCTATTGCCACTATTTCGTTACAACGTCATGGTTTAATCGATGCTTATGATACAACTCAATTTAGTTGTGATATTTCGACAACCAACCAACTTCAGGCAATTTTTAATTTGGATGCTTCTATTCCAAGAACGGGTTCAGATGGTATGATTGTAAATCCAACAGATTATACTATTTCATTTCACACCACAAATGCCAATGCTGTAAATAATACTGTACCAATTACAGATACAACAAATTATCTTGCAGTAGCCAATCAAACTACCACTATTTTTGTTCGTTTTCAGGATAATAGCACAGGCTGCTTCACGGTTAAAACTTTAGAACTACAAATTTATAATTTACCTAAATTTGTTAATAGTGTTTATGCTATTTGCGATTATAATCTCGATGGGAATTACGTTTTTAATCTAAATGAATTAAACGGAACTGTTGTAGAAATTACAGCACCGTTTATATTTGAATATTTTAACTCAGAGGCAGATGGTTTAGCAGGAATTAATCCTATTACTACTATTACAAATTATGCTATTCCATTGGCAGATTTTCCAAAAACAATTTATGTAAAAGGTACAAACAGTAACAATTGTAGCAAATTAAAGTCAGTAATTATAGGTTTAAAACCAAATGTTTCAATGCTTACACAATCTGTTAGTTTGTTAGAATGTGATAGCGATAACAACGGAACAGAAACGTTTAATTTAACAAATGCAGCTGCTTTATTAACCAATGAAATGGGCGTAAGTTTTACTTATTTTACCTCACTTACTGACTTGCAAAACAATGCAAATGCCATCGCCACGCCATCAAGTTATCAAAACACTTCTCCTAATTTGATTTATGTTCGATTAACCAAAGATGCTAATTATTGTGATACTTATGGAACAATAACGCCTATTCCTTTTTATGAAGAATATACTTTTCCTGCCGTAACTAATTTTTGTGATAATAAGGCTGATGGAAACGAAACTATTGATTTAGCAGCAACTGTTTATGGTTTTTTAAACACTTATTCGCCAACAACAATTAGTTTAGAATTTTACAATTCAAATGGGGATGCAGTTGCAGGGATAAATAGTATTTCAAATATGTACATTTTTACAAATTTTAGCACACCTGTTTTTGTGAAAATAATAAATATTGCTACAAATTGCGCCTTTATTAAACCGTTAAATTATAATTTTTATAGTCCAATTGTGCTTCTGCCTTTTGCTACAAAAATTTGTGATATAGACCGAAATGATTCCGAAAATATTAATTTATCGAATTACTTTAATGCTTTAAACGCAACATTTAGCAACTATACTATAACTTCTTATTTATCTCAAAATGGTGCTGAAAACGAAGTTGCATCAGAAATTATTTCAAACACAAATTACACACAATCAGTCCCAAATCAAACTTATTGGATTCGATTTCAAGATGCTGCTGGATGTTTTTCGGTAAGTTCAATAGCTATAGAAATTGTTCCTTATCCAAATCCACAAACAAATCCAATAAAATTAGAATTATGTGATGTTAATGGAAACAATGATTTTACTGAAATTTTTGATTTAACTCAAAATGAAAATTACATAAGAAACGGCAATAATAATTGGACAATAACCTATCACACTTCTCAAACTGATGCTGAAACTGGAGTTAACGCTATTGTAAATCCAAATGCTTTTTCATCACTAACTACAAGTGTTTGGATTCGCGTTGTTACAACTCCCGTAAGTTCTTTAACAACCTGTGCCGTTGTTGTAGAACAAGAAATTCAGGTAATTCCTTTACCAATTCCAAACACAAATCCAACAAAAATAGTACTGTGCGATGATGTTTTAACGGGTGATTTACAAGAAATATTCAACATTACTCAAAATATAAATTATGTAAGAAATGGAGATAATTCTGCCATTGTTTCTTATCATGCTACTCAAAATGAAGCTCAAAATGGTTTGAATCCAATTTCAAATCCGACATCCTATTTTAGTGGAACAACTAGCATTTGGATAAGACTTCAATCTAATGTTGCAGCCGCTTTGCAAACTTGCGCAATTGTTGTGGAACAATTATTAGAAGTAGTTCCAAAACCGTATAATTTGGTTTTAACTTTGCCAAAATTAGTAAAATGTGATGATGTAAATGCTGGAAATTTAACTGAAATTTTTGATTTATCAACCAATCAAAACCTATTGTTAAACGGAAGTACCAATTATCAAGTTACCTATCATACTTCATTAACAAATGCTCAAGATGGCAGTAGTCCTATTGTAAATTTTACAGCTTTTGAAACCGCAAGCACAACCGTTTTTGCAAGAATAATTGTTTTGCCAACTGCTGCTTTAACTAGTTGTGCGATCCTTGTGCCGCAAGAAATTCAAGTAAATCCATTATCTCAAAGCACAACTGTTTCTCCTTATTATAGTTGTATTAGTAATGCGCCTGGACAAGCATTATTTAATTTATCATCCAAAAAGACAGAAATATTAAACGGTCAAAATCCAACTAATTTTTTGGTTACTTATCATCTTACTGAACCAGAAGCGAAGCAGCGATTAAACGCAATATCGCTATCGTATTTAAGTACAAGCACAACTATTTGGGCAAGCATCTATAATAACATAACAACTTGTGTGGCAACAGCGCCAGTTGTTTTAGTTGCCGAAAATGCTGCATTTACCAATCAGCCAAATGGTATTACAATTTGTGACGAAGATGGAGTTAATGATGGCTTCCATTCTTTTGATTTTACTGTTTTAATTCCAACAATATTAGGAGCACAAAACGGAAATCCAAATGTTTCAATTGCTTTTTATGAGTCGATGAATTTATTAAATGCCAATCAGCCCATCGCAGACATTTCAAATTATATAAATACAAGTCGTACGCAAACTATTTATGTAAAAGCAGCAGATCAGTCAACGCAAAATAATTGTATGGCTACTACCAGTTTTGAATTAAAAGTCAATTTATTACCCGAACCAACGCCTCAAGATGGGTTTTTATGTACGGATCCTGTTACTAATCAATTATTAGGTTCCTATATAATTGATTCCGGATTAAGTGATAGTTTGTACTCATTTGAATGGTATGCAAACACCACCTTACTTCCAAACGAAACAGCAAGCAAGTTAGCGGTTACGAAAGCGGGTAATTATTTCGTTGTTGCAACGAGTTTGCAAACTAATTGTGCGTCTGAACCTAAAGTAAGTACTGTGGGAACGTCTCAACCAGCTTTAGCAACAGTTAGAGTCGAATATTCGTTTCAAGATAATATCAAAATTATTGTTACCACCGTTGGAAAAGGAAATTATGTATATCAATTAGGCAATAATAATGTACAAAGCAGCAACGTGTTCGAAAATGTATTACCTGGAACGCATCAAATTATAGTATACGATACTAATGGATGTAATCCGGTCACATTAGAGGCTATTGTTCTTGATTATAGCAGGTTTTTTACTCCAAACGGTGATGGTTTCAATGATACTTGGCATATTAAGGGAATTGCAGGACAGCCTGAAGCAAAAGTATTTTTATTTGACAGATATGGTAAATTTATTAAACAATTAATCCCTGGTGGCGAAGGTTGGAACGGAAAACATAACGGTCAAGATTTACCTTCTACTGATTATTGGTTTACTGTATTTTATAAGGAAAATGGAGAAAACAAAGAGTTTAGATCGCATTTTAGTTTGAAAAGGTAAATTGTAATTGCAAAAAGGGAAGTAGTATTTTGCAAACTAATTATTTTTAGTATTCCAAAGATTTTTTAATTTGAAATAGGATTTTTTTGTTGCTATATGTTTGGGTAAATAGCATCTAAATCCCAAAATTTGTATTGGATTTGGGATTTATTTTAGGTTTTATGTGGAGAATTATAGCGTAAATAGTATTCCTTTACAAGGATTGCAATACGGATAGGAATGACAGTTTTTGCAAAACTTTGACAAATGGTGCAGCAAAACCAGAATAGATAACGATATGCTGTGAGAATTGTGCAAAAAAAATTATAGCAAATACAAATAATGGTTGTAATAATCGACAATAGCTTTTCCTTTCATCAAGATATCAGCACCAATAATCCCATGAACGGGCTTGGCTTTGTGCTGGATTAGTGCCTCGTTGACATGGGATAAATCAAAAATAACCAAGTTTAATTTCTCCTCTTTCCACTGTCCAAGTTGCAAATGGTTTTTGATCGATAGTTGGGTTAGCATACCAGTTGCTCCTGCTCCAGAGGCTTTTGTTTTTGATTTTTTTGCTTTCAACAAGAACAATTCTACACTTTCAAATCCCACACAACTGCTAGAGGCACCAGTATCTAAAATAAAATTTCCTGCCACACCATTGATTTTGGCTTTTATCAAAAGATGTTGTGTTTTGGTAATTTTAAATTTTATTTTTTTATAATTTTCTTTTTTCAGAATTTCGTGCAGGTTTTTCATTTTCTCTTTCGAATATAAATCAAAAATAAGCTAATTAGAATTAGAAAACCAATGATGTAATAGGTATAATCTGTGGCTGGCACTTTAGTGTTTGAACTGCCATAATAAATGAAGGCAGCCCAATAATAGGGTGATTTTTTGGCATTTGCGATGGTTGCGTCAGCTAGAAAATCGAGTTTCGCTTGATGATTGGCAGTCATAAAGGGATGTCCCTTTAGTACATTGCTGTAAAATTTATCCATAAAGGCAGCAGTGGTATAATCGTTCACGCGCCATAATGAAAATAACAAATTTTTAGCTCCTGCAAATTGAAAACCTCTTGCGACGCTCATGGCGCCTTCGGCTTTAAAGAGTTTGCCTATTCCTGTTTCACAAGCACTCAAAACCACTAAATCTGGATTGATGTCCATATTGTATAATTGGGAATACAACACTTCTTGATCACTAAACTTGATGCTCGCGGCAGTTTCTAAATCACCCGAGGACGCGTGAGTGGAAAGGTGCAAAATAGAATAGTTGGCTGCGTTTTTCTTGAAGTTGTTAAAGGTTGCATTAGCGTTTTCAAAGTAAGTGCCTTCAAAATTCTTTTTTATAGCCGCAAATTCATTCTTAGAAAAAGTCAACTCATATTCTGTTTTTGTGAAAATTGGAAAAACGCCCAAAATGTTTTTTTTATGTTTTTCTTGCTGATGACCCTGCAGGTAAAAAGTAGCTGAACTATTGTAGC
>JAGOXU010000344.1 GCA_018059515.1 Ignavibacterium sp.
CGGAGTTCGAAACGCATTGATTTCAAACTTCAATAATCTGGAAACAAGAAATGATAAAGGCGCACTGTGGGAAAACTTTTTGATTTCTGAAAAATTAAAAATGAATACAGCTCTTAATAAAGATGCTAAAACGTATTTCTGGAGAACTTCTCAACAGCAGGAAATAGATTATGTTGAAGACATAGAAGGCAGCTTATATGCTTTTGAGTTTACGTTTAGTGAAAAAAAGAAAAAACAAATTTCAAAAACATTTCTTAATGCATACAAAACAGAATCTGATGAAATTATAAACAAAGAAAATTATTTGAGATTTTTGGGAATAGAATAATCTTATGCGAAAGTGGAAAAAAATATTAATAGGTTTATCAGCAGCATTTTTAATAATATTTATTATTGCAGGCGCAATATTTTACAATATGCTTTCATCATCATTACCACAATATTCAGGAACAATTTCATCCTCTAAAATCAATTCCAATATTGAAGTGTACCGCGATAGTTTTGCCGTTCCATACATAATTGCTCAATCTGATGAAGATGTTGCTTTTACACTCGGCTATTTGCACGCTCAGGAAAGACTATTTACGATGGATTTTATCCGAAGAGCAGGCGAAGGAAGATTGAGTGAGATACTTGGTGAAACAGCAATTCCATTTGATAAAATGTTTCGCACTGTTGGGATAGAAAGAAACATAGCAAAAAATCTTAGTAAGTATGATCCAACTGTTATGAAAATTTTGCAATCATATTCAAATGGTGTAAACGAATATCTAAATGAACAAAAAGGAAACTATGCAATTGAGTTTGATGTTCTTGGATATGAACCCGAACAGTGGAAACCGATTCATAGTTTAATTGTAATAAAAATGATGGCTTGGGAATTAAATATAAGTTGGTGGACTGATTTATCTTTTGCTGAACTGATTCAAAAACTTGGCAAAGAAAAAGTCTTAGAAATTTTACCTGATTATCCTGAAAACGCTCCCACAATTATTACAGATAATTTTAAATATCTTCCATCAATAAATTCAACACTTGCAGAAACCGATAAAGCTTTCCGGCAGATGATGGGCTGGACAGGCACTCACATTGGTTCAAACAATTGGGTTGTAAATGCTAACAAATCTGTTTCCGGTAAACCAATTATTGCAAACGATCCGCATCTTGCTTTTAGTGCCCCGGGTAAATGGTATGCTGCTGTAATCAAAAGTAAAACTTGGAATGCTGCAGGAGTTACCTTGCCTGGCGTTCCCGGGGTTGTAATCGGTAAAGGTGATAATATTTCCTGGGTGCTTACAAATGTTATGAATGATGATGCTGATTTTTATGCTGAAAAACTTGATTCATCTAAAACTAAATATTTTGTTGATGGGCAGTGGCAAAATCTCAAAATCATAAAAGACACAATAAAAGTTAAAGGTGGAAAAGATCAGGTAATTAAGATTAAAGAAACTCATCGTGGTCCAATCATTTCTGAAATTCATCCATTTAAATTTATTTATAATAAAGATGATGAAAATATTCCGCCAATTAGTATGCGATGGTCTGGCAATGATTTTAGCGATGAGATGCTGGCGTTTTATAAAATTAACAAAGCAAAAAACTGGAATGAATTTCGTGATGCTGTAAAATATTTTGGAATTCCCGGACAGAATTTTGTTTATGCAGATGCGCAGGGAAACATTGGTTACATAATGGGTGCAAGAATCCCGCTGCGAAATAGTAACAATCCAACCTTAGTTTTTGATGGAACCACTACTGAAAATGATTGGAAAGGATTTGTACCAACGCAGGAAATTCCTGTTATCTTAAATCCTGCTGAAAATTTTATTGCATCAGCAAATAATAAAACCTTAAAGAATTTTAAATATCATATTTCAAATCTTTGGGAGCCGCCATCCCGCATTGATAGAATAAGGGAATTGTTAACATATAAACAAAAACATTCTGCTAATGATTTTAAAAACTATCAGATGGATCAAACTTCGCCTTATGCCCGAACTATCGTTCCATACATTTTAAAATCGTTTGAAGGAATTAAAGTAAAAGATAAAAATCTAAATACTTCACTTGAGTTATTTGAAAAATGGGATTTCGATTTAAATAAGTACAGCCAAACTCCGTCGATCTATGCTGTGTTTTTAAAATACCTTTTAAAAAATATTTATTATGATGAAATGGGCGATGATCTTTACAATCGTTTTGTGTTTCTTGCAAATGTTCCTTACAGAAGTTTACTTCAGATTTTGGAAAAACCAAACTCAATTTGGTTTGATGATGTGAAGACAAATAAACGAGAGACTCGTGAAGAAATAATTAGAAAAAGTTTAGCTGATGCTTTGACATATCTGGAAGAAAATAATGGAAAAGATTTAACTAATTGGCAGTGGGGCAGAATGCACAAAGTAACTTTTAAACATGCTTTTAGCGGTAATTATTCTTTGCTTGATAAATATATAAACATCGGTCCTAATGAAGTTGGCGGAGATGGAACCACAATTGATAACACAGAATATCCTTTTGCAAAAAGCATAGAAGAGTATTCAATGTTTAAACACGATGAGTTTGATAATGTACTCGGTCCCTCGATGAGATTTGTTTATGATTTTGCAAATCCGGATGAGTTCTACCTAATATTAACAACAGGACAATCGGGAAATGTAATGAGTGATAATTATAGAGACCAGACACCACTTTGGTTGA
>JAGOXU010000013.1 GCA_018059515.1 Ignavibacterium sp.
TGACGGATAATACCCTCATTTAATCCTACTGGAAGACTATCGGACTCAATATCAGTTACAAATCCGTATTTGTACTCTTTATTGGTTAATTCTTCAATTTTCTGGGTTTCAGTCGTGCTCATTTATTCTCCAAATATGCAAATCATTTAATTTTTCTAAACAAACTTATTCAATCTATACTAAATAGTCAAGATTGATTTTAGAATGATGTGATGAGGGGATCAGTTGAAAAAGTAATAGGAATTGTTATTAACAGAATAAGCTTAAAATTTGCAATACAAATAGGACACATAGTATGTGAATGTAAGCGGAAGAAGGAAATTAATTGCTTTATTTAAGAAAGATTAATTAAAGCTTCTCTAATTTACCTCTAACTGAAATCCTAAAAGCAAAAGGTTTTCGTTCTCTTTCACTTTTTTCTATAATCTCTTCCCAATGATTTACTAATGATTTTACTATTCCCCAGTGCTTGTCTTGATTCTTTGGTAATTTGAGAAAAAAAACTCCAAGTTTATATTGCCTACATAGCTCATTTTGGAGCCGCGTTTTATGGATATTAAAATCTTTTGTAATTAAGATTCCCTCTAAATCACCAATACCTGGGATAATAACCTCATCTTGAACTCCCTTCCCAAATTTTTCTTTAGTGGAAAAAACCTGAACATCTCTAAAGTATCCAGTGTTAAGAAAGTTAAGAGCATGTGCAACATATTCCGAAAGATTTTCATCAAGGAATATATTTATCATGCTGCCTGTCTGTAGAAGTTGATGGCATCGGTTAATTCTTTTACTGAAATATCATATAGTACTCCAATAGCCTCCATTGGTTCACCACTGCGATACATTGAGAAAAGAGCCTGTGCAGTTATATTTGTCCCTTTAATAACAGGTTGTCCGAATTGATGGTGAGGATCTATAACAACACTGCTATCCTTACCTGCAGGCCAAAACCGTTTTGCTAAATCATTATCCCTGAATTCTATTTTTTCTGCAAAGCTTTGAATAATTTTAACAAAATTAGTTTGACTGCTACCATCTGCATTAACGATAACGTCTTTAAATTCATACCAGATTCTTTTTCCATCAGTTAATAAACCCGCCGTTGCAAAAGGGTATTCGACATTTAAATCTTCAGCAATTTCATTTCTTGCTTTTAGAATTGTTTTAGTATTTACACCTTTTTCTTGCAATTGAAAAAAAGTATACAATTCAATAAGGACATAGAAGTTGACAGCCTTATTTCTCTTGTCTGTGCTCCAGGAATATGTATCTCGGAATAGTTTTCTTCCCATTCTTTCATCCCAATATTCAGAAATATATCTATTAACTTTTCGTCGGTCAATATTTAATAGACGGCTGATGTCCGGGATTGTATAGATGCCACTGCCTAATTCTTTTTTATGTGATATTACTTTCAAGATATACTCCTTTCTAAAAGTGAAAGGTAATTTTATTACTATTCAAGATAACAAAATGTCAAACATTTTTCACCACATTTCATACATAGTTTGATTCATTTATGAAAATACTGTACTTTGAACAATAAAAACTTCGTTTAGACTAAATCTACAACTCAAGCCAATCAACGCTTTCCTTTGTTATTTCAGATTTTACTTTTCCGGTATGAGCAATACCAGCAGGTTCAAACAACATAATTTTAACATGTCCGCGAGGAACAACTTTATGCTCCACACCTTTTTTAACAATGTAAAACTCACCAATATTTAGTGCGATGGTTTTTTCTTTTTCCAGAATATCGAGAATTCCATCAACAACAAAAAACATTTCATCTTCGTTATCGTGTGTATGCCAAGGCACTTTATCGCCTTCTAATCGTGCAACTTTAATGTGTTGCCCGTTTAGCTCACCCACTATTTTTGGTGAAAAAGTATCGCTAAACTTCTCAAAACATTTTTCGATATTTACTACTTTTGGCATTTGGTCTCACTAAGTTAATTAACAATTACACTTTCTAATAAACTGACTATAAAGAAAAATCAATCGGTATTAAACAAAATATAATACGCAAATTAGTTCAGATGCAAAGAATCCTGATAATAATCAGTATGACATTTTATTATAATTTTCTTATTGTTAAATAGTTAAAAATAATTCTTGCTGTTTAATAAAATAATTTTGTGAGATATTTTTCGATAGGATTTAATCACTAAAAGTAAATTAAACTAAATGAAACCTATTTCTATAAAACTCTGGAAAGAGTTCCTAAAAAGTAAGGGATTAAAACACATCCGAACTGAAGCCAGCCATGAGGTATGGAATAATCCAGATAAACCATTGTTAAGACCATGCACTGTAGTTCCAAAGCATGATATGGTTCCAAGATTACATATTCATACGAGTCTTTTAAACTTGGGAATTTCTCAAAAGCAGTTTGATGAGGAGATCAAATTATTGCAATCTAAAAAAACTGCAAAATCAAAAAAGAAAAATTAGCTAATTGGCAGGGCTATATTATGAGAAATGACATTAATTGCCTTATTGGTAATAGATAATGGGATGTGAGGAGGTTGATAATCTAATTCTGGAATCTGTTGTAATGTCCATCCTTGTTTTAATAAGTATTTTTCAAGATTGCCGCTTTTAAAAGTCTCATCAATAAATATTTTTATATCTACTTCAAATGCAGCTTTGGCTTCAGATTTAGTTTTACCATAACTCGAAAGTTCCAATGCTGGGCAATAAGCAACAATATAATCTTCTTCTTTGATGATCAATACATCAACTTGAAGTTTTATTGTATCTGTTGACTTTTGTATATGATTTGTCAAACCAAACTCCTAATAAAAAGTATCCTGAAAATTTATTAACAGGTTTTGTATTGCTAAAATACATTTCTAAAATTGAAGTTTCAAATCGAATTATGTTCTATAACGAAATTATCTAAGAATACCGATTATTATTATGAAAGCTTGGTAAAAACTCAATATTTTATAACTCGAAATCAATACATTAAAATCAAACCCCGTGCTTAAATTGTTTTTAACCCATTATTCGGTTAATTTTGAGGGTAAATTAACAAAGGTAAATGTGGCAGATACAGAACAAAATAAACCAAATCAATCTAATCAAACCGAAAAAAGCGGGACGGGACAATCGCAAAATAATTATCGTAAAGGCGGCAGACGATATTATCCCAAAAAAAGATATTACAAGCCCAGAAATTCAGATGAACAAGTTCAATCAACCAAGGTTAGTTTTCAAAAAATTTCTTTAGTCATTCCACTTTTTAATGAAGAGGAATCAATTCTTCCATTGCTAAATGAAATTAGAAAAGCAATTAAACCACTCAACAAACCTTATGAAGTAATTTTTGTTGATGACGGAAGTACAGATGGTTCTTTAAAAATTATTAAAGATGCAGGAAAGACTGATAACCGAATAAAGTTTATAAGTTTCAGAAAAAATTATGGCAAGTCCGCTGCTTTGCAAGTAGGATTTAGAGCTGCAACCGGTGATGCAATCATTACTATGGATGCAGACTTGCAGGACGATCCGCACGAAATTCCAAATCTTCTAAAAAAACTTGATGAAGGATTTGATCTTTGCTCAGGTTGGAAGAAGGAACGATTTGATCCGTTTATAAAAAAATATTCTTCTCGATTTTTCAACTTTGTAACCAGAATAATAAGCGGAATAAAAATCCACGATTTTAATTGTGGTTTAAAAGCATATCGCAGAGAAGTTGTACAAAATTTAAATGTTTACGGCGAGCTTCATCGCTACGTTCCTGTTCTTGCAAAGTGGCAGGGATTTACCGTTACAGAAATTCCTGTTAAACATCACAAGCGCCGATACGGTAAAACAAAATTTGGTATGTCAAGGTTCTTTAAAGGTTTTATTGATCTTATTACGGTAACATTTGTTAGCAGATATGTTAAACGCCCGATGCACTTTTTCGGATTCTTAGGAGCATTATCATTTTTGGTTGGTCTTATCGTAAATGGATATTTAACAGTTGAATGGTTAAGCGGAAAACCTCTAAGTAATCGACCAATGTTGTTTCTTGGTATGCTGTTGATAATCGTTGGTGTGCAGTTTTTTTCAGTTGGATTACTTGGTGAAATGCTTGTTCATCAAAACCAAAGTGAAAGAGAATATGTTATTAAAGATCGTAATTAGAAATTTTTCATTAATTTATCCCGCCTTTAAAATAGCAGAATGAAAATAGTAATTGTTTCGCCTGCGTATCCGCTAAGAGGTGGAATTGCGCATTCTGCTGGACTGCTTTATAAAGAACTCTCAAAAGATCACGATGTTCTTTTAATTACTTTCAAACGTCAGTATCCCAATTTTTTATTCCCTGGTAAATCGCAAATTGAAGTTGGTGAAACTATTGATAAGATAGAAACAGAAGTTATTTTGGATTCAATAAATCCATTTAACTGGAACTCAACTGCAAAAAGAATTTTAAGTTTTAAACCTGAATTAGTAATCTTTAAACATTGGCTTCCATTTTTTGGACCTTGTTATGGGTGGATAGCAGGAAAAATTAAAAAAAGCTCAGCAGCAAAATTGATTGCAGTTTGTCATAATATTATTCCACACGAAAGAAGGCTTGGTGATAAAGTTTTATCAAAATACTTTTTAAAGAAGATGGATTATTTTATTCCCTTATCCGATCAGGTTAAGAAAGATCTTTTTTTATTTATAAAGAATCCTTTATATAAGCTGCTTCCACTTCCGGTATTTTCATTATTTGGAGAAAGAACAGATAAAGAAGAAGCTAAAAAAAACCTTAAATTAACAGATAAAAGAATCCTCTTGTTCTTCGGATTTATAAGAGACTATAAGGGTCTGGATGTTTTGATAGAGGCTTTTGCTATTGTAAGAAAATCACTTGATGTTAAATTAATTGTTGCCGGCGAGTTTTATGAACCAGAAGAAAAGTACGTTAAGCTGATCGAAAAACATAAACTTGAAGATGCTATCGTTCTAAAAAAAGATTTTATTCCAACTGCGGATGTTAAATGCTATTTTTCGGCATCGGATGCTGTTGTTCTTCCTTATAAATCTGCAACACAAAGTGGAATTGTGCAGGTTGCTGTAAACTTTTGTATGCCTGTTATTGCAACAAACGTTGGCGGTATTGGTGAAGTGATTGAAGATGAGAAAACAGGCTTTGTTGTTGAAAAAGAAAACCCTGAAAAACTTGCAGAGGCAATAATCCGTTTTTATCATGAAAACAAAGAAAAAGAATTCACTGATAACATGAGTTCTCTTAAAGATAAATACTCCTGGCAGAATTTTGTTAAAGGGATGTTTGAATTAATTAATTTTTAAACCTTGTCCGCTGCGGCGGTTTGAACTTAAACTTTTAATATGCACTACGATCCGGTAAAAAATATTTTTGCAAAATTTATAAAAATTCATCCTTCATTTAGAATTCTGTTTTTTAAGATTTTGGATTTGATGTTTCTTCGTTCTTGGTATGTAAGAAGAGAACTTAAAAGGATCAGAAAAACTTTTAAGGATAAGAACATAAGTATTTATGATGCAGGAACCGGATATAGTCAATATGTATATTTTATGTCAAAACATCTTTCACCCTGTTCAATTTATGCTGTAGATGTAAAGAAAGAATGGATAAAAGATATTGAAAAGTTTTATAAAAATATTAATGCAAAGCGAATAAGTTTTGGAGTTGAAGACTTAAGAAGCATAGATCATAAAGAAAAATTTGATTTAATTGTTAGTGTTGATGTTATGGAACATATCATTGAAGATGTGAAAGTTTTTGAAAATTTTTATGAGGCATTAAAACCCGGTGGTTTTTTACTCATTAACACTCCATCCATATTTGGAGGCAGTGATGTTCATGATGATGAGGATGAAAGTTTTGTTGGCGAACACGCACGCAATGGCTACTCTATTGAAGATCTTGAATCAAAACTTCACCCTTTTGGATTTAGAACAAATCGATCATTTTACACTTACGGATTTTGGGGAACATTAGCATGGCGTTTGGGCATCAAATACCCTATACTAATGGTAAATATTTCTAAACTATTTTTAGTGCTTCTTCCTTTTTATTTTTTAGTTACTTTTCCATTCACGTTACTTTTTATGTTTTTTGATTTCAGATCAACTAATAAAGTTGGTACAGGATTAACTTTTATAGCAGAAAAATAAATTTATTGGAATTATAATGTCTAAAGCAAAGAAAAATTTAAACCAAACTAAGCCAAGATCAGAAAGTCTTTTATCAAAATTTAATTTTGATGAATTCATTCCTGCTAAACATCATATCTGGATCGTGCTTCTTACGATAGTAATTCTATTTTTAATCTTTCTAAATCCATTGTACTTTGGAGATAAAACTTTTCAGTCGGGTGATATTATTAATATGGAAAGCATGAAACCATATATTGCTCAGGAACGAGAAGGCTTTTCGTTGTGGAACCCGAATATATTTTGTGGTATGCCGGCTTATGCAATGGGTACTGAATTTCCATTTTTTAATTTGATTCAAGTAGGTATGTATTTTCTAACACAAATCTTTTCATTCTTTTTTAAAGTTGATTATGCAGTATGGTCGTTAAGGTTGATTATTTTATCTATAACAAGCTTTTTCTTAATGAAATACTTAACGAAAAATACCCTCGTAAGCTTATTTACTGCAGTTGTAACAGGTTTTAGTACTGGTTTGATTGTATTTCTTTACATTGGTCATGTTACAAAGTTAACATCACTTTGTATGTATCCACTCATTTTTTTAATGTTATTGAGGATGAAAGAGAAAATCCAATTATTAGATATTTTTATCCTAATAATTGCTCTACAACTTTTTATACAGGGATTTCATGTTCAAATAATATTTTATACGCTGCTTGCTGTTGGAATCTACTTTGTTTATTTCTTTAGTCATTCAATCGCAAAGAAAAATTTTGAGCTGAGAAACAATATCATAAAATCAGCCGGAATATTTGTACTAGCATCCGTTATTGCAATTCTTATCCAATCTGATAACCTGACCCAGATATATGAATACACTCCATACTCAACTCGGGGAACAGAGGGTATTTTAGAAAAAGCTTCAACTAATCAGGATAAATCTTCATCAGATTATTATGATTATCATACTGAATGGTCTTTCTCACCGGGAGAAGTTTTAACATTTATAGTTCCCTCATATTTTGGTTTTGGAAACTCAACGTATAAAGGTCCATTAACAAACAATCAATCTGTGGAAGTAAACACTTACTTTGGGCAAATGCGTTTTGTTGATGTTGCAATGTATATGGGTGTGTTAGTTTTCTTCCTTGCTTTAATCGCAATTATAATGGATTGGAAAAATCCATTTGTACGGTATTTAACAATTCTATCTGGATTTGCCCTTCTTGTTTCTTTTGGAAAAACATTTCCAATTCTTTTTGATTTTCTTTTCTATTACTTCCCATACTTTGATAAGTTCAGAGTTCCCTCTATGATTCTCGTATTAGTTCAGATGAGTATGCCCGTGCTTGCAGGATTGGGATTGATGAAAATAATAAATCTTAGAAATGAAAAAGACAAAAAGTATTTATTGTTGATCAGAAATATCGGATTGGTTTTTCTTGGATTATTTATCCTTTCTTTAATTGGCAATAGTGCAATCGCTGATTGGTTTACCGGTAGAATTAATGATTACACTTCTACAATCTCGGCAAGCAATCAACGACTTGCACAACAATATCAGGCACTTGCACCTCATGCATCCCAGATGTTTACAACAGATTTAATGATGGCGATGGCTTTTTCTGCTATACTTTTCTGGCTGGCATATTTTTATATCAAATTTAAAATAAGTGCAGATGTATTTGTTGTAATTGTAATTCTGTTATCTATTATGGATTTGTGGAGAATTGATGCACGCGGTGCTAAATATATTGATAATCCAGATAAGAGTAATTTGTTTTCCGAGCCGGATTATATAACTGCAATTAAAAATCAGAATGATAAAGAACCATTCAGATTATTAAATCTTAAACAAGATGGATCATTAGGTTCATTTACTTCTAACTCAAACTTTAATGCCTATTTTTTGGTAGAAGATTTTTATGGCTACTCTGGAATAAAACCCAGAGCGTATCAAGATTATATGGATGTTGTTGGTCCTGCAAATCCCGTAATGTGGAAAATGTTAAACGTTAAATATATTGTAGTTGATAAACCTGGGATGTTTGAAGGGCTTACGCCTATCCTTACAAATGAAAATACTGTAGTTTATCAAAATGAAAATGTACTGCCGCGTGCATACCTTGTAAACAGGGTTGAAAATAAAGCACCTATTGATATGTTGAATGCCGTAAAAAATTCTGTAATCGATCCAAAAGATATTGCATTTGTTGAAGAGGATTTAATAACAGATCAACCGGATAGTACCGCATATTCAATTATAAAAGATTATAAAGAAGCAAAAACAGTAATTGATGTAAATGCTACGGGAAATAACTTTTTATTCTTTGGCAATACTTATCTTCCGGGATGGAAGGCAGCCATTGATGGAAAAGAAACAAAAACTTATAAAACTAATCATGGTTTTATCGGTATAGTTGTTCCTGCCGGTAAACACTTAGTTGAGTTTAATTATGCGCCTGAAAGTTTTTTTATTGCAAAGAATGTTTCTCTATTCTTGAGTTCTCTTGTAGTACTTGGATTGATCGTTTCTGTTTTTATTGAACTTAAAAAGAAAAAAACATCAAAATCAAAGTAAGCACTTTTATCAATTTCCTGTATTAAAAAAAAATACGGCAATTATTTTTGTTCATTTATTCAAAGTTGCCGCAAATCAAATTCAGAATATGAAAAAACGAAATTCATTTACTAATAAACTTTTTACTAAGGTTATTCCTGTAGATGAAAATAGTAAAATAAAATTAAAACTTGTCTTTGAAAATTTTAGCTGGCTTTTAGGCGATAAAATATTGAAACTAAGCCTGGGGATGGTTACAACGGTTTTGATAGCCAGATATCTCGGTCCTTCCGATTTCGGTTTGCTAAATTACAGTATCGCCTTTGTATCTATAATTAGTGTAATATCATCCTTAGGTCTCGATCAAATTATAGTTAGAAAATTAGTGCTGTTTCCTAATGATAAGCATGAAATTATTGGAACCGCTTTTTTTTTAAGAATTGTTGGGAGCATCCTTCTTATTACGCTTAGTATTCTGTTAATTAGCATTATCAGACCAGGCGATACACTAAGTTTGCTTTTGATTGCTGCTATTTCTATTGGCACAGCATTTCAATCTCTGGATGTGATTGATTTTTGGTTTCAGGCAAATTTAAAATCTAAATATACTGTCTATGCAAAAAATATTTCTTTTGTTACTATATCGATTTTAAGAATTCTATTAATCATTCTGGATGCTTCAATTATTACTTTTGCTATTGCTATTTTACTTGAAAATATTTTAAGCGGGTTACTTCTTATTTCAACATATGTTTATTCAAAAGAAAAATTACTCTCTTGGAGAATAAAAATATCAAAAGCAAAAGAGCTATTAAAAGAGAGCTGGCCATTAATCCTTTCCAGCTTGGCAATAATGTTTTATATGCGAATCGATCAGATAATGTTAAAAGAACTTGTTGGTGATAAATCTGTAGGTATTTATTCAGCAGCCGTAAGATTGGCTGAAGTCTGGTACTTTATACCTATGACAATTGTTAGTTCCGTATTCCCTGTAATTGTTGAAACAAAACAACAAGACGAAGCACTGTATTATAGGAGGATGGCAAAACTATACGCCGTTATGACTTGGATTGGAATAGTGATTGCATTATTTACAACATTCTTTTCTGGATATATTATAGATATACTTTATGGAAATCAGTATGCAGGAGCAGAAGAAATCTTAGCATTGAATATTTGGGCAGGCATATTTGTCTTTCAAGGTGTTGCAAGAGGAGCCTGGTTGATAAACGAAAATTTACAAAAATATAGTTTTTATTATACTGCTGGCGCTTGTTTGCTAAATGTTGTGATGAATTTTATTTTGATCCCTATAATGCAAGGAAAAGGAGCGGCAATTGCTACGATAACTTCTTACGGTTTTTCTGTATTAGTTATACCCTTGTTTATAAAAAAAACAAGAGAAAGCTCTATTCAGTTATTTAAGTCTTTTATTTGGAGATAACTTATGCAGTTCGATTTAGGTGAAGATTGGTTTAAAAATCAAAAATTATTAAAGAGAGTATTGAATAAAAAATTTTCATCCGATGATAGCTTAGTTTTTGCTGAGGTTGGAAGTTGGAAAGGGAGGAGTGCGATCTGGTTCATTAATAATTTTCTTAATAATCCGTCATCATATATTTATTGTATTGATACCTGGGACATTAATGGTTGGAATGATTTTAATCAGGAAAAAACTTTGCTTACGACTAATATTGAAAGAGCAAAAGAATTAAAAGTGGATACAATTTATGACCAATTTATCTTTAATATAAAACACCTTGGATTGATCAACAAAGTGAAAATATTGCGACAGCGGTCAGTAGAGGCATTAAAGAATCTTGAAGATGGCATACTAGATTTTATTTATATAGATGGTGATCACTCAGAGAAAGGATGTTATGAGGATTTAACTCATGCCTGGCCTAAAATAAAAAAAGGTGGAATACTATTTGGAGATGATTGGTTGTGGAATGATAGTGGTGTGTACCCGGTTCAACACGCAGTAAAACAATTTGCGGACGAAAATGGATTGAAGATTAAACCATACTTTTTTCATGGTAATGGATATTATTTAGAAAAAATAACGGACTAATGTGGCTCTTACTAACAGTGTAATAGAAATAATTAGCAAAATTCCCGGATTAAAAAATTTTTACCGCAAAAATATTCGGAAAGATTTAATTTATCTGGAAAAAAAAACTTTTAATGAACTTCTTCTGCTTCCCTCAATAGATATCGATGAACAAGTTATAATTCAAGAAGCAAGACTAACAAAACTGTTAGAATATGCTTATGTAAATTGTCCTTATTACAATGAATTATTTTATCAAAATAACATATCTGTTGCATCACTTCGGGATTTTAAACGAATTCCATTTTTAGATAAAATGATCATTAAACAAAATGCCAGTAAAATTTTATCAACAAAAACTAAAACGACTGAACGACGAAAATCAAATACAGGAGGAAGTACTGGCGAGCCATTGGAATTTTATACAGATATGAATTCAATTGCGGTAGATAACGCACATCATAAATATTTATATCACTTAATGGGCTGGAAGCCGGGAGATTTGATTGTTGATAGCGGGGGAATCAGATTAAACAATAAACTTAGAATGAAAAACACTTTTTGGATTAAGTACCCGGATCACTCAATTTGGGGAGATTGGGGATTTTCGGCACTGTATCTAAATAAAGGAAATATCAATTTTTATGTTGATAAAATTCTCGAATTAAAACCTACCATATTTCGTGGTTACCCATCATTCTTTCATGAACTTTCAATATACATTTTACAGAATAAAATAAACCTTGAATTTAAAATAAAAGGTATAAACTTAACTGCCGAATACTGTTCTGAGGAACAGCGCATTATTATTGAAAGAGCATTTCATTCCAAAGTCTTTCTTGAATATGGTCAAGGTGAGAAAACTTTATTCTGTTACAGTGAAAGCAAATCTTATGATTTAAAATCATCACCAATCTATGGTTACTTAGAAGTGCTAAATGAAAATGGTGAAGATTCAAATCCTGGAGATGAAGGTGAAGTTGTCGTTTCCGGTTTGATTAATTTCGCTATGCCTTTCATTCGGTACAAAACAGGTGATAGAGCAATTCTGAAATCAAGAGCCGGTGGGATTGTTACTTTTGAAAAAATATTGGGACGAACTCAGGATTTTATTTTAGACAAACATAGTCATAAAATATATCTGACAGCAATTATATTTGGTCAACATTACCAGGCTTTTAAGGAGATTAAACAATGGCAAATTATTCAGGAGAAAGCCGGTTACATAGAATTCAATATAGTTAAAGATGATAATTTTTCTGATGAAGACGAAAAAGAGATAATTCAAAAAATTAAAAGCGCTGCCGATGTGGAAATAAAAATTTCTTATGTTGAAAATATTCAACCGACCAAAAGCGGAAAAAAACTATTTCTAATTCAAAAAATAACCGATGTATTATCATGAGTGTTAAATGGAAAGCAGTATTCGCTGGGGATGTATTTATCAGCGATAATAACTCTAACAAAATTATTTCTGATGAACTCAGAATTTTCCTATCAACGCATGATATTATATCCTGCAATTTTGAAGCGCCAATAGTTTTAGGCGAAGCAACAAAAATCTCCAAAGTTGGTTCCTATTTATGTCAATCCGCTAATGCAGGTTCTTTAATTAAAGAAGCAGGGTTTAATGTTATCAACTTGGCAAATAATCACATTTATGATTTTGGTGAACAAGCTCTGAACAACACCACTGTTTTTTTTAATGATGTACTTACCGTTGGCGCCGGTAAAAATTTTGAGGAAGCTTATCAACTAAAAGTATTTTCAATTCCTGACTTTACTATTGGGTTTTTATCATTCTGTGAAGCTGAATTTGGCAGTATAATGGAAGGTTCATCCGAACAAAGCGGATATGCGTGGGTCAATCATTCAATAGTTGATAAGAAAATTTCAGAAGCAAAAAAAGAAGTTGACTACTTGATAGTTCAAATTCATGCTGGAGTTGAAGAAATTGAACTCCCACTCCCAGAATGGAGATCAAGGTACAAGCAAATTATTGATTTAGGTGTTGATTTGATTATCGGACATCATCCGCATGTTCCACAAGGTTGGGAATCATACAAAGATAAAATGATATTTTATAGTTTGGGAAATTTTTATTTTGATATGAAAAGTAATAACCCGTATTGGAATAAAAGTTTTATTGTTTCAATGGAATTTGAATCAACAAAATTAATTAAATACGATATTATTCCCATCCAAAGAATTAAAGGCATTACTGACCTTTATGTTGATTCTGAATTTGAAAACTATCTGACTCACTTATATAATAAATTGCAGAGTAAAGATTATTTAAGTGAAATGAACTCAATATCTATTCAACTTTGGAACGAAAGATATAAAAATTATTACAACGGTTTTATAACTGAAATTGCTTCTGAAAAGTCTTTGCTGAAGATTACAAAAATATTTTTTAGAAGATTACTTTTTAAAGGATATTCTGAAAATCAATTCTTATTACTTCTTCATAATATCAGAATCGAATCACATCGATGGTTAGTCCAGAGAGCTCTTTCAAACTTATATGAGAAACACTGACTAGTTGTGAACACATCATCAACAATATTTAAGATAAATGAACTTGCTCCAGTTTCTCTATTTGTTTATAACAGAATTGAGCATACCAAAAAAACTATTGAAGCTTTGCGACTTAATAATCTTGCTTCAGAAAGTAATCTCTATATATTTTCCGATGGTTATAAAAATGATGATGATAAAATAAAAGTAGATAATGTTCGCTCACTGATAAAAAATATCAAAGGTTTTAATTCCGTTTCCATAATTGAAAGCAATAAAAATCTTGGACTCGCTAATTCAGTAATAGCAGGAGTGAGTGAAATAATAAATAAATTAGGCAAAGTAATTGTTCTTGAAGATGACCTTGTTACATCGCCATACTTTCTTCAGTATATGAATGAAGCATTAGAATTATATGAAAAGGAAGAAAATGTAATAAGTATCCATGGTTACATTTATCCGATAAAAAGAGAATTACCGGAAACCTTTTTTATTAAAGGTGCAGACTGCTGGGGGTGGGCTACATGGAAACGAGGATGGGATTTGTTTGAACCTGATGGAAGAAAATTATTAAATCAGTTAAAAGAAAATAATCTATTTAATGATTTTGATCTTGGTGGTTCTGTAAAAAATATTAAAATGCTTAAAAAACAAATAGCAAAAAAAAATGACTCCTGGGCAATCAGGTGGCACGCATCTGCTTTTATAAAAAATAAGCTGACACTATATCCGGGTAAATCCTTAGTAAAAAATATCGGCACGGATGGGGAAGGAACTCATGTAAAAGAAACCAATGTTTATGATTCTGAAATATCAGATAAAAAGATTGATTTGAAATTGATTGGTACTCAAGAGGATAATGGAGCTAAATATGCTATTAAAGAATATTTTGATTCGATTAGACCAAGCTTAGGATCAAAAATTATTTCATTTTTATCTTCATTAAATTATTCTTTTTTAAAAAAAGGTAAAAAATGATTGACTGCAATAAAGAATCATTATTTAGTAATTACTCATAGCATCAACCAAAAATAATATTATTATTATTTGATATTAGATTTAATTTTTAGTTACTGTGCAAACATATTTATTGCATGAGGGCGCGTGTATGAAAAAACTAAATGGTCGATTCAGCTTGGTTTGTTTCTTCAGATATTGGTTTTATTGTTGGATATAACGGATTAGTATTTAAAACAAGTAATAGCGGTGAAACCTGGAATGATGTAAATAGCGGAACTGATAAATGGTTGAACTCAATATTTTTTACAAACGAGGGTAACGGATGGATTGTTGGAAGTGATGGAGTTATTCTAAAATATCTTAACTAGAATTAATATAGACTTAGGGCACATGATTCTCAAACAATTGTGTGCCCACATTTAACCTTTCTTTTTTATCCTTCAATTAAATTTTATCTTTAAAAGAAAAAAAAATATCTTTATGATAAATCAAAGTATCGATGTTCCCGGCAGGGATGATAATAGAAATTATATATATTCTGAAAATCAGTTCCAGAATCGTGCTGAATATGAATATATTGTTAAAATTATTTCATTTGAATCAAAAGTTATTGATTTAGGTTGTGGTAATGGTTCGTTACTAAAAAAACTTATTGACAAGAAAAAAGTTATTGGGCAAGGAATTGAATTATCATTGAGCGGTGTTGATACTTGTATAGCGAAAGGATTAAAAGTTTCTCAAGGACGAATAGATGAAAAACTTCCATTCAATGATAATACGTTTGACTACGCAATCTGCAATGTTACAATTCAAATGGTGATGTACCCCGAGGTTCTAATGTCTGAAATGAAACGGATTGCAAAATATCAGATTGTTTCTTTTCCTAATTTTGCGTTTTATAAAAATAGATTTGATTTATTCTTTAAAGGTAGAATGCCAATTAATGGATTGTTTGGTTATCATTGGTTTGATACCGGACACATTCATCAACTGTCGATTAAAGATTTTAAAACGCTCGTTAATCGAGTTGGTGGATTGGAAATTTTGGAGAAGAAATCAATAAAGTCAGGGAATCCGGTTAAGGATTTTTTAATAAAAATTTTTCCCAACCTGTTTGAACAAATTCCTGTATTCCTTCTCAGGAAAACTCAATGATAAGTTTTCTTAAGAAACAGATTTTAAAACAACAGTTTAATCCCGGTTTTATTGGAATCTTTCTTAATCCATTTTACATAGCTCGTAAAGGTTTGCAACAGAATTTAGCTGAGCTTGGGAAAAACATTACCGGCAAAACTCTTGATGTGGGCTGCGGTACAAAACCCTATCAGCATTTATTCAAAAGTGATGAGTATATTGGATTAGAATATGATACCGGAATAGACAACGATAAGAAAAAAGCAGATTATTACTACGATGGAAAAATATTTCCTTTTGATGATGGAGAGTTTGATTCCGTTGTTACAAATCAGGTTTTAGAACATATTTTTAGTCCGGACGAATTTTTAAGTGAGATAAATCGTGTGTTAAAAACTGATGGAAAACTACTATTAACAGTCCCGTTTGTTTGGGATGAGCATGAACAGCCTTATGATTATGCTCGCTACTCTTCGTTTGGATTAAAATCATTGTTAAATAAAAATGGTTTTGAAATAATTGAAAGCAGGAAAAGCATTAATGATTTCAGAGTTATAGCTCAGTTATTTAATGCATACGTCTATAAAATTACGCGTAAGAATATTGTGTTAAAAAACCTTTCCTTGATTTTAATTATAGCTCCAGTCACAATCATAGGAATATTGGTCTCTATAATCTTACCGAGAAATAATGATTTGTATTTAGACAACATTGTACTTGCAAAGAAAAAATAACCATGCATAACTTCTGCACATTATTCGATTCAAATTATCTTACACGCGGCATTGCCTGTTACCGTTCGTTAGAAAAACATTGCATTGATTTTCATTTATATATTTTTGCGTTTGATGCAAAATCATTTAACGTTCTTAAAAAAATAAATTTTAAAAATGCTACAATCATTTCTCTTAATGAGTTTGAAGATGAAAAATTATTAAAAGTTAAACCTACCAGATCAATCGCAGAGTATTGCTGGACTTCAACTTCATCAACTATTCTTTATGTACTTGAGAATTTTAAAGTGGATAATTGCACCTATATTGATGCAGATATTTTTTTCTATTCATCACCCAAAGTTCTTTTTGATGAAATGGGTGATAAATCAATTCTAATTACCGAACATCGTTACTCCCCTCAATATAATAAAGAATTAAAAAGCGGAAAATATTGTGTGCAGTTTGTAACATTCAAAAATGATGATCGTGCTTTGAAGGCTCTAAAATGGTGGCGGGACCGATGTATCGAATGGTGTTATAATCGATTTGAAGACGGAAAATTTGGTGATCAGCTTTATCTTGATGATTGGACCGAAAGATTTGAGGGCGTTCACGTTATGCAAAATCTCGGAGGTGGATTGGCAGCATGGAATATTCAACAATATTCTTTTAAATATGTGGATAGAGATTTAATCGGAACTGAAATTAATTCTGGTAAACAGTTTAATGCTGTGTTCTATCATTTTCATTATTTAAGGTTTTTTAATAATGATCAAATAGAGTTAGGAAGAAGAACATTAAACAAGAATGTATTAGACACTTTCTATAAACCATATATCGAGTATTTGGAAGAAATAAAATCAGAAATCGCAAAACTTGATAGCTCATTCAATCCAAATGGTGCAACACAAAAGCCAAGTGATTGGAAAACACCTTTGTTGTATATTTACAGAAAGCTGACAGGCGTTTATAATATTTTTAATAAATCGGATTTTATAAAATAACTTATGGCAAAACTTATATCCTTAAAAACTATTTCAGATAGACGAGGCAATCTTACGGTTATCGAAGATCAAATTCCTTTTGAATCTAAGAGAGTGTTTTATATTTATGGAGTTGATGATTCCGTGCGCGGCGGGCATCGACATAAAACTACAAGACAGGCTGCGGTTTGTATCCACGGTAGCTGCATAGTTTCTAACAATGACGGCAAGACGAAAGAAGATTTTCTTTTAGATCATCCAAGTAAATGTTTGTTATTGGAAACTTATGATTGGCATACTATGCATCATTTTTCTAAAGACGCTGTGTTATTAGTTTTTGCAAGTACAAAGTTTGATCCTGCAGATTATATTTATGAGGAATACAAGTGATAGAGTACGAAAATCTTTTTTGTTCAAATAAAATTTTTTTTGATGAATACAAAAAGTCTTTTGAAGAAACTTTAAACTCCGGCTGGTTTATACTCGGTAAAAAAGTTGAGAGGTTTGAAAAACATTTTGCATCCTACCATAATTCCAAATATTGTTTTGGAGTTGCATCCGGACTTGATGCGCTTCTGCTTTCGCTAAATGCATTTGAGTTTGAAAAGGGAAGTGAAGTGATTGTTCCATCAAACACTTACATTGCAACAATTCTTTCTATTCTGCATGCAGGATTAAAACCTGTTTTAGTTGAGCCTGATATTACTACTTACAATATTGATCCAAAGAAGATTGAACAAAGTATTTCTGCTAATACTAAAGCGATAATGATTGTGCATCTTTACGGTAAAAGTTGTGCGATGGATGAGATTATTTCGATTTGCAAAAAACAGAATTTAAAATTGATTGAAGATTGCGCACAATCTCACGGTGCAAAATATAAAGGAAAGCTTACCGGCACTTTTGGCGAGTTTGGCGCTTTTAGTTTTTATCCAACAAAAAATCTTGGTGCTTTAGGTGATGCCGGTGCAATTTTATTAAACGATGATTCTCTTGCAGCAAAAATTAAACGATTAAGAAATTACGGCTCTGATGTAAAATATTATAATGAAGTTGTTGGATATAATTCAAGATTGGATGAAGTTCAGGCTGGATTTTTAAATATCAAACTAAAAAAACTTGATGAAATTAATGAGCACAAAAGAAAACTTGCAAAAATTTATTTAGAAAATCTTAAATCAGATTTTATAAAACCTTTTGTTGATGAAAATTATTTTGATGTTTATCATATTTTTAATGTGCGCCATAAAAAACGGGATAAGCTGCGCGACTATTTATTAAATAATGAAATTAAAACTGATATTCATTATCCGGTTGCACCGCACAAACAAACCGCAATGAAGAATATTATCACTGGCAGCTATCCAATTTCGGAAGAGATTCATAATACAACATTAAGCTTACCTTGTTCGTTTGGGCATACTGAAGATGAGATTTATAAAGTTGTGGAAGTGATGAATAAATTTTAGAGAGATTTTATCAAAGCAGCAAATTCTTTTGATATAACTGCGCGATCATATTTTACTATGTTTTGGTGATCATCTTTTTTTATAAAACTTTTCTTAAAAAACTCAGCAACGCTTTCATCATAATTGAACATCATTCCTGCATCAGCATCGATAAGAATTTGCTTTACTTCTGTGTTGTTATCACCGAAGGCAATGATTGGATTTCCGGTTCGCATTGCTTCAAATAATTTTCCCGGAACGTGGCGCGGCTCGGATGAACAAACTAACAGCATATCTGCATTGTAAATTTGTTCAATCATTTTTGGATATGAAAGAAAACCGGCGACTTCCACAGAATTACTTAATCCAATACTATCTATATAATTTAAAATTTCATTATCAACAGTTCCGATAAACTTGATCTTAATCTTGTTTCCATTTTCATTTTCGATCTTAATCTGATCCCAAAGTTTTTTTGGATTTTGGTATGCAAAAATATTACCCGCATGCACTAATGTTTTTTCTTTATGAATTTTTTTATTCAACTCAACTTTGTCAAACGAATCAGCATCATATCCCCAATAAAAAACAGTTGATTTACCTTTTAAAAAATGATACTTGTTTAAGTAATCTTCCTGAGCGGATTTTGTAACAAACACAACTTGCTTTGCATTTTGCAGAACGGATTTTTCAAAATGATTATCAAGCTTTAGTGTGAGTTTATTACGTTTAAAGTTTTTGTAATAAATAATATCAACCCAGGGATCAATTAAAACAGGAATGTGAGGAATAGAATACATCTTACTTAATTTTAATCCTATTAAGTGTGAACTGTGCGGTGGACCGATTGATACGATTGCATCTATCTTTTCTTTAGCTAAAAATTTCTTTGCCGCTTTTATTGCAGTAAAATTCCAGCCAACTCTTGCATCCGGAACAAATAAATTCATTCTTATCCAAATTGAAATACGATGTGCAAGGCTTTTGTTTTCAAGCGATATAGTTTCTGATGCAACAAGTTTTTCATCCTTTTTTTTGCCGATAAATTTTCGATAAATATCAAATGGTTCAAGTGCTTTTGATTTTATTACTCTCCAATTTGGGTCAACCTTACTTAAAAGACTTTCATCTTTTTGCGTAAAAGTTTCATCTTCAACTGTTAAAATTATAGGTTCGATTTCATCTTTCGGTAAATGACGAATAATATCTAATGGCAAATGAAGTGAAGCTTTACCTGATGGAGGCCAAAAGTATGATATGAATAAAACTTTTTTCATCTATTAAATCTTTGCCCCAACAAATCTAATTACATTTGCCGTGCCCTTGTGATATTCGCCTTCATCTAAATCAATAACTTTTAATTCTAAGATTTCAGTTTTCAGACTTTTGGTCAAACTTAAAATATCATTTTCAGAGTATAGAAGCTCAATTGATTTTGGACCTCCGGAAGTGTTGTTGATTTGATCTTTGCTAAAAGCTACAATAATCATTTTGCCGTTTTGCTTTAAGGATTTAATACTACTCTTAAAAATATTTTTACTTAGCTCGATTGGCAGGTGGAGAAAAATCATAACAACTAAATCGTAATAGTTTTCTTTAAAATTATATTCATTTAGATCGCACACATCATAGTTAATTGTAACACCGTTTTTATTGGCTAAACTAATTGCTTTATCTTTTGCAGATGAGCTAAAATCCACAGCATCAACATTCCAGCCAAGTGTGGCTGCATAAACGGCATTTCTACCTTCACCTTCACCAAGAAATAATGCTTTCCCGGGTTTAAGTTTTTCAATTTGCTGTTTAAAAAATTTATTTGGATTTATTCCGTATGCAAATTCTTTATCAGAATATCTATCGTTCCAAAAATCTTTACTCATTAAAATATATGTCGCTTATTATTTGTTGTAAATTTATCGAATAAAATTTATATCGGAAAGCAGTTAAGTTGTAAACAGATTTGTATTTTTGAATAATCATTTTAAAAAAAGAGTTTATATAATGGATATAAGAAGTCTTCAAAAATTTATTGTTGTTGGTGATAGAGTATTAATAAGACCACAGGAAGATGCAAATAAAACTAACAGCGGATTGTATTTACCTGCAGGCGTTGCAGAAAAGGAAAAAATCCAAAGCGGATATGTTATTAAAGTTGGACCTGGTTACGCAACATCTGCGCAAAGCGAGGATGAATCGTGGAAGGGAAATACGGATCAAGTAAAGTATATTCCGTTGCAGGCAAAGGATGGTGATTTGGCTATCTTTTTAAGAAAAGAAGCTTTTGAGATTGAGTTTGAAAAAGAGAAATTTTTAATCGTACCCAACTCTGCAATTTTATTGCTAATTAGGAATGATGATTTTGCAATTTGATTGTTAAAAAATCATTACACCGATTGCAAACAAAAAAGAAGAAGCAATAATAATTTTCATAATAATTGAAAAATCATTTTTTCTTTCTGTTGCAAAAGCTTTTCCGTAGTTAAAATCCGAAATCAGGTTTGATGTATTTACAGCCGCTTTCATTTTATAACCTTATAATTTATAGTTTAAGTTTTTCTTTATCCCAAATCATTTGGCTGCGGGATAAAGAGATTATAACGGATTTTACAAAAAGTGTGCTGAAAAAATGTTTGTAGTATTGGTTAAAATATAATTTTATGTCGGTAAAAATTTCGTAGTAAACATGTAACAGAAATACAGCCCGCCAATTTCTGCGTCATATTTTTCGTTTTTTTGATTGGATGATCAATCTTCTCGAATTTTTTGAAGTCTTCTTTGTAAAGTTCTTTCACTTATTCCAAGTACAGCAGATGCTTTTCTTACGTTATTATTTAAAGCGCCCATAACATTTGTTATGTGTTTTTTTTCCGCTTCTTCTATCGAAATTAGAATTTCTGATTTTTGCAGTTCAAGTTCTCTGCCATCGTTCATCCTTGGGATTTCAACTACGCTCAAACGCTGATTATCATCTGCTTGAACTACGGAATTGAAGATAACATTTTCCAATTCGCGTACGTTACCTGGGAAAGAATAATTTCTTAACTGTGCAATTGCTTCACGAGTTAAGCCTATAATATTTTTATTGTAAGTTGTATTTGCAATTTTAATTAAATGATTAGATAGCAGTATAACATCATTGCCGCGTTTGCGCAGCGGCGGAAGGCTAATATGTCCACGGTTAAGTCTGTAGTAAAGATCAGCACGAAAACTACCTTTGCTTACAGCATCAGAAAGGTCTCTGTTAGTTGCAGCAATTATTCTAATATCTAATTTTGTTGGATTAGAACTTCCAATTTTAAAAATTTCGCTGTACTGAATTGCCCGTAATAATTTGCCTTGTAATTCTTTAGGCAGCTCCGCAATCTCGTCCAGAAAAATAGTTCCACCGTTTGCTTCCTCAAAATAACCCTGCTTATCACTTGTAGAGTCTGGCAAAGTACCTTTTAGATTTCCAAACAATTCACTTTCCAATAGATTAGGTGAAATTGATGCAAGATTAACAGCAACATAAGGTTTGGATTTTCTTGAAGATAAATCGTGAATTTTTTTTGCGATTAGATCTTTTCCTGTTCCCGTTTCCCCAACAACTAAAATAGTTTCATTAGTTGGCGCAAATATTTCTACAAGATTAAAAACCTTGTACATTGTTTCAGAATCGGAAATGATATTTGCAAATTTATTTTCATCTGCTTTTACAACAGTGCCTTCCGATCTTAAAACATCTCGTTCTTTTTCTAAAAGCTTGTAACCAATCGCTCTTCGAATTGTAAGCAGTAAACGATCTGTATCCGGAGGTTTGATTATAAATTCATAAGCTCCAAATTTTATTGCCTCCAATGCAATTTCTTTATCATCAACAGCCGTAACAATTATAACAGGAATGTTTGGATATTCCGGTGTAATCTGCTCAAGCAGTTGAAGACCATTCATCTGCGGCATATAAATATCTAACAAAATTAGATCTATATTTTGAGTCTTTAATATTTGAGGAACGTTTAATGGATTTGATTCTGTAATTACGTTTTCATATCCCTCGTGCTGAAGAATACTTTTAAGTAAATCTAAATATGACAGTTCGTCATCAACTAGTAAAATTGTTTCTTTCAATTAAATTACCTTTTGCTTTTCTAAAATGTATAGATAAAGAAATGAATAGTCCAGAGGCTAGTATAAATAATAGACTATTGCCCCAATTAAATATATCTTTTTTTTATTCAAGCCAAGATACAATTTCAAAGCCGCCTGTTCCAGGAAAAAATGGCGGGGAGGCTAACATAAACCTTTCATCATATTTATATCTTTTAGCAAAACCATGATTAATTGATGAACCGCTAAATGTACCAACCGCTTTTCTTGTGTTCTGAATAATACCGCCTAATAAATTTATGTTGCCGCTTGGCGGTCGATCATCATAATTTTCAGCTCCAAACCCACCCTTCTCGGCATATATGGATGCATGAATGTTAATATCATTTTTATTTGGATTATTTTCTGTTATTAGAACATCATTTTCTGCACAAATCCCAAGCATATCTGTTGAGTTTGGAAATTGTTTTGGATCCTTACTATAAACAATATCATCATCCAGAAAAACCTTGCCTTTACCACCTGTTGTATTATTGCAGGCAACTGTATATTGTCCTTTAACAGTTCCCTGTAATCTAACAATAGAATTTTTTGCAAAGATCATTCCGTTTGGAGAAGCATCCGGAAGATAAAGAGTTGAATAGGGTGCGCTGTAAGAATATTTATATTTTAATGAATCATTTACAAAACACATATAAACAGTATCTTTTCCACTGAACTTAAGTCCGCCAGCATCAGCATCGGCTTCCATATTATCAATTGCATCTGTCGGCATAGGAAGGTTGATTCCAGATTCATAACCACCTAAAAAATAAGGTTTGCTTTGATTTTTGTTGTTGTTGTAGTAGACAAGCTTTTTAAGACTTGATGCCTTTCCATAAAAAACCGGATGATAAGCTGCTCTTAAATAATCTTGAGTGTGAAATGGACCCCAAACAGTATCATTTCCTGTCCACCAAATCGTACCTCCTTCGTTAACTGAATAATATGCAAATTTTGAGAACTTACTTGGTGAAAGAGTTACCTTTACTACACTTGTAGTGCCGTGATATGTGCCTATCGAAGTTATTTGTCTGATATTTTTATAGGCATCTATTACTTGAACGGTAACATCAAGCTTACCGCCGGAAAAAGATTGATTTGTGTAGCCTCCCAACCAGGTTGGATCAACAAAAATTTGATTTGATGCAAGATTAGCTCCGCTAACAGAAATATTATGCGCAATCATCTCGCTGTAATATTCAACCATATTTCCAACAGAATCTGTAGATATTCGTCCGAAGTTTTTTATTGCAACCATAAACACAAGTGTAAAACCAATTATTACTAAAAATGTTGCTTTACCTGCCATATTAAACCTACCTGTTCCTTAAATTTCTTGAGACCATTCTTATTTGTCTCCAAAAAGCTTTTGAATATTTCTGATCGTAAGCATCTGTGCTTTCTACAGTTAAATTTATTTCGATAGATGTAACACCGCCGTTTATTCCAATTGGCGGTGTTAAAGTATCACCCAGCGCATCAAAGTAAACTAAATAAAATTGGGTTATGCCAAGGTTTGCACTTTTATGTGGTTCTCCATTTAACACTCTATACAATAATCTATCTCTTGGATTACCAGAACCAATTAGCTCTGAAGTTGGACCTAAATAGTAATGGATTGAATCAACGGTTCCATTATCGTCAATATCAGTATAAAACTTTATTTCGGAAGTATCGGCATAAAGCAAAGCCTTAGTGGGATCAGGAATCAAATTCCAATTTTTACAATAACCGATTTTTCTAAAATCATATTCAATAATCTGTGCTGCAGTAGCTAAATTTTGTTGAATGGTTAATTCACCGGAATGGTTATAAGTTCTTTCAGTTATTGTATCGCTCAATCGGTAAGCGATAGTCATCATTACTCCACCAATTATAACCGAACCAAGTATATCTAATAAAGTTGTATAGCCCATTTTACTTCCTTATCTAAAATGCCAATAGCTGTAAATAGTTGACATTCTAACTGTATCTCTCATAGATTTGCTTGTGATTGTAATATCCATTTTTTTATGCCAGGTCCTGTATCCAACTTTTACTTCCGGATTATTTTCCTTTACATAATACACAGCACATTTTAAATCATACTCTGCCAAAGGCAACTGGTTGTAGTGAAAAACATAACCATCGTAATCATCAAAATCATTGTATGTGCTGCTGTTGTTTGTAATTTCTCCGACTCCAGGTCCCAACGGATAATTAGTTAAATCGTTGTAAGAAGTTACTTCAGTATCCACAGTTTTTTCATCAAAAGCTTTTTTGCTGGCTTCTTCAATTAGGGAAGTAGCGAGAGATACTGCTAAAATGCCAAGTTTAGAATCTTGCATTACAGTATCATTCGCAAGAATAAAGTTGTTCATTTTTAGAACTGTTAATGAAAGAATTAGCAACGCCCCAATGCTAAAAAGAGATTGTCCTGTGTTCATAATAAATCTTTTTAATATTTTGATGTCTCTATTAGCAACTATCGTACAAAAAAATATTCTCTATATGAAACACGAATTGTTTTTAATTTTTATGGATTTAGGAATTGGGCAGGTTTTGGAGATAATCTTTACTGAAATCTGGAAATTTTTACTTACAGCTTAAGCTAAGACAGGAAATTTAGGCGACAAATTTATCGCCTAAATTAAGACAGTGAAATAGATATAATTATTAAAATTCAATTTTCTTATCTTTGTGCAACTAAAAAATTTACATTCATCCTTAAAAGGTTAAAGTTATGACGGCAAATTATGATATGATTAAAAAAGTTTATTCTAACTACAAAAGCAAACTTAGCGAAATACGAAAAATTGTTAATCGTCCATTAACTTATACCGAAAAAGTTTTATACACCCATCTTTATGATAAAGCAACAAAAGAATTTACTGGCGGAAAAGATTATGTTGATTTAGCTCCCGATAGAGTAGCAATGCAGGATGCCACAGCTCAAATGGCACTTTTACAATTTATGTCTGCGGGAAGAAAAACAACAGCAGTTCCTTCAACCGTTCATTGCGATCACCTAATTCAAGCACAAGTTGGCGCAGTGGATGATCTTAATCGTGCAAACACAGAAAACAAAGAAGTGTATGATTTTCTTGAAAGCATCTCACAAAAATTTGGTGTTGGATTCTGGAAACCCGGTGCGGGAATTATTCATCAAGTTGTATTAGAAAATTATGCTTTCCCTGGCGGAATGATGATAGGCACAGATTCTCATACTCCAAACGCAGGCGGACTCGGGATGATTGCAATAGGTGTTGGCGGTGCAGACGCTGTTGATGTTATGGCTGGAATGCCGTGGGAACTTAAATGGCCAAAAATTATAGGTGTTAAGTTAACAGGTAAATTAAACGGCTGGACTTCTGCAAAAGATGTTATTCTTAAACTTGCAGGCATCTTAACTGTAAAAGGCGGCACGGGCGCTATTGTAGAATATTTTGGCGAGGGAACAAATTCAATTTCCTGCACAGGCAAAGGAACTATATGTAATATGGGTGCAGAAATTGGTGCAACAACTTCTGTTTTTCCGTTTGATGAAAAGATGGCAGCTTACCTAAGAATTACAAAACGTGTCGATGTTGCAGTTTTAGCAGAAGGTTTAGCGGATGAACTTTGTGCTGATAAAGATGTGTTTGCTAATC
>JAGOXU010000140.1 GCA_018059515.1 Ignavibacterium sp.
AAGCAAATCAACACCGATAAAAACTAAAACTAGTACTAATAAAAACGTAAGCATGATGGACTCCTTATTTCTTTTAATTGTACGTTAGAAAGGGCAACTAACATACCAGCAATTTTTATTTTTTTACCATCTTCCTATCTCTTTGTGATATAAGGAGTTATAGCATTAGTGTTGGAATATTATACTATCGTATTTCTAAAAAGTGTAAGCTTTTTCAACAAAGTGGTGTTGATAAATTCATCACTATTTTTGAAAAATTCTTTGATCGATAGAATTCGTCGAGGTAAATCGAAGAGCTTTGTTATTAATTTTTTGGAATGAATGAGCAAGATAAAATTGTACGTTATTGTTTAATTAGCATCAATTCCTCTTTGGCAATACTTAGGCTCAGAAAGAATTTCCGGTTATTACGCATTCTCTATCCTTAAAAAAAGCTTAAAGTAATTGCCACTATTGATAAATATTAGAAGTTAATGATTTTAATTTATCAGGATTCTTGCCTCCGATTATTGCGCTATTTACCAAATTCTCATAATTATTTTTTTGACTATTTTTTATCGGAATGGCATAAAATTGTATTTAGAAAAGCAATTATTTTAATTCGTTTTGAAATACATTTATTTACCTCTTGAAAGGAATAAAAAATGTCTGGCAAAAGTCGCCGAGATTTCCTTAAAAAATCTGCTTTAGTTGGGGCTGGAATAACAGGACTTTCCACTTCAACCGCTATAGCGGGTCCTAAAAATATTTTATCAGAAGACCGAATGGGAGTTTTAGTTGATACAACTGTTTGTATTGGCTGCCGTCAGTGTGAGTGGGCTTGTAAAGATGCTCATGATTTACCCGCCGGAGATATAGAATCCTATAAAAATCGTGAAGTGTTTGATAAGATGAGAAGACCTGATCATACAGCATTAACGGTTGTTAATGAGTATGCCCCGGGTAAAAATTCAAATCTTCCTGTAAATGTAAAAGTTCAATGTATGCACTGCGATCATCCTGCATGTGTTTCTGCATGTATTGTTGGCGCATTTTCCAAACACGAAAATGGTGCGGTTACCTGGGATACCGATATGTGTATTGGATGTAGATATTGTATGGCAGCTTGTCCATTTCAGGTTCCGGCTTTTGAATATGATAAAGCACTTAATCCAAAAATTATGAAATGCGATTTTTGTTTTGAACTGACAAAGCAAGGAAAACTTCCTGCATGTGTCAGTATCTGCCCGGTTGAAGCTCTTACTTACGGAAGCAGAACAGAACTAGTTAAGATCGCCCGCGATAGAATTAAGAAAAATCCCGATAGATATGATGATCATATTTTTGGAGAATACGAAGTTGGCGGCACATCCTGGATGTATCTGGCAAATAAAGATTTTGCCGAACTTGATTTTCCAAATCTTGGTAAAAATCCTGCACCCGGCGTTTCAGAAGCTATACAACACGGAATCTTTGCATACTTTGTTCCGCCTGTTTCTTTATACGCATTACTTGGCGGCATTATGTGGATTTCTAAACGACGCAAAGAATTAAATGAGGAGGAAAAACAATGAGCCACGATGCTGTAAATCCTGTACCTATCAAACATAAATATTTTACTCCAGGCGTTTTTGTATTGATAATTATTGCATTAAACGGTTTGGTTTTCTTAATGGGCAGATTCTTTTTTGGAATTGGCGCCGTTACAAATTTAAATAATCAGTATCCGTGGGGATTGTGGATTGGCGTTGATGTTGCTGCCGGTGTTGCGCTTGCAGCAGGCGGTTTTACAACTGCCGCACTTGGTCACATCATGCACAAAGATGAATATCATGCAATTGTTCGCCCGGCACTATTAACTGCAATGCTTGGCTATACTTTTGTAGCGATAGGAGTTTTTGTAGATATCGGAAGATGGTATTTTATCTGGCATCCGCTAATTATGTGGAACGGAAACTCTGCACTTTTTGAAGTTGGTATTTGCGTGATGATATACGTAACGGTTCTTTACATTGAATTCCTTCCGGTAGTAACAGAAAGATTTATTGGTAAAGTTAAATTACCGGGATTTTTATCCGGCTTAAATAAAATTGTAGATAAATTTTTACGCGTACTTGATAAGGGACTTGCAAAAACGATGTTTGTTTTTATAATTGCTGGTGTCGTTCTTTCAACTCTTCATCAATCTTCGTTAGGAACACTAATGATTATTGCCGGACCTAAAATGCATCCATTGTGGCAAACACCTATTCTTCCGCTATTGTTTTTGCTATCTGCAATTTCTGTTGGATTTCCTATGGTGATATTTGAATCATTAATTGCATCCCGTTCACTTGGATTAAAATCCGAGATGCCCATTCTATCAAAATTAGGTTCGATGATAGCGCCGCTGCTTGGAATTTATTTAGCATTTAAAATAGGTGATATGTTTATACGCGAAACTTTTGTTTACTTGACCGAATTTAATACGGTAAGCGTAATGTTCACAATAGAAATGTTGTTCGGTGTTATAATCCCGTTAAGAATGTTTTTATCCACCAAAGTTTTAAAATCGCCTGTATTTCTTTTCATCGCATCAGCATTGGTTGTGCTTGGTGTTTTAATAAATAGAATTAATAATTTTATAGTTGCATACACTCCGCCTTATTCATCAGAATCATATTTCCCATCATTCGGAGAAATTTCTGTAACAGTTGGATTTATTGCAATGTTAATTCTTATTTATAGGTTTATAGTTCTTAACTTCCCTGTCATCAGTCCTCACGAAAAAAGAATTGCACAGCCTACTAAATACACGATAAAAGGAGGAATGTAATGAAAGGGTTGATATCAACACTACTAATTTTAATTACTGCCATCGGTATTAATGCACAGCAAAATCCTGGCAAAGATCATTCTAAACTAAAAATTAATTGTAAAACTTGTCACACTTGTGATGTTCCGACAAAAAAAGATCCGTGTCTTGTTATTTGCCCGCGTGAAAAAATAGCAACCGTATATCAAAAGCCAGAGCAAACACCTGAGTTAATTACGATCGATCAATTGGGTGATAAATACGGTCCGGTTTATTTTTCTCATAAGATTCATGCTCAGATGTCTGATATGAGCGGCGGCTGCGAAACTTGTCATCATTATAATACATCTGGACCAATTCTTCAGTGTAAGACTTGTCATTCGCCATCAAGAAAACCCGATGATGTTAGCATACCTGATTTGAAAGGTGCATATCACAGGCAGTGTATGGATTGTCATCGAGAATGGAGCCATGAAAATGGATGTAATACATGTCATACACCTACAAAAGATTTAAAGAACGGAAAGCAAGATAAAAATATCCAGAAAAAATATGC
Source organism: Ignavibacterium sp. (assembly GCA_018059515.1). GTDB lineage: Bacteria > Bacteroidota > Ignavibacteria > Ignavibacteriales > Ignavibacteriaceae > IGN3. The sequence goes on from JAGOXU010000140.1 coordinate 3,330, forward strand.
TGGAAAAAATCATCCTGTAGTTCTTGAACCAACAAAATTAGTTTATGAAACAAAATCAGATAAAGGAAAATTTGTAACTTTTTATCACGATGATCATACTAAGAAATTTGGATTAACATGTAAAACTTGCCACAAGCAGGAAAGCTGCACAAAGTGTCATGATGTAAATAGAAAATCAAATGATAAACCTAAAATTGTAACAACTAAAAAAACTTTTGAAGATCAGCATAAAAATTGTATTAGCTGCCACAGCAAAAGTGAAGCTTGCAGTAACTGCCATAATCAAAAAGTAACGGAAAAATTTGATCACGGAAAGAAAACAGGCTGGCCATTAAATAAGTTTCATATCAATTTAACTTGTGCAAAGTGTCATGGTTCAAAACTACCGTACAAAAAACTTAGCAATACATGCGAAAGCTGCCACAAGAATTGGAACAATGAAAACTTTAAACACTCTGTAACAGGTTTACAACTTGATGAAATGCACTCAGAGTTTAGTTGTGAAGATTGTCATACAGAAAATAACTATGCAAAGAAACCATCTTGCGATGGATGCCATGATGATTACGCTTATCCAAAACAAAAACCGGGTAAGTTGGTTAAATAAAAAAGATGAATCGAGATGTTTAAAAAAATTGGATTCCGTTTAATATTTGTAGTAGCGTTCACATCGTTAGTAATAATCGGTGTGTTCGCCTACTTCAATGTCCAATCACAAAGCAACTCTCTAATTTCTGAAGTTGAGCGGCATGCAAATCAGCTTGGTGAAACTGTTGTTGCAAGTACGCGATTGGATATGATGTTGAATCAAAGAGATAGAATCCAGCAGACAATAAACTCAATTGGCAGCCAGCCGCAGATTCGTGATGTAAGAATTATAAATAAATTTGGCGAAATAATTTATTCATCCGATTCAACAAACATCAATAAAATGGTTGATAAGCGTGCCGAAAGCTGCTACGCCTGCCACACTGAAGATGAACCTCTTGAACAGATTTCAATCACAGAAAGAACAAGGATTTTTAAAACAAATCAAGATTCAAATCGTGTACTTGGAATTATCACACCAATCTATAATGAAAAATCCTGCTGGCAGTCTGATTGCCATGCACATCCAAAAGATCAAAAAGTACTTGGTGTATTAGATGTATCCATTTCACTTGCGGAAGTTGATAAAGCAATTTTAAACAGTGAATGGAAAATTGTTTTGTTTTCCTTAATTGCAATTCTGGGTGTTGGATTTGTAATTGCATTTTTTATTCGCCGATGGGTTTCAAATCCAGTTAATGATTTATTGAATGGAACGCTGCAAGTAAGCCAGGGAAATCTTAATTACACAATTAAAGATATGGCTGATGATGAAATTGGAAAACTTGGAACATCATTTAATAATATGACCAAGAAATTAGCTGAAGCACGAATGCAGCTTTTCCAATCCGATAAAATGGCTTCGTTAGGCAGGCTTGCTGCTGGTGTGGCGCACGAAATAAATAATCCTCTTACAGGCGTTTTAACATACAGCAGTTTTTTATTAAAGCGTACAAAAGATAATCCCGAGTTTCAGGAAGATTTAAAAGTAATTGTTAGAGAAACTTTGCGAAGCAGAGAAATAGTAAAAAGTTTATTAGACTTTGCACGTCAATCTGTACCTAAGAAAGTAAACGCACACATTAATGAAATTATTGATAAAGCAATCAGTGTTATCGAAAGTCAGTTAGCTTTAAACAAAGTAAAAATTGTAAAACAGATTGAAACAAATCTTCCTACGCTTACTGTTGATGCAAATCAAATACAGCAAGTAATAATTAATTTGCTTGTAAATGCTTCGGATGCAATTGGTAAAGATGGCGGATCGATAACAATAATTACAAAACAAATTGCATTGGCGCCGATTGGTATTGCACAAATTAAAAAAGCAGCCTGCCCCAAAAGACACAGTTTAATTGATAACGATTATAGAATTGATGGATTACCCGCAATAAAAGTAAAAGTGATTTCGGGCAATAACGAAGGTATTATACATCTTGATCCGGTTTACGGAAAACATAGAAATAATTTTGATACCGGTTTTAAAATTGAAAAAGATGCAAAATTTGTTTGTCCGGATTGTAATAATTCGGTTATAGAGCAGGATAAACTTTGTCCGATTTGCGGATCACCAATTTTATCTTTTGAAGTTAGCGGGCAGGGAATTTATGAAGTTTGTTCTTCTGTAAACAGCAATTGGGAAAGATGGGATTATGTTGATTCACTTGGACTGAAAGAATACATAGAAATTAAAATTTCGGATACCGGAAGTGGAATTTCTAAAGAAGACCTTTCTAAAATCTTTGAACCATTCTTTTCTACAAAAGGACAAAAAGGAACGGGACTTGGCTTGGCAGTAATTTGGGGAATAATTGATAATCATAACGGAACTATAAATGTGGACAGCGAACTTGGTGAAGGAACAACCTTTATTATCAGGCTTCCGCTATCGCAGCAAAGATAAATTTTAATAATGAATAAAGTAAAAGACATATTAGTAATTGATGATGAGCAAGTGATTATTGATGCGGTAATTAAGATTTGCTCGCTTGATAATTATACTGTTGATTCAGCAATAAATTTTAAGGATGCATTGGATAAGATTTCAAAAAATTATTATCCAATTGTTCTTTGTGATATAATGATGCCGGATGGCAGCGGCTTTCAAATTTTGGAAGAACTACGTAACAAAAAAATTGATAGCACTGTTATTATGACTACAGGTTATTCCACTGTTGAAAACGCCGTTAGCTCACTCTATAACGGTGCTGTGGATTTTATCCCAAAACCATTTACTGTTGATGAATTACTAAGTTCTCTCTATCGTGCAAACAAATATCAAAAATTAAGAGATAGACAAAAAGTTTTATCATTACAAAAAAATACAGATGAAATTCTATACGTTAATTGTCCAACAAAATATTATAGATTGGGTTATTCTTCCTGGATGGTTCTGGATCGCGAAGGCTCTGTATTAGTTGGTGTTTGCGATTTGTTTATTAAAACTTTTGAATCAGTTAGAGAAATAGAATTACAAAATGTTGATGATGAAATTGCACAAGGAATTTGCTGCGTTTCTTTTACTTCCGTTGCTGATAGAGTGCATAAATTATTAGCGCCAATATCAGGAAGAATCGTTGAGGTAAATACTAATTTAACAGCAAACCCAAATCTTGTAGAAAAAGATCCTTTTTTTGAAGGATGGATTTATCGCATCATTCCTGCAAACTATGATTACGAAGTAAAGCATTTAATTCCGTGCAGTTCAGATAGGCTGTAGTATTTTTAGAAATTTATAATAGATAAAAAATTATTTTACGATAGGAGAAATATCATGCCACTTTTCATATTAGCAATTGTCATTTTCATCATTGCGGATATTCTTATCCGAATGGCTGGAAAAAGAATGACGGAACAAAAACAAAAGAAAGAGCGCGAAATTGTTTTAACCGAAAGTCTTAAACTTGATTTTACAAACGAGGCTAAAACTCTAAAACGTGCTGAAGTTCCAAATCCAAAAGCAAAAATCCTTTGTGTTGATGATGAGGAAGTAATACTCGGAAGTTTTAGAAAAATTTTAGTGCTGGATGGATATTCTGTTGATACTGTTGAAACAGGGCAGGAAGCACTTGGCTTGATACAAAAACATCATTACGATTTTCTTTTTACAGATTTAAAAATGCCATTGATGGATGGAGTTGAAGTTACAAAATCAGTTAAACATCTTCGTCCGGATATTGATGTAATAATAATAACAGGTTACGCATCTGTTGAAACAGCGGTTGAAACAATGAGATACGGTGCAATGGATTATGTTCAAAAACCGTTTACTGAAGATGAACTGATTGCATTCGTGAAGAAAGCACTAATCAAACGTCAGGATAAAATACAGAAACAGTTAAAACCAAAAGTTCACATTACACACGTTCCAACTTCGGATGATTTTACTCAGGGTGAATTTGCTATTCCGGGTGGAGTTTTTATCGCAAAGAATCACACCTGGGTTAGCATGAATCAGGCAGGCATTGCAAAAATTGGCATCGATGATTTTGCAAAAAAATTAATTGGGCGCGTTTATTCAGTTGAGCTTCCAAATCTTGGTATGAATATTAATGCAGGTCAGCCGCTGTTTACAATCAAACAGGGAAATAGAAGCATCACATTTAATTCGCCTGTAAGCGGAAAAGTATCGCAGATAAACACAATCCTAAAAGATAATATTGAAGCTCTTGATGTAACGCCTTATGAAAGAAATTGGGTTTGCGCTTTAGATGCAGAAAATCTTGATAACGAAATAAAAGAAATGCACATCGGAAAATCCGCTGTATCATTCTTTCAGGAAGAAATTGGAAAGTTTAAAACCATTTTTACTGATATTATAAAATCCGAAAAGAAAGGCGATGAATATATTGAAGATGGATTATTCATCGGACAGTTAGAAAAATTAAACGATGCAAATTGGAATAAAATTATTGCTGAGTTTTTTGTAAGATAAATTTGTTCTCAAAGTCTCTCCCTTTTAGAAAGGGAGAGATTTAGAGAGGGTTAGAATTGAAACCTCGAAGGTTTAATTTTACTTAGTGCTGATGTTCCATCATTTTCTTTTTCATCATTTCTTTAGCTTCAGCCTTTATCATAATTTTTCCCGCTTGCTTAAAATACAAAGTTACATCACCAACAAATCCTTTTTTAATATCTTGTTTTAACTTCATCAGCATTACATGATGTGCGCCCGGCTTTAATTCAAAAGTGGATTTAGCAGGAACTACAATTTGCTTTACTTCTCTCATTCCCATCATATCGTCGCCGGCATCGTAAGTTTCGTGTATTTCCAATTTGCCAGCTAATTCAAATTCAACTTTATAAAGAGTATCAGCTTTATCGGAATTATTTTCAATCTTAAAAAATAATCCAGTTGCTTGTCCTTCAGCTCCAACGCGCATCCATGGATCAACAATTTTTAGCTTATCTGTTGGATTTGAAAAGATTAAAAAAAGTGACAGTAGTAGATTCATATTATTCTCCTTATTATTTATTTATCGTCATTGCGAACTCGTCATCGAGTGAAGCAATCTTAATTAACAGATCACTTCGTCGTTCTAATCAAACTCCTCGTGATGACATTACTTGCTCAAATATTTTATGTCTTCAATTATCACATTATAATCTGCAGTGCTGCCTTTGTAATTTGCTCTAAGTTTTCCTTCTTGATCAATCAATGAAATCCTATCAGTGTGAATTACATCATAACTCAATTCGCCCTTTGCATCATAGGATGAATCAGACATAATAGCTTTGACTCCAAATTTTAACATCACTTCCTTTGTATTTTTATCATCACCGGAAAGCAAAGACCAATTATTAAAAGTAATATCTCTTATCTCAGCAAACTTCTTCAAAACATTTGGCGTATCACGATGTGGATCAAATGAAATTACAACAAACTTAACCTTATCTTTTAATTCAGCAGGCAGTCTTTGTTCAACAAGCTGCATATTGTGTGTAGTCATGGGACAAATATCGGGGCAATTGGTGTAAACC
>JAGOXU010000345.1 GCA_018059515.1 Ignavibacterium sp.
TTTTAAAGTTATAGTATGAAAACCAGGTGCTAAATCCCGAAGTTGGTAACTTACTTTTCCTTTTTTAAAGTCGTCTAATTCGGTTTCGTAATAATCATTTAATATAATGGGATTTGAAACATCTCCGTCAATAATAGCTACTATATCGTGGTCAACGGCAGTAATAGACGTATTTACTCCACTTTCATCTTCAATTACAGCAATTAAAAGTGGAGATTCATTTACATTCTCTCCATTAACAAAGTTTAGATCATTTAAATACAAATTAACTTTTGGACCAGTTTCATCAATTGGCGCATCTGAATTAATACCTCCAATAAAAATATCATTCGTATAACCAGCCTTATCCAGTTCGGTATTGTTAGCATAGAAACTAATTTTACCTTTACCATAAGCAATTTTCAAATCTTTTGGAGCTATAAAATCGAAAGAAAAAACACCATTTACCACTTTTGAACGACCAGAAAACAACTTACTTTCCAGAACATCAAATTCCATTTTTTGATTTTGTAAATCATTATCAAGGGTTGTTTTAAGTATCGGTTTGTCAAAAACAACCACATTTAATTCACCATTAAAATTAGTTAAAGGTTGATCATTTATATCTGTCACTACACCTTCAAATTTTGTATAAGAAAGTGCTTTTATAGTATCTAATCCCTTAGAAATATTCTTTTCGTTCATTTTCAACAACTTAACATTTGGCTTAGGAGCTGCTAAATTCATTGCTGGATCGCCTATGTTAAAAATAAAAAAACGTTGATTTGTAGAAAATTGATTTTTGGTTTGCACCAATGCTTCTGAAACTGTGTAATTTTCATTATTAAAACTTAATAATGGTTTTATAAATGCCTCATTTAAAGACTGCCCTACACTTATAAAAATTTCTCTGGTAGTTGTAACTAATGCTGCGGCTCCACCATTCTTATTCCAAAATAAATATTCTCCTGCTGTTTTCCTTAAAGGGTTATCAAACCTTGAAAATTGGCAGGTAATTGTGACAAATAATGGTAATTTATTTTTATTTTTTAAACCTTGAATCATTGGAATATCAAAAATTATTTCAGATGCCAATCCACTTTCACCTCCATGACCAAAATAATCTACTAAAACGGTTCCACTTTCAACTTGATTCAGAATATCTAAATTAACAGTTGGGTATCTTTTCCCTCCTGAAGTTGTTTCTTGTTTATAAGCATCTAAATAAATTTTCTTTAAGTTAAACTCAGGACGTTTTACAGCTATTGAATCTGCAATTTTTTCCACTATTTCTTGTAAAACTTGTTCGCCTGACGCATCAATATCATCAGCTATAAGTGTTACATTCGTTCTCCAACTTCCATAGGCATTTTGACTGTAGTAGTTTAAAATTTTATCTACAACATTTTCAGCTTCCAACACATCAGTAACCGGAATTCTACCCGTCGCAACATCTTGTTTTTCAAAGTACGACAATTCCCCTTCTTCTTCATCCATCATCCCATAATAGTCATCCGTTACATAAGAAGACGCTAAATTAAAACTTTCGAAGGCTTCAAAAACTGGCACAATATTGTTGTTTCCTCCTATCCTATTTTTGTAATCAAAGGATGCATCTCCAAATAAACAAACATATTTCACCTTATTTGTAGTAGCAGTATCATACAAATGTTTTATAAAATCTCGTATTCCTGTTAAGTCTGGTGAACCCGATGCAAATTCATTATAAATTTGGTTCAACCGTACAACTTCAACTTTTAACCCTGAATTAATTCGATGATAATTCGCCAATCTTTCCGCTTGATTCACCAAATAATCTTGCGTAACAATCACATAATCAACATCTTTTAACGCGTGTAAATTTTGGTTTTGAACACTACTTTCCTTCAGTTTAATTGGCTTATAATAATTAGTTGTAAGTACAACATACTCTTTTAATGATCCTCCAATAGCATTAAACAAAAACTCACTTCCAGTCTCTACTTTACTTTTAATAATTTTTATGGCGAACGGGTTAGAAACATCCCAAACCATATCAATTGCAGATTTATTTCCAATATTAAACTCAACAAGTCCATTGGTAGATAGTATATCAAAATTTCTGAAAGAAAATTGATTGGCGCCCGCAATTAATTTCTTTTTCCCCAAAACCTCAATATAATCTAAAAATGCTCTAACAGAAGGGTTTCCTCCATTATTAAATTCAACATCAACTTTTACCGAATTCCCTGTAGCTACTATTTGACCTGAATTTTGAACTGCTGCCGCATGAGTTAAACCACTTGATGCTGGGAAATTTAGAGTATACAAACTTTGATCATTCACCTTTACCAACATTGTAGATGAAAGTCCCGACTCAACAACACCTCTTACTCTTACAATAATATTTGAAGAACTATCTATATTTTCAAAAGGAATTATATACTGTTTTTTATTTTGAATTGTATAATTATCTCCAAACCATTGCTGACCAACTTGATATAAGTTTGTTTCATCTTTTTCAATAAAAGTATAATCATGGAACGTGGAATATTTTACACTCGGGCTGCCTTGCTCGGCAGTTTCAGCAACAATCCGTTTTCCTACAGAGCCTCCTAGTTTTATAAAATAATAAGATTCATCCGAATAAATATTATTTTGATGATTGATGTTCGCTAAAGTTGGGCTGTTGGGAATTTTCCATTGATGCGGTCCTTTTCCATAAAATAAAATA
>JAGOXU010000346.1 GCA_018059515.1 Ignavibacterium sp.
AACTTTTCCGATTTCGGATCGAATGAATTTAATCCGCCGCCATAACTGCAAATCCAAAACACCCCATCTTTGGTGCGGTATATTTTATAAACACGATTATCACTTATTGATTGCGGATTATCTTTTTGATTTATAAATCTTTTAAACTTTAATTTTTGATTTATTGGATTTCCCTTAACCGTTACTTTGTTTAAACCGCCGCCAAAAGTTGCAATCCAATAAACCGAATCTGATTCAATTAATATATCCTGAACCTGATTTCCGCCAATGCTTAATGGGTTATTAGAATCATTTTTAAAAATATTTATTTGTTTTGATTTCTTATTTAAAATATTTAATCCGCCGTCATAAGTTCCAATCCAAAGATTACCGTAGTTATCCTCCTTAATGGCTCTTATGTGATTACTGCTTAGCGAACCAACTTTATCAGATTTATTTATCGAAGAAAAACTATTTGAAACCGGATCGTATTTATTTAATCCGCCCTTATAAGTTCCAATCCAAAGAATATTTTCATTGTCTTTGTAAATTGACCAAACTACATCATCACTAAGAGAATGTTTTTTACCCGGTTCATGTTTTACGTGATTAAAGCGCGCAGTGTTTTTATAAATTTTTGTTATGCCGGCACCAAGATGAGAGCCTGCCCAAATAATTCCAGAGCGATCAGTACAAAGTGAAAGAACATCATTATCACCCAATGAATATTGATTCATCGGGTTATTAAAAAAATGCAGAGTTTCATTTTTAATTTTATCATACCTGATCAATCCGCCGCCAAAAGTTCCGATCCAGATATAATGTTCTTTATCCTCTGCAAAAGACATTATAGTATTTGGAGTTAAATTACTTGCGGAGACAGGACATCGTTGACAATCTATTTTTGCTTTTCCAAACGGCAGTTTAGTTTGATCATTTGGAATGAATATCAATCCACCGTAAAAGGAACCGATCCAGATGTTTTTTTCAGAATCTTGAAATAGATTGAGAAGTTTATTATCCGAAAGTGAAAACTCATCTGTTCCTTGCAGCAAAGTTTCAAATGAAAAATTATTTTTAGAATTTTTATTTGATATTGTAATTCGCGATAAACCACCTCCAAAAGTTGCAGCCCACAATCTACCATCACTATCAAAAAGCAAATCCATAATCCTGTTTGTTTTAAGTCCGGTTGGATTGCTCTTATCAAAATAAAAGTGATTATACTTTTTAAAATTCTTATCAATTACAATTATGCCGCAGCCCCATGTTCCAATCCAGAGTTTGCCGTCTTTATCTTCAGCAATAGAAGTAATTGTAGTTTTTTGATTTCTTGAAAACGACAACGGATATTCATAAAAATCATCAGTCTGATCAGGTAGTACATCCAATAAATCAGAAACATTTTTATAAATAAAAGTTTCTGTTGTACGATCAAAGCGATTTATATTTCCGTAAATGGTTCCTACCCACAAGTTTCCATTTCTATCTTCATAAAGTGAATTTGTTCCATCATCAGAAAGTGAAGTGGAATCTTTGGGGTGATTAAAATATAAATCAAACTTATACCCGTCGTATCGGTTCAATCCGCTGCGAGTAGCAAACCACATATAACCTTCGCTATCCTGCAACGATGAAAAAATTGTGCTTTGTGATAAGCCATCTTCAATGCGTATCTGTTTAATGATATAATCTTGAGCAAAATTTATTGATGATAGCAACCACAATGCTGCGAGGTTAAAACAAAGAAAAAAACTTAAGTTTATATTTTTAATGATGCTTTTATTCATTTTGGTAAGTCCTTAGACATATATAGGATATTTTTTGATAAGATTCTATACCTTCAAATATTTATTGATTTCTAAATGTGATTTGAATATTTGATTATCTGTGTGTCATAACATAGATTTGAGAAGAATAATTAACGGTGATAAAATGAAAAAAATAGTTTATAGATCTGAAGATAGAGGTAAAGCAAATTATGGCTGGCTTGAAACACGATACAGTTTTAGTTTTGCAAATTACTACAATCCAGATGTGATGAACTTTGGTATGCTGCGCGTTCTTAATGATGATGCCGTTGTTCCCTCATTGGGATTTGGAACTCACCCGCATGACAATATGGAAATTATAACAATAATTTTAGAAGGTGCACTTGAACATAAAGACAGCATGGGCACAGGCTCTGTTATTTATAAAGATGAAGTTCAGGTTATGTCTGCGGGATCAGGAATAACACATTCCGAGTTTAATCCATCAGATAAAGAAGCTGTAAAACTTTTTCAGATATGGATATTTCCGAAGGAAAAAAACATTAAACCAAGATACGATCAAAAATCATTTCCTATTTCTGAGAGAAAGAATAAACTGATTCCCGCAGTTTCCGGATTAAACAAAGATGGCTCACTTTACATTCATCAAAATGCAGAAATTTATTTTGGGAATTTTGAGAAAGACAAAAAAGTAAATTATCAAATAAGTAATCCTGCAAATGGTGCTTACGTTTTTGTTATAGATGGAAGTTTAAAAGTTGGTGATGAAGAATTATTTAATCGTGATGCGATTGGAATTTCTGAGGTTAATAATTTTGAAATAGAAGTGCTTGATGATTCGAACTTTTTGGTTATTGATGTTCCGATGGGTTAATGATTATTAATTTTTAGCGGAAGTCAGAGACGATTCCGTGAATTCATTCTGTCACGGTGCGACC
>JAGOXU010000141.1 GCA_018059515.1 Ignavibacterium sp.
CAGCAGGATTGGGCAAATCTTCTTTAACCAGCTTTAAATTATTTATCGAACCTGCTTTATTAATTCTGTATGCTAAACGTTCCATTTGATTCCTTAATTATTATGAATATACTAATATAAAATATTTGAGTAATAAGATGAGAATTCAATCTAAATGTTTTAATTTTGTATTAATATTTTATTTGATCAATGTCATACTTAGCGGAGTCGAAGTATGACCTAATTTCAATAATTCGAATATATTTTACTTGAGGAAGAAATGAACGAACAACTTATAGAATGTGTACCAAACTTTTCTGAGGGACAGCGTCCTGAAATTATTAAACAAATAACAGATGAAATTGAAAAAGTAGAAGGTGTAAAACTTCTGGATGTTGACCCCGGTTACGATATGAACCGAACGGTTGTAACATTTATCGGCAATGCAAAGGCTGTTAAGGAAGCAGCATTCAACTCAATCAAAAAAGCATCTGAGCTGATTGATATGAGTAAACATAAAGGTTCTCATCCAAGAATGGGCGCAACGGATGTTTGTCCTTTTGTTCCTGTTAGCGGAATTACAACTGAAGAGTGTATTGAACTTTCAAAAGAAGTTGCAAAACGTGTTGGTGATGAGCTTGGAATTCCAATCTATCTTTATGAAAAATCAGCAACAAAACCTGAAAGAGAAAATCTTGCAAAGATTAGACAGGGTGAATATGAAGCACTTGAAGAAAAATTAAAAAAGCCTGAATGGAAACCTGATTTTGGTCCAACTAAATTTAATGCTAAAGCAGGCGGAACTGTAATTGGTGTTCGTGAATTTTTAATTGCATACAACATAAACTTAAATACTCGTGAAGAAAAATACGCAACTGATATTGCTTTTGAATTGAGAGAAAAGGGAAGAAGCGCTAGAGAGGGTGGCGATGGTCCTTTTTATTTTAAGAGTGAAAAGATTTTGAAGTATGAAAAAGATAAATATCCCTGCGGCAGTTGTGATTTTATTGGAAAGACAATTGATGAAACAAATAAACACTGCAATGAAAAACATGGTTATGATTTAGTTGAACTTTTAGATCTAAACGGAATTGATTCTAAAAAACCAGAAGGACAATCAGTTAAGATTCCCGGAAAGTTTAAGCACTGCAAAGCAATTGGCTGGATGGTAAATAAATACGATCGTGCACAAATATCAATCAACCTAACTAATTATAAAGTTACATCAATGCATCACGTATTTGATGAAACAGAAAAACTTGCTTCTGAAAGGGGTTTGCGAGTAACGGGAAGTGAAATAGTTGGAATGGTTCCTTATCCAGCTTTACTTGAAACAGGAAAATATTTTTTACGGAAACAACATCGTTCAACTGGAATTCCAATTCGTGATATTTTAAACACTGCAGTTCAATCACTTGGATTGGATGATGTTTCAGATTTTATAATTGAAGAAAGAGTTTTAGGGTTACCAAAAAATCTGAATACTGCACTTGTTGAAATGAAGCTGACTGATTTTGCTGATGAAGTATCCAGAGAAACTCCAGCTCCCGGCGGCGGTTCAATTGCAGCATTATCCGGAGCGCTTGGTGCGGCATTGTCATCAATGGTTGCAAACTTAACTGCAAACAAACGCGGCAGTGATCCGGAATCTGATAAAATTCTTAATGACGCTTCAGATAAATGTCAGGAAATAAAAAACTTATTATTAAAAGCAGTTGATGATGATACAAATGCTTTCAATGATTATATGGCTGCTCGACGCTTACCGAACAAAACCACAGAGGAAAAGAAAGTGCGTGAAATTGCTATGCAAATTGGATTAAAACAAGCAGTTCGTGTTCCATTAAAAACTGCTGAGTTAAGTTATAAAGCAATTGAAATTGCACAGACTGTTGTATTAAATGGAAATCCAAATTCTATTACTGATGTTGGTGTTGGAGCACAAAGTTCTTACACTGGAGTTCTTGGTGGAATTTACAATGTGCTAATCAATCTTAAAGATATTAAAGATGAAAAGTTTAATTCCGAAATGCGAAAATCCTGCGCAGAGTTAAAAGATAAAGCTAAGAAAAAACTATCTGAAGTATTGGGATTTGTTGAATCAAAATTATAAAAAATAACCTCGGACTTTATGTCTGAAGCGATGAAGTTTAGAACCAACTGAATTTTTAAGAAATAAACAAATAACATAAAAAAACATAACCGCAGACTTAAGGTCTGCGACTATCGGAATTGATGAAAAGTTTTGAAGGCAATGAGAAAAACATGCACTGAATTAAATTAAAAAGCACAGAAAGAAATTGGAAGATGTTTTATGTTTTGCTAATCTGAATTGTAGCTTATTATTAAAGTGGATCGGAATGCATTGAATTTGTTAGCTCGATATATGCCTTGCTAAACTGTTAATAGAGTTAACTTTGTTTTCAACTTTCAGTTTTTCCTGCCTATATTCCTTCGAGTATTATACATAATCATAAAACTAATAGTCTAAATTTTTTGGTATTTATTATTGTGTTATAACTACAATTATTCTAAAACGCTGGTGTAAAAAAATTTTCTGATTGTGAACTAAACGTTTCAGTAGGGTACGCTCTTCAATAGGTTCATTACAAAAGATGGGTTATCCGGACCGATGGTTACTGAACATGACTGAATTGAATTTCGAATACTTTTCCATCGCGATGTTTTTACTTAACATCAGAACAGAATCGACAAAGTTAAACTTGTATTGGTTCAGCAGAAAATGGAATTTTGTGTTAAATAAAAAATTATACAAGAGTGATTATAATTGGCTATGGCATCAAAAGATATTTCCTGCAAAGTATTGGCAATTCTTTTTAAGGATTTTGGGAAAAATAATGTCCCCCTTAATGTTTTGTGCGAGGGCGTCCCTTATGATTTAGATTATTTGCAGGATAAAACCCAAAACATTGAATGGGAGGTATATTGTAAGATAATGTCGAACACAAGGTCTGTGTGGAATGACGAGGATTATGTAGCATTGGGATTGAATACTATTAAGTGGCGCGTGTACCCTTTGTTATCAATCATAGCTGGTTTATTTTTAAATGTAAAAGAAGCTTATCGGCTAATGACTGATACTAAAAAAGGTATCGGGAATCAATATTTTAGATGTATATCCGCTTTTTCAACAGAAGTTGATGACGGGCACCTGGAAATTTCACTACAATTGCCTGCAGGTTACCTATACTGTCGCGAATTCTTCCTTGTCACAAAAGGGTTTCTCATTGCTCTCCCCTTACTGCTAAAACAAAAACAATCAAAAGTTATTATGCATGAAACAGACAGCGGCGCTGTTTACAATATTTTTTTTCCTAAAAGCGGAGGCCTCATCTCCTGGCTCCGAAGTATTTTCTTTACGCGCTCGTCAAGACTGGCGGCTGTAAGAGAATTGAATTCTTCATATGAACTGCTCTATGATAGGTACAATCAACTTGGGGAAAGCCAGTTGAAAATTCAGGATCAGGCTAAACAATTGGAAACAGCTCATAGTATTGGTCAACTCATCAGGAGCGATTTGGATCTGGACTCCACCATAGATTCTGTTGCAAAATCACTTATTGATGTCGCCGGCTTTGCCGCCGTTGAAGTTTTGGTTGATACGGTGATGGATGGTCAATCGGTAAAACGCATTTTTCGAGCAGGCAACGAACAAGTAACCGCAGCTTCTATAATTAGAATTCTGGAGGGGCATGGTCAAAGTATAGGTAAGATAATTCTTTGGCTACACCCAAACACAAGCGTTGATGCAGCTCAAAAGCTTTTAGAGTATATAATTCCCACAATTTCCATGGAATTATTAAATGCTTTGACATTTAAGCTTGTGCATGAATATCGAAGTAAGCTGGAGTATAAAGTCACTAAGCGTACTGTCCAACTGAACGATGCAAACATGGAGCTATCATCAACAATAAAAAAACTTCAAGAGGTTCAAGCAACCAGGGATAGATTCTTTGCAAGTATTAGTCACGAATTCCGAACTCCATTAACACTTATCCTTGGTCCGGCAGATAAAATTACACCAGATTCTTCGGTAGAAGAAGTTCAGAAACAAACCGGGATGATTAAGAGAAATGCTCATCGATTGATGAATCTTATCAATCAACTTCTTGATCTTTCTAAACTGGAAGCCGGTAAACTAAAAATCAAAGCTTCAAAGAATAACATAGTTTCGTTTGTTAAAGGTATTGTAATGTCTTTTGAATCTCTTGCTGAAAGCAAAGATATTTCTCTAAAAGTTCATTCGGATCAGAAAGTCATTGAACTTTATTTCGACAAAGATATGATGATAACGATCCTGGCAAATTTATTGTCTAATGCATTGAAGTTTACACCGGAAGGTGGGAGTATAACGGTAAGCGTTGGTCATGCTGAACCTGCCTTGCCGGCAGGCAGGTTTATTTCAGCGTCTTCCTCTTCAGATAAGATTCCGAAACAAGTTCGGAATGACAATATGATAGTCATCAAAGTTAAAGACACGGGGATTGGAATTCCTGATGATGAATTACTAAAGTTGTTTAACAGGTTTTACCAGGTCGACAGTTCACAGACACGGGAGTATGAAGGTTCAGGACTAGGTCTTGCACTTACAAAAGAGTTAGTCGAATTGCATCAAGGGAAAATTAGCGTTAAGAGTAAGGTCGGAGTAGGAAGTGAGTTTTTTATTGAGCTGCCACCCGGGAAGGATCATTTGAGTCACGATGAAATAATTGAGGCACAACCTTCTGAAGATGAAAATATTTTTATTGATGACTCTGCTTTCATAAAGAAATCAGAGATTGTAGTTGAGGATATAAGGAAGGATTTAAGGGAAGATAAAAACCTTATTCTACTGGTTGAAGACAATAAGGATGTGAGAGAATATATTAAAGATACCCTTAGCGGTCAGTACAAGGTTGTGGAAGCTTCAAATGGCAAGCAAGGTTTGGACAAAGCAAAAGAGATAATACCCGATCTTATCATCAGCGATATAATGATGCCCGAAATGGATGGAATTGAATTCTGCAGAATAATTAAAACAGAAATTCTTACTTCTCATATACCTGTTATACTGCTTACTGCCAGGGCATCCCACGAAAATAAAATTGAGGGACTTGAAACCGGTGCTGATGCTTATTTAATAAAGCCTTTCGATTCAAAAGAACTGTTCGTGAGAATTAAAAATCTAATTGATCAGAGAAAACGGTTAAAAGAAAAATTCAGCAAAGATTTTCACCCAAGACCTGAAAAAGTGACCATAAATCCACTTGATGATAAGTTTTTGAAAAAAGCATTTGATATCGTTGAAGAGCATATGGATGATGTTGGCTTCGATACTGAATTATTAGCAAAAGAATTATTTGTAAGCAGGATGCAGCTTCATAGAAAAATTCAGGCGATAACAGGACATGCACCGGGAGAATTTATCAGAAATTTCAGGTTAAAACGAGCAGCAGAAATGCTGCTTGAGAAAAACCTTTCCATTACACAAGTTGCATACGAAATCGGCTATAATAGCCCATCACATTTCAGCAAAGCCTTCACAAAATATTTCAACTGCAGCCCATCCGAGTACCCTAAATAAGAAATTAAAAATGTAGTCCCAGGTTTTAGACTGCGGACGAGTTAATTATACGTAACCAGAAGGTTGCGACTACCAAATATTTCCAAGTTTTCAGAACTTTCTCCTTTTTGTTACAAAATCGCCTGATGTAGTTACAATAAGAAGGGCAAACCCTTTCAATAACGTCTATTTTCGCACTAAATTTTCTTTCACGAGATGAACCAAAAACAAGGGAAAGGAGGCGTGTCGTTACATTATTGGTTTTTCAAAAGGTTAATCTCAAAGGTAATCAGAGTTGATTTTTAAAATGTAGGAATTAATCGATGGTTATCTAAAAAAAAATTAGTACAAATAATTTTAAAGGAGGCTCTTTATGAAAAAGCTTATTATGGTTTTTTCACTTACAATTCTTAGTTCTTTAGTAACTTTTGCACAGCAGGAATGGCAATGGGTAAACCCAATACCCGGCGGTGGAAATTATGATGTTTCCTTTTTCGATGCAAATAATGGAATAATAGTTGGAGGGTCAGGGACTATTCACATTACAACAAATGGTGGAGAAAGTTGGAAATGGGCCCCACATATGACTACAGTACATTTATCTAGTGTTTCTTTTTTAGACGCTAATACAGCAACAGCAGTTGGTGGTGGAGGTACCATTATCAGAACTAATGATGGAGGGAATACATGGATAACACAGGTATCAGGGACAAGTGTCCATCTATTAAAAGTTCACTTTATAGACATAAATAATGGCATAGCAGTAGGACAAAGTGGGAAAATATTAAAAACAACTAATGGTGGAAGTATCTGGACAACACAAACAAGTGGAACCTCTGTGCATCTATATGGTGTCCATTTTTCTGATTCTAATAACGGTACGGTTGTAGGAGAAAGTGGTGTAATACTAAGAACTACTAATGGTGGAGATTCTTGGTTTTCAAAAACATCCGGTACAACCAATACGCTCTATGGGGTATATTTTACAGATATTAACACAGGTACCGTAGTTGGTAGATTCGGTACTATTCTAAGAACCACAGATGGCGGAGATACATTTGAGAGTCAACCAGGTTCATCCAATAATTTATGGGATGTCTATTTTACAAATTTGAATGAGGGAATCATTCTTGGGGTGGGTGGGAGTGATTTTATTCTAAAAACGACAAATGGCGGTGCAACCTGGGTTCAGAAGTTAATCGGAACTGAAAATGCAAAGAATTTTTCATTTGTAGATATGAATACAGGATATGTTGTTGGTTCGGAGCTTGGTGTCAATGGTTTTTTTTCTGATGAACTATTTAAAACATCTGATGGTGGTGAAACATGGATCAATTTACGGACTTCATTTGGATTCGAAGAAATTACTGGTGTTACATTAATTAATGCAACTACTTTCTGTATTATAGATAATAGTTTAGACTTTAAAAGATTTCATAAGACAACAGACGGAGGACTGACATGGTTTACCTACTCATTTTCTACCTCCTTCACTTTGAATGATATTTATTTTAATGATACTGAAAATGGGATTGTAATTGGTACTGGTGGAGCAATCTATCACACAACAAATGGGGGAACTAGTTGGGTCACTCGCACAAGTGGCACCACTGCCTCATTTAATGCTGTATCTTTTTCAGATGCTTTGAACGGAACGATTGTAGGCGATGCCGGTACTATCCGCAGAACCACAGATGGTGGTACAACCTGGAACCACCAAACCAGTGGAACGAGCAACCAACTAACTGGTGTGTATTTTATCGATGCAGACCTTGGAACGGCTGTTGGTGCAAGTGGTACAATAATAAAAACAACAGATGGTGGAACTACCTGGTTTTCTCAATTAAGTTCTACTTCAAAAACTTTAAATGACGTTTCATTTTCAGACGCTAATAACGGAATCATAGTTGCTTCGGAAATAACACTCAGAACAACCAATGGTGGCGCGGATTGGATAACTACATTTATTTATGAAATACCATACCTTAGTGCCATTATACATACAGACAGCATTAATGCATCGGCAGTCTCTTTTGGAGGGAAAATTTTTGAAACGAGTAACGGTGGTATTGATTGGGAACAACGTGTTATTGTTTATCCAGGCTTTTACGACATTGCTATACTTAGCTCTGGTGAAAAAATCGCTGTAGGTTCATATGGTGCAATTCTAACAACGATAGATTCTAGTATTCCTGTAAATATGATACCTGTATTTATATCACCAACACCAGAATGTGGTTTAACAATAAATGTAGATGTGGGTTCGCCTGTCAGCTTTACGATAGCTGCCGAGGATGGTGATGCAGGAGATGTTGTTACATTAACATCGAGCAGTTTACCTTTTGGTTCATTGATGAGCCCTGGACTCCCGACAGATGGTAATCCGATCAGCAGTGATTTTTCCTGGACACCGGACTTTGCAAGTGTTGGAAATCATTCAGTAACTTTTGAGATAACAGATAATAATTCAGCCCCGGTTTCCTGTTCTTTTAATATAGAAGTTGTAAATGATAATGTTGCACCAATTTTTATAGCACCAACACCAGCAAATGGTTCAACTTTTACGGTGAATGTTGGTTTACCTTTTAATCTTACTATAGCAGCAGAAGATGCAGATGTGGGAGATGTTGTCGAACTGACTTCGAGCGGGTTGCCTTCCGGTTCAGCAATGAATCCTGTTCTTCCGTTTTCAGGTAATCCGGTCAGCAGTGATTTTACCTGGACACCAACTTTATCTGATATTGGTTCTTATGAAATTATTTTTACGGCCATTGATAATTTAACAGCTTCAGTGTCCTGCACATTTACTGTAATCGTAGAGAGTGTTCCCGCGGTTGTTTGTCCTCTCAACCAACTATACTGGGAAGCCAATCCTTCGAGCTGGCTATTGTCATCGATGGTTCTAGGCACAGTCAACAATTATACAAATACAGAACTGCTAAGCATTTTGCGCTCCACCGTTCGTTCTGATGCCAGTATTATACTGGCAAAACAATTAATAGCCGCGAAATTAAATGTTGCAAATGGCGCACCTGTTCCAACTGCTGTTGCTAATGCAATAACAAATGCAGATAATACGATCGGGACCAAGATGATTCCGGCTAATATCAGAATCATTTCACGCACAGGAATTACTATGTTGATACAGGCGATATATCTATGGTCTTATAACAATAATTTCTTAACACCCGATTGTGTATCAACCTTATCGAAAAGAATGGCAATGGAAGAAGAGATTTCAAGGCTGGTAAATGAGTATTCTTTATTTGATAATTACCCTAATCAATTCAACCCGACAACGAAAATAATGTACACAGTTCCCAATAATGAATTT
>JAGOXU010000347.1 GCA_018059515.1 Ignavibacterium sp.
ACTACGATGACTATTACAGCGAAGATTACGGAGAAGATTACGGAGAAGAAGATGACTATTACAATGATTACTACTACTATAACAGCAACAATTACAGCATCGGTGATTTCGGAAAAGAAATATTTACAGAAAATATTAAAGTTGATAAAAAAAATAATTTATTAAAAAAAATAAATCTTAACATAAAAGATAAATTAGATAAAAGATTTAAAGGCATTTATGTTGTTACCGTTCGCTCAAATGATGAAAGATATTTAAGTGATTCTAAAATAGTTTCATTGTCCAACCTCGGTATAATATCTAAAATTGTTGATGATGAAATAAATGTGTTTGTAAATGAAATTAATTCAACAGAAAGTGTTTCCGGTGCAAGTGTAAAAATCATTTCATCAAATAATCAAATAATATATGAAGGTAATACGGATAGTAAAGGATTTGTAAAATTTGTTATTGATGAAAAAAAATCAAAAGGATTTTATCCAAGTTTAATTCTTGTTGAAAAGAATGATGATAATAATTTTCTGGATTTAAATTCCACAAAAATCGGTACTTCTCGATTTGATGTTGGAGGATTATCAACGCCGCAAAAAGATTTTAAAATATTTTTGTATGGACCGCGTGAATTGTATAGACCTGGTGATGATGTAAATATTTCAGGTGTTGTTAGAGATGATAGAATTAAAGTTGTCAAAGATATTCCTGTGCTTGTCAAAATTTATACGCCAACCGGAAAAGTGTTTGAGGAATATAAAAAGGATTTGGATAATCAGGGTGCTTTTGATTTGCAATTTAATCTACCAACATTTGCCCAAACAGGTGCGTACAGTGCATACGTATATACAGGCAGCGACATGTTGATTGGCTCATATAGTTTTAAAGTTGAAGAGTTTGTTCCCGATAAAATTAGGGCAACTGTTAAATCTGATAAGAAAAATTATACTCCGCCAGAAAAAGTTAAAATTGATATTGCAGCAGAATATCTTTATGGAGCAAAAGCTTCCGGTTTACAATTTCAATCTGAATTTATTTTTAAACAGCTACCGTACTCGAGCGAAAAGTTTTCTGATTATAGTTTTAGTAAATCATCAGTAAAAAACTCAAAGATTGATAGTTACTTTTCTCAAGGAGCTTTAGATGTAAACGGTACCGGCTCCGTACAATATTTAATCCCAAATGATTTAAATAGCGGCGGCTACATTGATGCAACTGCCGTTATAAATGTTTTTGATCCAACCGGAAGAACAATTACACGCTGGGCAGATTTTAAAATATTTACTCGCGATTACTTTATCGGTATTAAATCCGATGGATATTACTATGGAGTAAATGAAAACTTAAATTTTAATTTAATTGCTGTAAACTCAAATGACCAATCTATTCCAAAATTTAAAGCAACGGTTAAACTTGTACGATTGGAATGGCAAACTGTTTTAAAACAAGATAACTCCAATAGATATTATTATGCATCAGAAGAAAAAGCGTTTGATGAATGGGAAAAAAATATTGTTATTGATGGCAAAACTCCTCTGAAATTTAAAGTCAGCAAATCCGGAAAGTATGAGATAAGAACTTCAAAAACGGGAGATAAAGATTATCAGAAAAAGGAATTCTATGCCTATGGCTGGAGCAGCAATACTTCAACATCTTTTAAAGTTGATAGGGAAGGCAGAATTTCTATTGTGATGGATAAGAAAGAATATCAACCGGGTGAAACAGCAAAAATATTATTTGCTTGTCCATTCTCAGGTAAAATGCTTGTTACGATTGAAAGAAATAATGTGCTTTACCATGAATATGTTGATGTAAAAAATAAATCTGCCGAATTATATGTGAAGCTTACAGAAGACTACATGCCAAATGTTTACATTACTGCAACTCTGTTCAAAAAACATACACCCGAACAGGAATCTCCGTTTTTTGTAGGACATGGTTTTTCATCAATTCGTGTTGTTAAAAATGAGAACAAACTTGCAGTAAATATTTCTGCACCGGAAAAAATAAAACCAAATACAACACAAACTATTACGATAAAGACCACACCGTTAAACAATATTCAGGTAACTCTTGCAGCGGTTGACGAAGGTATTTTGCAAATCACAAATTACGATACTCCAAATCCATTTGATTTTATGTACGCAAAAAGACCTTTGGAAGTAAATAGTTATGATCTTTATGAATTACTTTTACCTGAGTTTAAAGGAAATTCATCAACAGGCGGGGATGGCGGTGATGAGGAGAGCAGAAAACGTTTAAATCCAATTACAGTAAAAAGATTTAAACTTTTATCATTTTGGAGTGGAATTAAAAAAGCCGATGGCGATGGAATTGTAAAAATTCCAATTAGCATTCCGCAATTTAACGGTAGTGTTCGATTGATGGCTGCCGCATATTCAAACTCCAGTTTTGGCTCAGCAGAAAAAACAATGTTTGTTGCAGATGATATAATTATAGAACCGCAGATTCCGAGAACACTATCACAAAACGATAAACTTATATCACCGGTTACATTAATAAATACAACAGATAAAGAAAAAGAAGTTAATCTAAGTTTAAAACTTTCGGGTCCGCTAAAATCAACTTCGCAAATTGGAACGACAGTAAAAATTAAACCAAAATCTTCTGAAACAATTGTGTTTAACATTGAAGCGTCATCACAAGTTAGTGAAGGAAAAATTTTATTA
>JAGOXU010000014.1 GCA_018059515.1 Ignavibacterium sp.
GTTTATAACGGTACAGCGGATTTTCTATTAAACTATATGAGGCAACAACGCTGTGGATATAATCCATATTTAAAAGATTCGTGTCATACACACGATGGCTATATTATTTATCATCCAACGCTTGATTCAACTTTTATAAATGTAGTTGGCGGCTGGCATGATGCTTCTGATTATCTTCAGTACGTTACAACTTCAGCAAATGCTACTTACCAAATGATGTTTGCATATCTTAAAAATCCCGAATCCTTTGGCGACAAATATGATGCAAATGGAAATGCATCGTCTAACGGAATACCGGATATACTGGATGAAGCAAAGTGGGGCATTGATTGGCTTATGAAAATGAATCCTGAAAAGGATTTTATGTTTAATCAGATTGCAGATGACAGAGATCATCTTGGTTTTAGACTGCCAACTGATGATACTACATCTTATGGAAAAGATTTAGAACGTCCTGTCTATTTTGCAAATGGAAAGCCGCAAGGAATTTTTAAGTATCAAAACCGCACAAAGGGATTGGCTTCAACTGCCGGTAAATATGCATCGACCTTTGCTTTGGCAAGTAAAATTTTTCAAACATATTATCCTCAGCTTTCAGAAGTACTGCTAAAAAAATCGGTTGATGCTTATAAAACAGGAATTAATAATCCCGGTGTCTGCCAAACTGCTCCTTGCAGAGCGCCCTATTTTTATGAAGAAGAAAATTATACTGACGATATGCAGCTTGCAGCAATTCAGCTTTACAACTTAACTGAAGAAAAAGAATACTTGAATGATGCAATAGAATTCGGCAAACAGGAACCTGTTACACCCTGGATGGGTGCTGATACTTCGAAACACTATGAATGGTATCCCTTTTTAAATTTAGGTCATTATTGGCTGGCAAAGTCTGAGACAAATGATCAAAAAAATATCTTCATAGATTTCTTAAGAAAAGGAATTGATACCGTCTATCAAAAAGGAAAAAAGAATCCATTCAAAATCGGAATACCTTTTATTTGGTGTTCAAATAATTTGATTGCTGCTATGTTGACCCAATGCAGATTATATAATGAATTGACTGGTGATAATACTTATTTAGAAATGGAAGCGGCTTTACGTGATTGGCTGTTTGGATGTAACCCGTGGGGAACTAGTATGATTGTTGGATTACCGAATAACGGAGATTATCCATCTGATCCGCATTCTGCATTTACACATTTGTATAATTATCCTGTAAACGGAGGATTAGTGGATGGACCAGTTTATGCAACAATTTATAAAAAGTTATTGGGTATCACTCTTCATAATCCGGATGAGTATTCAGAATTTCAAAACGACTATGTTGTTTATCATGATGATTACGGTGATTATTCAACTAATGAGCCTACTATGGATGGAACTGCAAGCCTAACTTATTATTTAGCATCTATGCAAAAGGCAGGTGATAAAAGCTTTAACAATTTTGTTTACTCACATGGCGGAATTATAAAAACCGATACAACTAAAAAAGTAATTCATTTAATTTTTAGTGGTCACGAATTTGATGATGGCGCCGGAATAATTTTAGAAAGTTTAAATACGCAAAAGGTTAAAGCTAGTTTTTTCTTTACCGGAGATTTTATAAGATCACATTCTGATTTAATTAAAATGCTTAAGAAAGATGGACATTATATCGGTCCACACTCTGATAAACATTTGTTATATGCAGATTGGGTAAATCGAGATTCTCTTTTAATCACAAAAAAAGATTTTTTATACGATATCAAAAACAACTACTTGGCACTTGAATCAAGTGGAATTGATAAGAACCAATCTTCAATATTTCTTCCACCATACGAATGGTATAATGATTCAATTTCTGTTTGGGCTGGGGGGTATGGAATTAAAATTATAAATTTTACTCCAGGTATAATATCAAATGCTGATTATACAATCCCATCTATGGGTAAACAATATCGCACCAGTGATGAAATATTAAAAAGCATTCTAAGTGTTGAAGAAAAGAATGGGTTAAACGGCGTTATAATGCTTCTCCATATTGGTACTCATCCAGAAAGAACTGATAAATTATACAACAAGCTTGATGAGTTAATTACAGAACTTAAACAGCGTGGCTACTCGTTTGAATTATTAAAAATTTAAGAGAAGAGTATTTTTAATACCCTCTTTTTAAAACTTTATCCATATCAGATTTAATCATTATCTGAACGAGATCTTCAAATTTTGTTTTTGCTTTCCATCCCAAAAGTTTTTTTGCTTTTGCTGGATTGCCGATAAGCATATCTACTTCTGTGGGGCGATAATAGTTTGGATTTACTGTTACTACTGTGTTTCCCTTTTTTAGATTTGTTGTAAAATCAAACTTATAAAGCTTAGAATTTTTACTAAAGTTTATTAAAGATTTAGCTTTTTCAAGATCAACATTACTTACAACTCCTTTTTCATTTACACCTTTTCCCTTCCATTCCAGATCAATACCAAGATGTTTAAAAGATAATTCAACAAATTCTTTTACAGTATTTGTTTGTCCTGTTGCAATTACAAAATCCTCAGCATTTTTGTATTGAAGAATTCTCCACATAGCTTCACAATACTCAGGCGCATAACCCCAATCGCGTTTTGAATCCAAATTGCCGAGTGATAATGTAGATTGCAATCCTGCTGCAATTCTTGAAGCAGCACGAGTTATTTTTCTTGTTACAAAAGTTTCACCTCGTTTTGGTGATTCGTGATTAAATAAAATTCCGTTGCTGGCAAAAAGATTATACGCTTCGCGGTAGTTTACGATTATCCAGTATCCATAAAGTTTTGCAACCCCATAAGGTGAGCGCGGATAAAATGGAGTTTTTTCGCTTTGTGGAACTTCCTGCACCTTACCAAAAAGCTCTGATGTTGATGCTTGATAAAATTTCACTTTTCTCAACCCAACTTCTCGGATCGCATCCAAAAATCTTAATGTTCCAAGCGCATCAACCTGTGCTGTGTAGTCTGGAATTTCAAATGAAACTTTAACATGACTTTGTGCTGCAAGATTATATATTTCATCAGGCTGAATTTTTTCTAACAATCGATTTAAATTACTTGTATCAACAAGATCGCCGTAATGAAGAAATAATTTTTTATTAAGTATCTCCGGATTATTATAAAGATGATCAATTCTTCCTGTATTAAAGGAACTGCTTCTTCTAATTATTCCGTGAACTTCATATCCTTTTTCTAAAAGAATCTCAGTTAAGTAACTTCCGTCTTGTCCGGTTATACCGGTTATAAGTGCGCGTTTCATTTATAATCCTAATTATATTTTTCTTTAAAAAAATTATACGCTTTAATAATTCCTTCTCTTAACCCGGTTTTACATTCCCAACCAAGTTCGTTTAACCGGCTAACATCCATTAACTTTCTTGGTGTTCCATCGGGTTTAGAGGAATCATAAATTATTTTGCCATTAAATTCTGTAATCTCAGCAACAAGTTTAGCAAGATCAGAAATGGTGATGTCTTTCCCTGACCCTACATTTAAATGTGTAATTCCATTTTCATAAATATCTTTTGCATCAATGTTTTCCATCATAAAAACAATTGCATTTGCAAGGTCTTCAACATACATAAATTCGCGTAAAGGCTTTCCGGTTCCCCAAATTGTAACTGAATCTTTCTTTCCTGTTTTCGCTTCGTGAAATTTTCGAATCAATGCAGGAAGTACGTGTGAAGTTTCTAAATTAAAGTTATCATTCGGTCCGTAAAGATTTGTAGGCATTGCTGAGGTATAATTGCAGCCATACTGTCTGTAATAATTTTCACAAAGTTTAATTCCTGCTATCTTTGCAATTGCATACGGTTCATTAGTAAACTCCAGTGTGTCTGTAAGAAGATATTCTTCCTTCAAAGGCTGCGGTGCAAGTTTTGGATAGATGCAGGAGCTGCCAAGGAAAACAACTTTCTCAACTTTATTTATGTATGATGAATGAATGAGATTAGCCTCAATCATAAGGTTATCATAAATAAATTCTGCACGATAAGTATTGTTTGCAAGTATTCCGCCAACCTTAGCTGCTGCAATAATTACTATTTCAGGTTTTGTTTCAGAAAAAAAATTTTCAACTGCGGATTGATTTCTTAAATCAAGTTCCGTAAACTTTTTATGGATTATGTTATTATAACCAGATTTTTGCAGTTCTCTTAAAATTGCAGAACCAACCATTCCTGTATGACCGGCTAAATATATTTTTTTGTTTTTTAAATCGTTCATTTAAAATTATAAACCATAAAAAATTGAGAAATAAAACTCATTCAGTCTTGCATCAATAAAACTAAAATTATTTTGTTGTATTGATGAATTAGTTGTTTGAAAATTTAATTTAGCAAAAAGTTCATGAGTATATTCATACTTTATCTCAGCACCGAAATAAGTATAATCTTTTCTTAATCCAAAAAGAAACGGAGGCTGAGGCTGAATATTATATTGCTGCTGCACATTGCCGTCTTCGCCTTTTCGAATATATTGCCCGAATATAGTTGCCTGTAAACCGCGCATAAAGCGGTAATTTAATGAAGCATAAAATTGATCTGCATTGTGTCCCATCCAGTGCCCAAGAATGTAATTATCACTTTTGTAATCCTTTGTTTGAATATAATGATGATAAACAAACGGATAAATTTTTGTGTATTCAATTCGTGTAGTTAAGTTTTCAATTGGTAGATCAGTAACAGAACCGCCAAGCGTAAATCCAAGTTGGTTTCTTTGTTTATATGAATCAAATAATCCGCTTAAAGTCAGCTCATCAATAAATAGTGTGGCGTATAAATGAGTGTTTTTGAAGTGCCCTTTTGAGCTTGCAGAAAAAAAGAATTGTGCATTTCCACCAGCAGCATTTTGTTGATTACTAAGCTGATGATCTGCTAATCTAAAAAACATTATTGGTATAAGATATAAAAATTCAAGTTTATCATCATAAATAATGGATTCGCCAACTGATAAATCCAACCCTGTTAACGGCGTTACAATTATAGAGTGAGTTGCAATAAATTTATTCTTAAATGAAAAACTGATTGTTCCTGCTGTATTATAAAAATAAGAATTAGAATCAGGTACATCCGAAGAAAGCCAGCCGTGCATATAATTAAATCGCAGCCAATCAACGGGTTTTATGTCTAAATTAATAAATCCGTAAGATGGCGGCTTTTGTGAAAGGACAAGCAATCCGCTTTCACCATAGCCCCATTCGTGAAATCCTTTTCCAACCGAAAAAGAACCCCAACTCCAATCTGTTGCAAGAACGGCATTTATTTCACTATACTCGGTTTTATTAACAGGATAGTTTGGAATGTTATCGTTTGTACGTCCTTCAACTCCTGTTACAGGTGTAAATATTTTATATTTATCTATAGCCTGTCCTGATTCGGTGTTATCTCTAAAATCAAAACTAAAGCCGAGATATTTATCAATGTATCCGTACGTGTAAACTCCATTCCAAACATGAGTTAATTTTTCATTATCACGCGAGCCTATTTTAACTCCCAATATCGGACTTACATTTATTGAAAAAAGATTATCTCTAAAACTAAATAGTCGTAATCTATCTCCTGCATCATAACCGATAATAGTTAGTTGAGAAGAATCAACTTTAGTTTTACTATTAATATCAAACTCGAACTTAAAATCCTTACTATAAAATTCCAGCTCCTCATTTTCTAAAGAAGTCAGTTGTGTGGATCTTTCAGAAACTTCTAAAAGTTTTTCAGCAATATATTTTCTGCTAACCGGTCTAATTTGATCATCAAATACAATAACGGATTTTTGACTAAGTCTTGATAAAAACGAATATACATCTCTATGCAATGGCTCGTAAACAACCTGTGCAACTACAATATAGTTTAGAGCCAAAAACAGAAATATCTTTTTAAACATATTTTTTTCTATTGATTAAAAAATTCTTTAAAAGTTTCAACAACATAAATTAATTGTTCATCACTTAATTCGGGAAAGATTGGAAGTGCAAGTGATTTATCTGCTGCAAATTCTGAGATTGGAAAATCTCCTTTTTTGTGCCCGAGTTCTTTAAAACATTCCTGCAAGTGAAAAGGTACCGGATAATAAATTTCCGTACCTATTTCATTCTTAGTTAAAAATTCTCTCAGCTCGTCACGCTTATCAACACGAACAATGTATTGATTATAAATGTGATAATTTTTTGCACCCGATTTTTCATAAACAGCTTTTGGAAGCAGCGCTTTGTTTTTTGCATCAAAATTTGTTTTACCTGTTTGCTCAGCTAAACCAGTTTCAATAAAAAGTTGTGTATAACGATTTGCATTTTGTCTTCTTTTTTCAGACCATTTATCCAAATGCGGAAGTTTAACTCGTAATACAGCAGCCTGCAAAGCATCGATTCTAAAATTTCCACCGATAACTTTGTGATAATATTTTGGCTCGCCGCCGTGAACTCTTTTAATTGTTAGAATTCTTGCAAGTTCATCGTTGTTAGTTGTAACTAAACCACCATCACCGTAGCAGCCAAGATTCTTGCTTGGAAAAAATGAAAAGCATCCAATATCTCCAACAGTTCCAACAAATCTTCCATCCTTGTATTGCGTTCCGATTGCCTGTGCAGCATCTTCGATTACAATTATGTTATGAGCTTTAGCGATTTTGACAATTTCAACTAAATCTGCACTTTGTCCATAAAGATGAACAGGAATAACTGCTTTGGTTTTTGAAGTAATCTTCTTTTCAAAATCTTTGGGGTCCATATTAAAAGTTATTGGATCGTTCTCAATCAAAACAGGAGTAGCAAACAATCTGGATACAACACCTGCCGTTGCAAAAAAAGAATAAGTTGGAACGATAACTTCATCACCGGGTTTTATATCAATCGCCATCAAAGCTAATAATAATGCATCTGTACCGGATGAAACACCAAGTGCATGTTTGCAGCCGAGATAATCGCAAAATTCTTTTTCCAATCCTGTAACTTCGGGTCCAAGAATAAAATGTTGTGATTCTGCAACTTTAATTACAGCTTCATCAAGTTCTTTTTTTAATGCCTGATATTGTGGTTTAAGATCTAAAAGTGGTACGCGCATTTTATTTCCTTCATAAAAAAATATTAAAAAGTAAAATCTTTATTTATGTTCTTTAGTAGTGGGGCAATCAAATCTTTTTCAGATACAATTGGATTTTTAACTTTCCAATTAATATTTAAATCTGGATCATTATATCGGATAGCGCGCTCATTAGGCTTGCTATATAATTTTGTACACTTGTATGAAAAAATTGCTTCATCAGACAAAACAGAAAAGCCATGTGCAAAGCCAGGCGGAATCCAAAGCTGTGTATGATTTTCTTCTGATAATTCAGATGAAAAATATTTTCCAAAAGTTGGTGAACCAAAACGAATATCTACCGCAACATCTAAAACTTTGCCGTAAATTACTTTACATAATTTCCCTTGTGCATTTTCGCCAATTTGATAATGTAAGCCTCTAACCGTTCCTTTTATTGATTTGGAAATATTATCCTGTAAAAAAAAGTAATCTATTCCAGCATTACGATATGTGTTTTCATTATAACTCTCAAAAAAATAACCGCGATCATCGTTAAAAACTTTTGGTTTGATAATTAGCAATCCATCAAGTTCAGTTTTTATCACCTCCAATATGTTATCCTTCCTTTAATATTTTTTCAAGATAATCACGATATAACGATTTGGGAATTGAGTTAACCAAATGCGCAAACTGCTCTTTAGTTATAAAGCCCTTGTGAAATGCAATCTCTTCTATGCATGCAACCTTTAAACCTTGTCTGTCTTCAATAACTCCAAAAAAGTTTGATGCTTGAAGTAACGCTTCGGGAGTTCCGGTATCAAGCCAGGCAATTCCTCGTCCGATTTTTTCAACCCTAAGTTGCTTACGATCTAAATAATCGCGGTTTACATCTGTAATTTCTAACTCACCACGGGCAGAAGGTTTTAAATTTTTTGAGATACTAACAACATCATTACTAAAGATGTAAAGACCGGGTACAGCGTATTGTGATTTGGGGTTTTTAGGTTTTTCTTCAATTGAAATTGCATTGCCGTCTTTATCAAACTCTACAATTCCATATCGCTCGGGATCATTTACCTGATACCCAAATATAGTTGCCCCGGTATTTTTTTGGATTCCTTCATAAAAGAAAGTTAAATCACCATAAAAAATATTATCGCCTAAGACCAAACAAACTTCATCATCACCAATAAATTTCTCTCCGATTATAAAAGCTTCTGCAATTCCATTTGGAGCAGATTGAACAGCATATTCAATATTCATTCCGATGGAATTACCGTTATTAAACAGTTGTTTGTAAAACGGAATAGTTTCTTTGTTGGAAATAATTAATACATCTTTAATTCCGCCAAGCATTAAAATTGAAAGCGGATAATATATTAATGGCTTATCATAAATAACAGCTAATTGCTTGCTATAGACTTTTGTTATAGGATAAAGCCTTGAGCCTGAGCCGCCTGCTAAAATAATACCTTTTGTATTTTTTTTTGAATTCATTTATTAAACTTTATTATTATTAATAATGATGTAAATATAAAAATATTCTCTTTACCAATCCTGATTTTTGTTGCAAAGAAATGCTTAAAATGGTGTAAAAATGGATAAAATTAGAGTAATGTTCCGCTTAATAAAAATAGGGCAATGGAGAAATAAATAACAATGCCAAAAACATCAACCATCGTAGCAACTAAGGGTGCTGAAGAAGTTGCAGGGTCTAATCCAAATTTTTTGAGAATAAACGGCAGCATAGAACCGGAAATTGTACCCCACAAAACTACACTAATTAAAGAAAGACTTACTGTTGCACCAATCAAGAACCAATGTTCGCCATAAATATCTGATGTAACTTCCCAAATAGTAATTCTTAAAAACCCGATGCTTGCAAGTATTGCACCTAACGCAAGACCGGTATAAAGCTCTCGTTTAAAGATCATATACCAATCACGCAAAGTAACTTCGCCCAATGAAAGCGCACGAATAACAAGTGTAGCTGCTTGTGAGCCAGAGTTTCCACCGCTTGAAATAATTAATGGTATAAATAAAGTTAAAACTATTGCTCTTCTCATTTCATCTTCAAAAAAACCCAATGCGGTTGTAGTAAACATCTCACCAACAAATAAAACGGCTAACCAACTTCCTCTTTTCTTTATCATTTCAAATAAAGGAATTGTAGAATATGAATCTTCCAAAACCTGAATAGCAGCAAGTTTATGGATATCTTCTGTGGCTTCTTCTTCTGCAACATCAAAAACGTCATCAACGGTTACTATTCCGATTAACATTCCTGCACGATCAACAACTGGCAAAGCAACCCTATCATATTTTTTAAACGCTTCAACCGCTATTTCCTGATCATCAAATACATGCAAGGCAACAAAATTTTCTTCCATCAAATCTTCAACTTTACTATCGAGGGGGGCAAGTAGAAAATCTTTTATTTTAACATCATCAATTAATTTTCCATTATCATCAATAACATAAACTATATTTAGTGTTTCCTTGTTTTTTCCATTTTCGCGGATGAAATCTAAAGTCTGCTGAATTGTAAAAGATGGTTTAATGGCAATGTAATCCGGCGTCATCAATCTTCCAACGGAATTTTCCGGATAGCCGAGCAATGTTACCGCAATTTTTCTTTCATCGGGAGAAAGTAACTGAATTAATTGTTTTGCTGCCGCAGATGGAAGTTCTTCAAATAAAGCTGTTCTATCATCAGGGTCCATTTCATTAAGAATAACTGCGCTTTCTTCTTTACCCATTAGTTTCAATAATTCCATTTGAGTATCAAAATCCATGTACTCAAAGGTATCGGCAGCTAACTCTTTGGAAAGTAAACGGAAAATAATAACTCTGTCTTTTTCTGGAAGGTCAACAAGAAGTTCTGCAATATCAGCGGGCGTCCAATCTAAAAGAATTTCTTTTAAGATACCAAGCTGTCTCTCTTCAATAAGAGACTGGATTTCTGGTTGTAATAATCTGCTTAGCATCTGAAAATCCTTATTTTAGAGAGAACAATTTAATTTTACATTGATGTTTTTGTATTGATTTATTGGCTTACAAAAAATAATTGTATTATGTTCAAATCACAATCAAAATTTTAGAAATTATAAATTAGATAAGAAGTTATGTTAAAAATTGTTGTTGATGAAAATATTGCTTTTGCTAAAACTGCGTTTAACCAGTTTGGAGATGTCACGCTTCTTTCAGGTCGTAAAATTACTAATGCTATTTTAAAAAGTGTTGATGTTTTAATCGTACGATCTATTACAAACGTAAATGAAGATCTGCTTGAAGATACAAAAGTAAGATTTGTCGGAACTGCAACTATAGGAACCGATCATATCGATTTAGATTATCTAAAAAAAAATAATATTGCTTTTGCAGATGCTAAGGGCTGCAATGCTTATTCTGTTGCCGAATATATTGTTGCTGTAATTTTAAATCTTTCAGTTAGATTTGATTTTAAATTGAGTGATAAATCAATTGGAATTGTTGGCGTGGGAAATGTTGGAAGTAAAGTTGCAGCCTTTGCACAAGCACTCGGAATGAAGGCTTTGTTAAACGATCCCCCTTTGCAAAGAAGCGGCGATAAAAGAAATTTTGTAAGTTTAGATGAAATATTTTCTGCGGATATAATTACTCTTCACACCCCTTTAAACTTAACGGGAATAGATAAAACATTTCATCTTTTTGATAAAGAAAACATAAATAAAATTAAAGATGGCGCAATATTAATTAACTCCTCACGTGGAGCAGTAATTAATAATATTGAATTGCTCAATCTTATAGATAAAAAGAATTTAAAAGTTGTTTTAGATGTTTGGGAAAACGAACCAAATGTAAATGTTGGTCTTTTGCAAAAAGTGATGATTGCAACTCCGCACATTGCGGGATATTCTTATGAAGGAAAAGTGAACGGAACAAAAATGATTTATAATTCGCTTTGTGATTATCTGGGTGAAGAAAAGCACTTTAGCTTTGATCTGAAAAATCCACCTGATCAATTAAAACAATTTGATGTAACACAAAAACTTGAAGCAAGTTTGAATTCTTTAATAAGTAGTATTTATAATATTAA
Organism: Ignavibacterium sp.; assembly: GCA_018059515.1. Taxonomy (GTDB): domain Bacteria; phylum Bacteroidota; class Ignavibacteria; order Ignavibacteriales; family Ignavibacteriaceae; genus IGN3. The sequence goes on from JAGOXU010000014.1 coordinate 11,104, forward strand.
AGACGATGTTGCGAGAATGCGGAAAACGATAACTATGAATGAATCAGAAAGAATTTTAGAGTTTGATTTACAGAGAAAAAATTATCCAAACAGAAGAGAGTTTAATAACTATAAAATTAAATCAGAAAATTTATCAGAAGAAATTAAAAATATTCTAAAAATTCTCCGGTTTAATTTGATCACTTAAACTTTTTATCAAGTTTAAACTCAATCGGAATTATCATTTGTACCTTCATTCTAACTCCTTTTTGCAATCCGGGTTTAAAGCGAGTATAATAAACAGAAAGCCTTGCGTTCTCATCACAACCGTAACCAATTCCTTCAACCACCTCTGCGGATGAAACTTCACCATTCTTTTCTATAAAAACTTGTACCTTTACTGTACCTTCAATCATATTTTCAATCGCTTGTTTAGGGTAAACAAGTTTTTTATAAATCGTGTTCATCCCGCCAATTGGTTCGGGCATAACTTCAACATTAGAGTAATACGCGGGATCATCTTCCAGGCTTGCTTTATTTTCTTCAACAGGTGGAAGGTTTAAATCATCAATATCTTTCTTTTTAATTTCTTGCCGGGCTTTCCATTCAGCTAAAAGTTTTTGATAATCTTCTTCACGGTACTCGCCGACTAATAAAAATTCCTGTCCTTTGCGTACACCGTTTTCAAACATTACATCATCAGTTACTTCTCCTGTGGAGTCATAATAAGCTGCTGGTCCATCACGCTTTCCATCTTCGATACTGAAAAGTTCTTTTAAATTTCCATTTTCGTAATAAGTTGATACGGTTCCAAAAACTTTATCATTAACATAATTTCTTTTTTCTTTTACATTTCCATTTTCCCAGTAAAAGATTGCTTCCCCCTGGCGCACATCTTTTTCATAAACAACAGCGGCTTCCAAATTTCCGTTTGAAAAATATGTTTTTACAGTATCTGTTTGTGCAAAAATTCCTATCGAACTAAAAGACAGAAACAACAAAATGATAAACTTCATCTAATTAAAACCTGAAAAATTTTTTGTGGCAAAAGATAATATTTAATTCTGAGTTATAAGAGGCATAATAAGAGTGGTGATAAAAAGAATTATTGCAATAGCAAAAAAGAAGTATCCAACTTCAGCGTCGTAACGCAGCATACCGATTTCACTAAGTAAATAGTCCCAATCGTGATAAACTTTATTACCACCAAGTAATGGTAATCTCTTAGCCTGTGCATCAGCGGCGTAAACAGAAATGTTAATAAAATTCTGCCCAAGCCATAAAAGTGAAACCTGCATTCCCGTTCTATATTCATTTCTAAAGAAGTAAAAGAAAATAATTGATGGAAGAATTATTTGCATCAAGGTTCCCCCAAGGGTGTAAATATATTTCCCAAAGAACATAAAGAAAAAATGTCCAGCTTCGTGGATTACCAAATCGGCATTGTCAATAAAACCGTATTGTCCACGATTAAAAACCCAATAAAGTGCAATTGGCAGGATTATAATTGAAGGAATCCATTTTTTAAATTCATCAAATTTAGAAGTTGGTTTGGATTTTTTTAGACTCTGTTCGATATCTTTTTTTAATTCATCATCCATAAACTTATCCGCAAATTACTTTTCTTTTATGTTCACTTGCTCTGCATTCATCGCTGCAGCAATACTCAAATTCAACTTTACAATCATGGCAGCACACAATAATTTTGTCGCAAAGAACATTGTGGCAGTTGATGTGATACGAAGTTGGTTTATTACAAAAATGACAGGTAGATGTATATTTTAATTCTTCTTTTGTATTTGGTTCAAAAACTTTTCGATCATCAAAAACAAACATTCCACCTTCCCAATAAGTATCTGGAAATTGTTGGATATAATTTAGTATGCCGCCATCAATTTGATAAACATCTTTAAAACCTTGCTCACGCATATAAGCTGAAGCTTTCTCACAGCGTATTCCTCCGGTACAGTATGTTATAACCGTTTTATCTTTAAATTCCTTTAGTGATTCAACAACTGCAGGCCATTCTCTAAAATGTTTTACTTGCGGAGTAATTGCGTTTTTAAATTTTCCAATTTTACTTTCATACCAATTTCTTGCATCAACAATTACAAAATCTTTTTTGCTTTCATAAAAATTAAGAAGTTGTTCGGGAGTAAGTTTTGGTGCCGTGTGTTCAAGTTTTGTATTACGTAAACCGGAGTTTACAATTTCATCTTTAACTCTAACATGCATTTTGCTGAAAGCAATTTTATCCGTTTCAGTTTCTTTAAACCAAACATCTTCAAATATTTTAATACTTTTTAAATGATTTTTATAATTTGACAATGTTTGCTCATCACCAAAAACAGAACCGTTAATTCCTTCTTTGGCAAGATAAACTTTGCCGCGTAAGTCATTTTCCAAACACCAGTTTAAATGCTGTTTTGCAAGATCTTCCGGATTCTCTACATCTACATATTTATAAAATGATATTACTTTATAATTGCTCATAACTTCATTTTTAGATATTCATAATTCTTGGATTAGTGTTAAATGTAAATATAAACTTTTAGATTTAATTTTATAAAAGCGTTACTATGATATTGATGTTGAACAAAGCAGGGAAAATCGAGTTGATTTTAATTAGATGATCTATATTTCTTTTCAGATTCTTCGTTAATTGCAAGATCTAATTCTTTATTAAATACAACCGAAAAAACTGAACCGATATTTTTTTCACTCTCAACTTTTATTTCAGCACGATTAAGTTCAATGTATTTTTTAACCAAAGCTAAACCCAAACCATTTCCTTCAAACTCTCGTTTATGTCCAGCATCTTCTTGCGAAAAAGGCATAAACATTTTTTGCAAATATTCCGGGCTAATACCAATTCCGCTGTCTCTTATTTCTATTTTTACTTTATCATCCTCAAGGTTTTTAACATAAATTTCCACGTAACCCTTTAAAGTATATTTGATAGCGTTGTTAATAAGATTCTGGAATATTTGGTTTACTGTATATTTATCGGCAGTAATAAATGAAACATCTTTTGAGTGAATAAATTTAAGCTCTAAACCTTTGTCATCACTTAAGGATTTAAATTCTTTTACCATCTTACTAAGATCTTCAATTATGTCAAACTTTTCAAAGGTTGGTTTGTAATTTCCGCTTTGTACAGAAGACATGCTTAATATCATATCAATCGTTCTTTGTAATCTTCTGCCTGCACTTTTTACGGAATCCAAAATAATTTTTAAATCTTCATCATCGCCAGAGATTTCATCAGCAAGTAACGGAATTGATGTTAATATCACATTAAGCGGAGTTCTAATCTCGTGAGACATTTGTGCAAGAAAAGCTGATTTAAGTCTATCAGATTCTTCTGCTTGATTTAATGCGCTAACTAATTCCAATTGCACTTGTTTTATTTGTGAAATATCTAAAACCTGCATTACATAATGTTTTACATTTCCCTTATCATCAAGCACAGCAACTGATTTTACGATTACATTAATTTCTTTTCCCTCTTTTTTAAGAAGCAGTTTTTCTGTGTTGATATCTGCAATCGGATTTTCATCACCTTTAAATGATGCTTCGCCAAATCCTTCAAGATCATTTTTTTCAAACAGATATTTAATTGGTATTCCAATTACTTCATCTCTCTGAAAACCAACAGTATCACAAAAAGATTTATTTACGCTTGTAATTTTCCCTTCGGTGGAAATAATTACAATCCCAATCGGCGCATTTTGAAAAACTGTTCTAAATTGTTCTTCGCTTTTCTGTAATGATATCTCAGCTTTTTTTCTTTGATTGATTTCAAAATTTAATTCTGCAATTTTGTCTTTAAATACATCGCTTAATTTTTTGTTCAACACTTCAACTTCAGAAGTTGATTTATCCAGCTCTGCAAGAACTAGTTTTACACGATCTTCTATTATTCCTAATTCATCTTTTCTGCTAGATCTAAATTTTGTGGTATCAACAGGAACATGTGCAGAATCTAATGCCTTTAAAATTTTAGATAACGGGCGGAAAGAAATAGAGCTTAAAAAATATGTAAACACTATCCCCAATAAAAGAATAGAAAGGCTAAACAAAGCGGTTAGTAGTTTACTTTTAAAAAGTTTTTTTGCGTCATCGCCGCATTTAAAACCTACATAAATATTACCCGAAGCATCATAAGCTTTAATTGCTAATTTTACACGATACACCGATTCATCTTGAGAAATTCCTTCACTGCCGGATTTTGCAAGTATGTATAAGTTTTTTTCGGCAATATCTAAATTTAATGCATCAAGCAATTCACCTGATGAATTTTCAATGACCAAATACACAGCGTCATTTAATTCTAATATTTTTCCCACAGCGGCTGGGTCTGAAAATTTTTTATCTATAAAAATTTGCGGCGCCTGGGAAAAATAATTTACAAACAGATCAGCTTTGTAAGTGTATTTATCATTTATTTGTTCTTCAAATTTGTTTGTAAAATAAAAGTAGATAAATCCAGCAACTAAAATAAAAAACAATGCAAATTGTATTGTTAGTTTTAGCTGAAGTTTTTGTGATCGGGTTCTTCCCTTTTTATTAAAATTTAGCATTCATTCATTGTATTATTAAAGCATCTGTTTCTCTGCAATTTAAGTGCCGTTAAAGAATTGTATTAAAAATTAGATTATTCTGATAAATTCAATACTTCTTTAGTATTACAGTGAGAAAATATGGAAAATTTTTCATTATTGCTTAAAAAGTTAAATAAAATGTTTATGTGTTAAACCTCTTTATATAGCTATTCACATCAAACTTTCGCTCTGCTCCGTTACGATTCATATATCTTATTTTTCCATAAACAGGTCGCTCAAACCATGCTCGATCGTGTGTGCCGCCGATTGACCAAGCAATTCCCGCATATCCATTCGGATCGCGCCCATCAAGTTCATATTTATCATTTAAATAAATTGCAATCTGCAATGCATCCTCGGGCGATTTTGTCCACTCTAAAATTTTCTTCGCCCAATACATCCGCATGTACCCATGCATTTTTCCTGTAGTCATTAATTCTTTTTGTGCAGCGTTCCATAAATCTTCGTGAGTTTTTGCATTCTCAAATTGATCTAAGTTATAAACAAATTCTCTTTCATCTTTACGGTGAAGATTTAAAGATGTTTTAGCCCAATCGTTGAATCCATCAAACGAATCATAATTTTTATTGAAATAACAAAAGTTATCTGATAATTCTCTTCGAATAATTAATTCTTCCAAAAAAGTTTTTTTGGATTCTTCACTACCGTTTATTCTTTCAACTTCAAGAACAATTCGCTGAGCAGATAATTGTCCGAAGTGTAAATAAGGTGATAGATTAGATTGTCCGTCTTTTGTGGGATCGTTTCTTAAATCACTATAATCTTCAAATTTATTTTTAAGAAAATTCTGTAATGATTTTAATGCAGCGGTTTCTCCAGGTTTAATCCAATCAACTTCCTTTACATCAAAATTTATTTGTATTGATTTTTTAATTTTTACCCAATCTGTTATGTCAGTTTGAATTTCACTCTTATTCATTTTTTTTAAAATTTGGTATTCGTCCAAAAACTCAATCAATGCTTTATTTATTTTAGGACGAATTGTATAGGCAGCGAATTCTAATTTATTAGAAACGTGCAAACTTGGAACAATATTATGCGCATCAACTTCGTAAAAAGGAATTGAAATTTGTTTTGCAACATCTCGTTTCCAAATCCTTTTTATCTTTAATGGATCAAAATCTGAAACGACAATTGAAGCGTTAATCTTTTTTAAAAATTTTGGAATTTGTTCTTCAGGTTTACGGGATAATAAAAAGAAAGGAATATTATACTTAGATAATTCTCTTTCAATTTCCTGCAATCCTTTAAGCATAAAACCATATTGGCGAATTGTCGCTTCAAGAAAATCCGGTACAAGATTAAAAACTACGACTAATGATTTCTTTTTTTCTAAAGCTAACTTTTGTGCAAACAACAAAGCCCAATTATCATGAACCCTTTGATCGCGGCTCAACCAATATACAATTGGTCCATTGGTTTCATTTCCATTTTGAAGTAATCTAATCCTTTTTTCGTTAATCACTTTTTACAACATTATAAATTTTTACTAATACAGAATTGTGATTAATATTTTACACTGCATCCATATGGTTTAGAGCTTTGCACACTTACATTTTTTCCTGCTAACAATTCATCTAACGCTAAAGACACATAGTTTTTTGCACTTTTAATATCTTCAATATCCGTTGATGCCTTATCGTCTATACCGCCTGCATAAACAAGCTTACCTTCTTTATTTATAATGTACATATGCGGAGTAGTTTTTGCGCCGTACATTTTACCAACTTCCCCATTTGCATCAATCAGATAGGCTGTAAACTTTGCATTATGTTTTTGGGATCTACTATTAATCTCATCGTTTGTAAAGTTACCTTGTTTGGATTCTGCAGATGAACAAATTGTTAACCAGATTACACCTTGTTTTGTATATTTTTCCTGCAAGGTCTGCATGTTTTTAGAATCATAATGTTTTTTAACAAACGGACATTCATAGCTAATCCACTCTAACACAACGAGTTTTCCTTTAAAATCATTAAGCGAATGTTCATTACCGTTTGAATCCTGAAGTTTAAAATTCGGGGCAATCTCATTCAACTTGGCATCTTGCGAAAATGCTGTTATACTGAAAAGAAATAAAAACAAAACAACTGTTTTTTTTATCATTACTAACTCCTTTTTATAATTGACTATTTATTTAATTATCATAACAAAACATTATTATTTACGTTCAATATTTAATTGGAACTTCAATCTCAAAAGCTTTTCTAATTTGATTTTTCTCTGAGGCATTTTCAATAATTAATAATCCTTCTACAGTCGTGGGATCTTTGGTTCTAAATGGATCAGGCTCTAATAACACCTCAACATAATTTTCTTTTTGTTTGATACTCTGTTCTATTAAATTTTTAAAAACTCCAGCCTCATAAGGATAAAAATGAAAATCATTCAAGCTTTGATTTTCAATCTGATCAAAAAGTATTTTTAGATAAACAAAATCTGATTTAGAAAAAGCAGAGATGTTTAACTTGTGATTTTTCTGAGGTAACATTTTCTTAGTTGATTTAAAAAAAGTTGAAATATTTTCATCAGCAATAAAATCTTTTGAAAGATCAAGAGTAATTGTTACGGTTGTGTCAAACGCTTTACATATTTCTTTACAAATAAGTGAGGTTATTTTTGTGGATATATTTATTTCTTTTAAAGAGTAGTTTCGAGGAATATATAGATCAAACAAAAACAACACTTGATGTCCATAGCCATAATTTACAATTTCATCAGATGCAAATATTTTTGGGATCGGAAATTTAACTTCTGAGAAGTAATTCCATCTGGTAGAGTTATTTCAATATCTGTCGGCAATCCACTATCGCCTGGATTTCTCCAGTAAATATGCCAATCATCTTTCAGATTTATTAAAACTCCAAGTGAAATTACAGAATCTTTTTCAGGGGAATACGAATCTGCAACAAGAAGAGCCTCTGCTAAAGATGTTTGTTGAGCAGAAATAGATTGATGCAATAAAATGAATATTGCAGCCATCAATAAGGAATAAATTGTTTTTTTTGTCTTCGTCATAAATGTAGTTTGGTATTAGATTTTAGTTCGGAGATATAACAACTATTCAATAAAAAAAATTCAAAAGGTTATCATATTTCTATTTCAATCCCAACCGGACAGTGATCTGAACCCATAACATCGGGCATAATAAAAGCGTCCTTAACATTTTTTTTAAAATTATCGGAAACAAAAAAGTAATCTATTCTCCAACCAACATTTCTATCGCGTGCACGAGTAAGCTGATCCCACCAGGTATAATTTTCCGGCTCATCGTTAAATATTCTAAAAGTATCGTGATAACCATTTGAGAAAAATTTATCCAACCATTCTCTTTCGATTGGAAGAAAACCCGAGATCTTAGAATTTTCTTTTGGTCTTGCTAAATCAATTTCCTTATGAGCAGTATTTACATCACCGCAGATTACAAGCTTCTTATTTTTTTTATCAAGTTTATTTACATATTTAAGAAACGCATCATAAAAATCCATTTTGTATTGTAAACGCTCTGCACTGGCTTTGCCGTTTGGATAATAAATATTTATCAAAACAAATTCCTTGTAATGAGCAACAATAATTCTACCTTCATCATCAAACTTTGGAATTCCAAATCCGTGCTCTACTTTAATCGGTTCTTCTTTTGTATAGATTGCAACTCCGCTGTAACCCTTTTTTACGATTGAAGAAGAAAAAAAAGATTTATATCCGTTGATATTTAAAAGCTCTTCAGAAAGTTGTTCAGGAGCTGCTTTTGTTTCCTGCAAGCAAAGCATATCAGGGTCTTCGGTGAGCAGCCAATCAACAAATCCTTTTTTCTGAACAGCGCGTATTCCGTTTACATTCCACGAAAGTAATCTGAGTTTTTTCATAAAATCTATTTCCTTATCTATTTAAAAAACAAAATTCACAATCAAACCCCAGCTAATTGCGCTTACCAAAGTTAGTATAAGAATTTTTGCTGAAGTTTTAATCTCTCCATCCTTAAATAAAACTATTGGTCCAAATCCTGCGCCGGAGCTTAAGCCTGCAATTGTTGCCCCGAGCGATAGACCAGTATGAAGAAACGCCTGCGCAATTGCAATTGATGCCGCACAATTTGGTATCAAACCAAATAATGCTGCTGCAAAAATTTCTATAACCGGATTAACATTAAGTGATTCAATCAATTCTGAAGAATGTGTGAAAGCAAATAAAGATGCTATGGCAATTGTAATTACAAATACCCAAAAATAAATTCTAAGTGTGCGCTTTAAACTATGGATAATAATTTCCATATAACGTGTTTTGTGAAGTTCAACATCAATCTTAACTGCGTGCGATGATTTTATTTTCGGAGTTTTTCCTTCGTAAAATTTTTTAGAAATTAATAAATCAATTAGATATCCTGAAGTAACCCCAATGAGTAATTTAATCCCAAGAATATATAATATATAAATTCCATGTTCACGATTCGCTATCAGTACTGGCAGCGCTTCATCAGATGTTGCAAGATATGTTGCAATCAATGTTCCGATTGAAACTCTGCGTGTTAAAAAAAGCGATGTAACAAAAACCGACATTCCGCATTCCGGAATAAGACCAAGCAATGTGCCTGCAAGCGGACCCATCGGACCGGAAATTTTAAGAAATGAAATTAAATCAAGCTGCTTTGTATGCGAAAAATATTCTAATGCGAAGTAAAGCGAGAACAGGATTGGAATCATTAAATAAGTATCTGTAAAAGAGCCTAAAATGATTTCCCAAATATTTGAGTACGAGTGAACGTGCATCAGAATTTACGTTGTTAATGAATATGCAAAAATATGAAAATCATTAATTAAACTAATGAAATGATACCACAGAAATTAATTAAATATCAATCGCCAAATCTGAGTTACAAAAAAAGTAATTGTAAATCCCATTACAATTGGCAGCACTGTAGATATTGTAGCCCACTTTACACTTTTTGTTTCTTTATAAATTGTGTAGATAGTTGTTGAGCATGGATTGTGCAGCAAACTAAATATCATCAAATTAATTCCAGTTAATAATGTCCAACCACCGGCATGAAGAATTGCCGCTGTATCTGCAACGGAATCCAATTCAAACATAACTCCGCTTCCGGAACCGGCGTTCATCATCCCAAGATTTGCAACGGTTAACATTAATATTGTTGGGATTACAATTTCATTTGCAGGAATAGCAATGATATATGCTAATAGAATTACTCCATTTAAACCAAATATAAATGCAAAAGGACTGGACCAATTAATGAAATGATTTGCAAGTGAAACTCCATCAATAGTGATGTTTGCAACAAGCCAGATAACCATTCCAGCAGGAATAGCAAAAACAATTGCGCGCCACAAAACAAAAATTGTTCTATCAATTAACGAGGTATAAAGTGTTTGTAAAATTCTCGGCGGACGGTACGGAGGCAGCTCTAAACTAAACGCAGAGGCTTCTCCTTTTAATAATGTTTTTGATAAACCCCAGGAAACTATCAAGCTAAACGCAATACCTAATAGGGCAACAAACACCACTGCTCCTGCGGAAGCAATCCCTGCAAGATATGCAGGTGCAGCACCGCCAATAAAAATTGTTGCGATAAGAATTTGTGTGGGCCATCTACCGTTGCATAAAGAAAAATTATTTGTGATAATTGCAATTAATCTTTCTCGCGGAGAATCGATAACTCGTGTAGCAACAACTCCCGCAGCGTTACAGCCAAAACCCATTGCCATTGTTAACGCTTGCCTTCCGTGTGCACCAACCTTTTTATAAAGAGGATCCATATTAAATGCTACACGCGGCAGATAACCAAAATCTTCCAGTAAAGTATAAATTGGGAAAAATATTGCCATAGGGGGAAGCATTACACTTACAACCCATGCCATTGCAAGATAAGCGCCGTCAATCAATACTCCACTTAACCACCACGGCATAAACATGTCCGTAAAACTTTTTAATGCAGGATGAAAAGTATCAACAAGTAAAGAGGCAATCATAGCCGAAGGAACATTTGCCCCTTCTATTGTTATCCAAAATATTACCGCCAGTATTAAAAACATTATCGGAAAACCCAAATACTTGCTCGTAAGTATTTTGTCGAGTGTTCTGTCTAAACTAAACGCAGGCTTTTTATCAGGATATAAAACAACTTTGCTGGAAATTGCAGTTGCATTTTCATAAATGGATTCCATTAAAGTATCGTGTAAGTTATCGCCAACTTCCCAGCGCAAACTATTTGCAGTTGCTAATATTGATTCTCTTCTAATTTGACTATTCATATACGTTTTTTATAAATCAAGTTTCAACTTCGTTTAATAAAATTTCTTTTTTAAGATTTCCTAAATCACCGTTTCGTATCGCATCAATAATACTTTGATCACCTTCAAGCAGTCGCAATGCAACCCAGCGCAAATTTGGTAAGCCTGGATATTCCTGCTCAATTTCATTACTTAATTTTTCAATTGCCATATTTAATTCTATCGAATTACTTTTTATACGATATGGTTTGCAAATATATTTTCCTGTTGCAACATCATGAATTACATTTAACAACTCATTCATTCCTTCGCCCTGTCTTGCAGATGTTGGAATAACCGGAATTCCTAATTCTTTAGATAATGTTCTTTCATCAACCTGTATTCCGTTTCTTCGCGCTTCATCCATAAGATTTAAACACAAAACTGCGCGATCTGTAATTTCTAAAATCTGTAAAACAAGATTTAAATTTCTTTCAATGCGTGTAGCATCAACAACAATTACAGTTACATCCGGCTGCCCGAACAAAATAAAATCACGCGCAACTTCTTCATCCGTACTTGTTGAAAGCAGTGAATATGTTCCGGGTAAATCAACAAGCTTAAATCTTTTTTCGCTGTACTCAAATCCGCCTTCAGCACGAGTTACTGTTTTGCCGGGCCAATTGCCCGTATGCTGCCTAAGCCCGGTAAGATAATTAAACACTGTGCTTTTACCAGTGTTTGGATTTCCTGCAAGAGCAACAACAAAATCAAAACTGCTCATATCAATCCCAAGTTTTTTAAGATTACCCATATTGTGAACAGGACACGTTGCACAATTATCTAAACCAACACTTGCCATAATTAATTTACCTCATCATTCACTAAAAATATTTTATCAGTTTGCTGTTTACGCAATGCAACCGTTGTCCCGCGTACTTTGTAAGCAACAGGATCACCGGTTAAACTTTGAAGTTCAGCTTCAATTTTCGTCCCCGGCACAATTCCCAAATCCATCAACCTTCTGCGCTGCTGTCCTCTTAAAGCTTTACCTATTCCGAGAATCGTACCTTTTTCGCCAATCTTTAGAGATGAAAGTGGTTTAAATTTTCCATCAATTTGTTTTTCTAATTTTATTACTCCAACTGTTATGTTTTTTGCTATCAGCGGAGAGAGAATACACTCTTCACCATTTGCAATAAACTTTACTCGTTTATCAGATATTTCCATCATTCTGATTTGCATTCCGGGATACAAACCTTCCGCAAGTATCTGGCTGTAAATTGCGTGCGGTTCATCTTCAACATGAATAATATTTGCAAATTCATTTATCTTCATTTCAGTTAAAAGTTTTCCTTTTTTTTGCGGAAGCTCGCCGGAAGCTGATGGAATAGGATCACCGTGAGGATCGAAAACAGGATTACCAATTTGTGCAGCAAGAAGATCTGCTTGTTCCGGAGTTAATATATGCTCTATCTGCTCTGCTTTTTGATGCCATTCATTTTCTGTTACGCTTGTTTCATCTGCAAGATATTTTTCCCACAAACGATGAACTCGAACTATACGCAGTGCATAAGATCTTCCGTCCGATGTTAAACTAAGTTCATCTTTTATTGCAGAAACCAATCCCATTGATTCAAGCCTTGAAATAATATCGGTTGCATCATCTGCAGAGATTGAAAGATTACCGGCAACTCCGTTTAGTGTACAATTAACATTATTGTACTCACAGTTGTACAGATATTTTAAAGCGTCTTCAATTAATATTTTTTTATTTGCGTAGCGGGATTTTTTCCAAATGTATATTATTCCTTTGTTTGGATAAAACAATAACACAAAAATTACTATCGTAAAAATTCCGATTGTTAAAAGCATTAATGGTTCGTTCATTTTAAGCCTGCTTTATCTTTTCCACAAAAATGTTTGATGCAATTTTACTGCTGAGGTTTATTTCTTTTTTATCAATCAATATTAGTACGGATCCATCGTATTCAAGTCTATCTTTAATTTTTATTTCTTTACCGAGCGTGATTCCAATTTTTGTTAAGTATGATAAAAGATTTTTAACGTCATCATTTACCATCACAACTTTTGCAGAATCATTTTCAATCAGTTCTGTTATTGCAACAACTGATTTTGACTTTTTTATTTTTCCATTCTTATCGGGAATAGGATATCCGTGCGGATCAACTTCCGGATATTCTAAAAATTCATCCAATAAATTAATCAGTTCATCAGAAGATGAATGTTCTAACTTCTCTGCTTCTTCATGAACTTTATCCCAGGTCATTCCCAATGTTTGATGAAGGAACACTTCCCAAATCCTGTGGCGGCGCAGCATGTTTTTTGCGTAAGATTCGCCTTCATTTGTTAGTTTTATACTTTTATATTTTTGATAATCAACAAAACCATCGCGCGAAAGCTTACGCAGCATATCCGTTACAGCAGCGTTTGAAATCTCTAACTTTGCTGCAAGTAAATTTGGTTTTATTTCTCCAGCTTCATCAATATTGCGGTAAATTGCTGTAAGATAATCTTCTTGTGAAATATTATTCATTTAAGTAATTCTAAACATAATTTTAAGTGCGCTTAAATATATAACAAGTTAAAATAAAAGGCAAAGGTTTAATCTTTGCCTGTAAATTACACTAAGCTGATTTTTTAATATAAGATTCTAATGTGTTAAGTGAATCTATATACTTTACATTTTTATATTTTTTTAAAATATTCTCAGAATTTTCAACCAGCGCCTGTCCGCCAACAATAATTTTTTTTGCAGGAAAAAATCTTGTAAGATGATCAACAACTTCTAAAAATCTGCTAAGGTTTAAATATAATCCCCAGGAAAGTGCAATTACATCGGGATCAATTTGCTTAACGTATTTTATAATTTCTTTTGCAGGAACTGAGGCGCCGAGATAATAAGTTTTCCAGCCTGCAAGATCAAATATATTAGAAACCATTTTAGCGCCAATTTCGTGAAATTCTTTATCGATACAGGCAACAACAACTTTTTTATCTTTATTATTATTGCCAATTGGTGCAAAACGGTTAATAAGTGATTCAATAATCTGCGAAGCTAAATGTTCTTCACAAACAGATAACTTATTGTGATCCCAAAGTTTTCCAATTCTGTAAAGTGATTTTTGAAAAAGCTCTATATAAATATCTTTTAAGCTCACACCTTTTTCTAATAGTGATTGAACAATACTTGCGCATTTTTCTTTATCGCCATCAACAAGAGCGTTGTAAAACCCAAGAAAATTTGTTTGTTTAATTTCTTTCATTGCAATAAATATTAGGTATTATAGTATAAAATAGTAACTCATTAATGAATTGAAAAGTTCAATCTGGCAAGAACTTTTTACCGTTATTATTTTAACATAAAATTGTTTTTAGATTCTCGCTTCTGTTTTAGAATAGAGCTAAGATTCAATTCCCTTTCGTGCCAGAACACCTTCTTGATAATAATGTTTAATAACCTTCATTTCAGTTACAAGATCAGCGGCTTCTAAAATTTTATCCGGACAATATCTTCCCGTTAAAATCAATTCAACTTTTTCTGGTTTCATTTTCAAAAACGTCATCACTTCTTCATCATTAAATAATCCAAAATGGATTGAAACTAAAATCTCATCCAGAATTATTAAATCATATTTACCGCTAAGCATTTTAGCTTTAGCAGTTTCCAATCCGCGTCTTGCTTTATCCATTTCAACTTTGTTCGGCATTTCTTTGCGATAAACAAAATCATCACCGGCAAATTGTTCAATCGTTATCCATTCGTTAAGATGCTCTAAACTTTTTAATTCGCTGTACGGATATTCTTTCATAAACTGTGCGATGTATGTTTTAAGCCCATAACCAGCGGCTCTAACAGCTTGTCCAATCGCCGCAGTTGATTTGCCTTTTCCGTTTCCGGTGTAAACTTGTATAAAACCTTTTTCTAATTTGCTCATTTAATTTTATGACTAATGTTTTTTGTTTTTCTTACTAAACAAAAATACTAAATAGAATTGAGAGTAAAAGTTTTTCCAATATCATCCAA
>JAGOXU010000015.1 GCA_018059515.1 Ignavibacterium sp.
GGTTTAAGATCTACTTGCACACAACCCAAAAAAAAGTGGGCCTGAGTAGGGTTGAACTACTGACCTCACGCTTATCAGGCGTGCGCTCTAACCATCTGAGCTACAGGCCCAAATAAATATTTTAGACAACAAAAAATTATTTCCAAAATTGAAAATGATAATTTGGCCTGGGCATCAGAATATAAAGAACAAAAATTAAAAGAGTGAGAAACCAGCAATTTCATAGAATAAGATTACTCTTAGAAAGGAGGTGATCCAGCCGCACCTTCCGGTACGGCTACCTTGTTACGACTTAGCCCCAGTCACCGGTTTTACCTTGGACAGTTTCCTCCTTGCGGTTAGAATACTGGCTTTGGGTACCCCCGGCTTCCATGGCTTGACGGGCGGTGTGTACAAGGCCCGGGAACGTATTCACCGTGGCGTGCTGATCCACGATTACTAGCAATTCCAACTTCATGGAGTCGAGTTTCAGACTCCAATCCGAACTGAGGATGCCTTTGGAGGATTGGCTCCACCTTGCGGTTTAGCTACCCATTGTAACATCCATTGTAGCACGTGTGTAGCCCTAGGCGTAAGGGCCATGCGGACTTGACGTCATCCCCACCTTCCTCACTACTTGCGTAGGCAGTCCTATTAGAGTGCTCAGCATAACCTGGTGGCAACTAATAGTAGGGGTTGCGCTCGTTGCGGGACTTAACCCAACACCTCACGGCACGAGCTGACGACAGCCATGCAGCACCTGTACAAGTGCCATTGCTGGAGGGGTACTTTCATACCCTGTCACTTGCCTTTCAAGCCTAGGTAAGGTTCTTCGCGTTGCATCGAATTAAACCACATGCTCCACTGCTTGTGCGGGCCCCCGTCAATTCCTTTGAGTTTCAACCTTGCGATCGTACTTCCCAGGTGGAATACTTAATGCGTTAGCTGCGGCACTGAGTTAAAAACCCAACACCTAGTATTCATCGTTTACAGCGTGGACTACCAGGGTATCTAATCCTGTTTGCTCCCCACGCTTTCGCGCCTCAGCGTCAGTATCGGACCAAGAGACCGCCTTCGCAACTGGTGTTCTTCCAGATATCTACGTATTTCACCACTACACCTGGAATTCCGTCTCTCTCTCCCGAACTCAAGAATAACAGTATCAAAGGCAGTTCTACAGTTAAGCTGTAGGATTTCACCTCTGACTTGCTATCCCGCCTGCGCGCCCTTTACACCCAGTAAATCCGGACAACGCTTGCCCCCTACGTATTACCGCGGCTGCTGGCACGTAGTTAGCCGGGGCTTTCTCTGAGGGTACAGTCAAATACCGATCCAATCGGTACTATTCTTCTCCTCTAACAGGAGTTTACAACCTTACGGCCTTCATCCTCCACGCGGCGTTGCTGGGTCACCCTTGCGGGCATTGCCCAATATTCCTCACTGCTGCCTCCCGTAGGAGTCTGGACCGTGTCTCAGTTCCAGTGTGGCTGATCATCCTCTCAGACCAGCTACTGATCGTTGCCTTGGTAGGCTATTACTCTACCAACTAGCTAATCAGACGCAAGCTCATCTAAAGGCATTACTTAAACTTTAACAACATCACCATGCGGTGCCGCTGCATTATCCGGTATTAGCCCCGATTTCTCGAAGTTATTCCAGACCCAAAGGTAGATTGCTTACGTGTTACGCACCCGTGCGCCACTTTAATAGAGATATTGCTACCTCGTTCTCGTAGACTTGCATGTGTTAAGCACGCCGCCAGCGTTCGTCCTGAGCCAGGATCAAACTCTCCGTTGTAGAGTTTAATTTTGTTGTAATCTTGGCGTTAGACGCAAGTTATTCATTGGAATTAACTGGCTTATTTTCTCACTCTTTCAAAGAACAAAGCCTTCATTAAGAAGGGCTACAAATTTAAAGGCTCGCCAAACTAAAGTCAAGTAAACTTAATCTTCTATTTGTTAAAACATCAAAATTATTATTAATAACTGAAAATTATTAAAAAGTAGCTTGCTAATATGTAGGATAATATCTTAAATGTCAAGTTTTATTTGGTTAATTGAACTATCAACAATAAAACTGTAGCTATGCTACCAACTATACTAAAATATCCGCCCCATTCTGCAATGGTTGACTGAAACGATCTGATTCTTTCTTTTGGGATAAATATATAATCTCCATCTTCAATGTTTACATTTGGTGTTGCAGTAACCCAGTTTCGGGAATCCCCTTTAATAATCATTATTTCATCCTCTGCATATTCTCCTAAACCACCTGCTTGTTCTATGTAATATAGGTAATCTTTATTCTCAGCGTATTTTACGTGACCTGGATTTGAAACCTGACCGAAAACATATACGGTTTTGGTAAGTGGCGGAACAACAATTACATCACCACTTTCTAAAATAAAATTATATATATCTGAATTTTCATTTTCTACTTGTGAAAAATCTATAGCGCTTCCTTCGTTTAGCACTCTGTATTGATTTTCAACTTCGAAATAATATTTATCCTCTTCAACAAGGTTTGACATTCTAAACATCATTGCTTGCTCATAACTTACAATTCTATCCACTAATTCTGTATTCTTATTTAATAGATCATCTTCGATTTTTATCCCATATTGCCTCTCAAGAAGCGGTGTAATACTATTCCCTCTAAAAATACGTGATCTTTTTAATGAAGCATTAGGTGTAAATCCTTTTACTAGATTGATTACTTCGCCTAATTTAGAATTATCCTTAGTGATAGGAATGTAACCTGGCTGATTTACTTCACCAAGTATTAAAACGTAGAAATCTTTTTTTTGCGATTCGTTAGCAAGAACAATTATTTGATCTCCTCTTTGGATTGGAGTATTGCTTCCAATATTAGCAGTTATAGTTTCTTGTGTTTCTCCATTGTAACTTAGTCTTTTTATCTGGGCATTTTTTACGTTTTCATAAGCTGGATTAATACCCCGCGCAAGTAAAATTACATCATTAAGGTTATCACCCTCAACAAAAAAGAATTTACCTGGTGCATTTACAGCTCCATTTACAGTAAAGAAGTTTCTATCCATATCATAAGGGGGAAAAATAATTACATCATCGTTTTTCAAATATGGGTTATTTTTAAAATCTCCATAAAGTCTAAATTTTTGCAAATCTATATTTATTTCTTCCCCAGTAGATCTTTTTAAAATAATACCTCTTAAAGAATATTGACTTAAATCCTTTTTTAGATTTTCAAGCATTCGTTCATCTTGCGCATTTGTTGTTGCACGAGCAACAGCTTCGTTATATATTCTTGTAACAAATTGATCTACTCTTTCTGTCATCAAAGCAGGAAATGAACCTGTTAATGGAAAGCTGCCGCCGATGGTTACACTTATCCCCGAGAAATTTAATAGACTTTGTTGATCTTTTGTAGTTGATTGTGAATGGACAACTGTAACAATTAATAACCATAATAAAATTAGGTTCTTCATCTTCTTCCTTAATTTCGATTTGTGTACTGTAGATTGTAATATTTTTGATACTCGCCTGATATTATTCGTTCCCACCAATTTCTATTTTTTAGATACCACTCAATTGTGTGTTGGATTGCAGAATCAAAATTAAACCTTGGTTTCCATCCTAATTCTGTTTGAATTTTTGTTGAATCAATCGCATAACGTTTATCGTGTCCGGGTCTGTCTTTTACAAATTCAATTAACTCTTCACCCTTTTTTAGATTTTGCAATATAAGTTTTATGATTTCTAAATTTGGCATTTCGTTGCTTGCGCCGATGTTATAAACGTCTCCAAGTTTACCTTTTTCAAAAACCAATTCAACAGCTTTGTTGTGATCAACTACATAAATCCAATCACGAACATTCATCCCATCTCCATAAACGGGAAGTTTTTTATTTTGCAATGTATTTAAAATAATTAATGGAATTAATTTTTCCGGAAATTGAAGTGGACCATAATTATTTGAACATCTTGTGATAACAATTGGCAATCCATAAGTGTGATGAAAAGCTTGAACCATCATATCCGAAGCGGCTTTGCTAGCTGAATATGGACTGTTTGGAGCGATCGGAGTTTGTTCTGTGAACAATCCCGTTTTGCCTAAGCTGCCATAAACTTCATCTGTAGAGATTTGTAAAAACCTTTCAACTTCAAATCTTCGTGAAGCTTCCAACAAAACATTTGTTCCGATAACATTTGTTCTAAAAAATATTTCTGATCCTGAAATACTTCTATCAACATGAGATTCCGCCGCAAAATTTATTACATACTTGATTTTATATTTTTCAAAAATGTAATTAACTAATTCCTGATTTGTGATATCACCTTTGACGAAGGTATAATTTTTATTTGATTCACTTTCTTTCAGGTTTTCAAGATTACCCGCATAGGTAAGCTTATCAAGATTTACAATAAAATAATCATCTCTTGATTTTAAAATGTAATTGATAAAATTACTGCCAATAAAACCCGCGCCGCCGGTTATTAATATTTTTTTCATAATTTAAAAAGAGAAAAATCCTGCAAAAATTCCTGCTTGAATAAAAAATCCATCAGACTTTAAATCTGTTGGAACACCATTTGTTGATTGACCGTTATCAGTTTCCCAATCGCTGCCAAAAGTTAATTGATATCCAACCCCAAGCCTTAAAGCAATAAATCTATAAATCGGAAACTCTGCATTTAAAGTTGGAGTAATCATCCAATAATCGTTATTAATTTTTCTGTAAATGTTTGAAGTAGTTCCATTATTAATTTCAGTAAAAATATTTTCCCAACTGAAATTGCCATTATTACGATATAATTCAACAGACATACTACCCGCACCGATATTTGCACCGACCGAAACACCAATATTTTTTATAAAGGGCAAGGTATATTCCACGGTTAAAGCACCACCGCCAATCGAATAAACTGCTTCTTGATTGACACCGTTAGTCGTGATTGACGATGAAGATGATCCACCAAAACCCATTCCTCCAATACGCAGATTTTTAACAAATCCTATATAGATAAAACCGCCGCCGCCGGTAGTAAAGATTCCGCTTGTAGAAAGTTCAGGAATCCCAACTTCTTTTAATTTTAGATTTAAAGGATCAACATTTGGAATTTGCCAGCCGGCAATAAATCCGCCGCCGCCGCCAAAAGGGGCATCAAAGTATTTTGCTGATTGACTAAACAAGCTAATGTTAAGTAAGACAGCTAAAAATAAGGTTATAAAATATTTCATAATTCTTTCATTATTTCTTGATAAATTTACCAAAGTAAGTATGATTTTCAAAAATGTGAGATGAACTGTGTTAAAATAAAATAGTTAGTTAACTTTTATAGTGTAAATTTCAATCAATAAAAATATGAAAATACTAATTACTGGCGGAAGCGGATTGCTTGGACAATATTTAAATGTTGTGTTATCGCAAAATCACACGATACTAACTTTGTTTAATTCAAATCCGGGTAATTGCGGCAGCTTTAACTCACGTAAAATAAATTTACTTGATACAAAATCATTAGAAAAGATTTTTATAGATTTTATTCCCGATGTTGTAATCCACACCGCTGCAATTACTAGTCCAATCTTACCAGCAAATATTTCTGCAAAAAATGTTTATGAGATTAATGTAATCGTAACAAAAAACATCGCAGAATTTTGTGATAAGCTTAATGCAAAACTTATTTACACTTCTACGGATTTGGTTTATGCTGGTTATCGGGGATCAATGTTGAAAGAAGATTCAAAACTAATTCCAGCGTCGCTTTATGCTGAAACAAAATTAATGGGTGAAGTAAAAATCCAGCAAACATTTGATAATTATCTAATCCTTAGAACAGCATTGTTATTTGGGTTTGGACTTAACCACTCAACAAATCATTTTCATCAAATGTATATGAATTTAAAACAAGGCAAACAGGTAAAACTTTTTACAGATCAATTCAGAACTCCACTTTCTTTGTTTGAAGCATCAAGAATTATAAATGAACTTGTTAGTAATAATATTAAAACAGATGTGGCAAATCTCGGAGGATTGGAAAGAGTTTCACGATACGAACTTGGTGAACGACTTTGTGAGATTGCAAAGTTTGATAAAAGTCTTTTAACTAAAATTACAATGGATGATGTGCCTGGGTTACAAAAAGTTGAAGATGTTTCAATGAATACAGATAAACTTCAATCTTATGGAATTAAACAAAAAAGTATTGATGAAATGATTTTGGAAATTGTGAAGTAATTTTTAAGGTTCTAAAACCCTGAGTACAATTATTCCTGTACGTTTATTATTTTTTATTACGTAATCACTTAAAGGTGTTTGTGTGATTTGGACTTTACTTCCAACCAATGGGGCGTGCATAAAATGGATTCTTCCATCATTCATTTTTACAGCAATTCCAACGTGACCAATATCTAATCCTTTATCACTTGTTGTTAATGCAATTAAATCACCAGTCTGAATTTTTGATTCGACTTTCTCAATTTCATTTTGCGGAATATAATAATACTGGCGAGCGTTTATTTCTTCTTCCTGTTTTTTTATGATTGGAATAAAATCGAGATTTTCCTGCAACTGCTTATAGTACTTTGGATTTTTAGACATAAAATCCACAGCAAATTTTATTTTCTTTCCGCCAATTTCTTCTGTTATGTCTTTTACAATGGATTTTTGCTGATTGTTATAAATCCAATCCGAAAAGTAATGTAAGCGCGACGGGTATTTATCAATCTTTCCATCACGATAACGAATAAAAGATAACTCATTCTGATAATCTTCAAAACTTGTTTTATCTTTTTTGATGCATCTTGCAAATGCTAAAGATGTTTCAAGAAATGTTGTGCAGTCAAGTCCGGTAAGATTAATTACAAGCTGTTCATCACCTTCTTTTTCAAGTGTGTGAGCAATGTAGTCTGTTTCTAAAAAACTTTTTCCAATTTCAACTATAACTTCATTAACTGGTTTATCATTTAAAGATTTATCAACAGCAAGATTAAATTTTGAGTTGCATACCTCTACATCTTTTTCTGAAAAGACTTGTGAATTGATATTTGGAGGTAAAAGAAAAAAAACAATTAAAAAAAAGGCGATAGTTATTTGTCTAATAGATTTCTCACTTCGTTCGAAATGACAATCAATTATTTTGGATTTTAACATTTGAATTTTCACCTTAAATAATATCTTCATTTATAGCGGGGACAGATGAATAATCTGCAATTTGTCTTGCGTGTGCAAGATTTTCAAATCGAGCATAATCTTTTATAAATGCAAGTTTAACTGTTCCAGTTGGACCGTTACGCTGCTTACCAATAATTATTTCTGCAACACCTTCGTTGGATTGACCATTTTCATCTTTATCAATCCCGTAATACTCAGGACGATTTAAAAATATCACAACATCTGCATCCTGTTCAATTGAACCAGATTCTCGAAGATCCGACAATTGCGGACGTTTATCTGTTCTTGTTTCTACAGCACGGTTAAGCTGTGCAAGTGCAATAACCGGAATATTTAATTCCTTTGCAAGTGCTTTTAACGATCTTGATATGTGAGAAATTTCTCGCTCACGGCTTTCTGCTTTTGGCGGACCTTGCATTAACTGCAGATAGTCTATAATTATCATTCCAATATTTTTTTCCGCTTTTAATCTTCTTGCTTTTGCACG
This sequence comes from Ignavibacterium sp., assembly GCA_018059515.1. Classification (GTDB taxonomy): domain Bacteria; phylum Bacteroidota; class Ignavibacteria; order Ignavibacteriales; family Ignavibacteriaceae; genus IGN3. Next base: position 7,623 of record JAGOXU010000015.1, read on the forward strand.
AATCTCCAAAACAGTTTGTGATGGCGAATCATCAACATACAACGGTGCATTAATTAATTTGTGAGCATTCTTACTTAGCTTAACACCTTCCTCACTCGGTAGCTTTCCGGTTCTAACAAGATGCGCATTCAATCTTCCTTCAGCACAAAGCATACGAATTATTAATTGCATCGTTGCCATTTCAAGACTGAATATTCCAATCGGAACACCATGATCGATTGCGGCGTTACGTGCAACTGTTAAGGCGAATGCAGTTTTTCCCATAGACGGTCGCGCAGCAACAATAACCAAATCTGATTTTTGGAAACCACCAAGCATTTCATCTAATTCATAAAATCCTGTTGGAACAGAAAACTTTCTATCTTTCTGTGAGTGAATTGCTTCAATGTATTCAAGAGCATCGCGCACAGCACGATCCATTCCCTGGAAAGATCGTTGTAGATGTGATTCTGTTATTTCAAATATTTTTCTCTCTGCATCATCTAAAATTTCAAACGCATCAAGGTTTCCTTCGTAAGCTGCCCGCGCAATTTGGTGCGATGATGAAATCAATCCGCGTAAGATTTGTTTTTCTATAATTATCTTTGCGTGGAATTCCACATTAGCAGCGGAAGAAATATTTTGCGATAACTTACTTAAATAAACTGCGCCGCCAACTTCTTCAACCTGGTTTCTTTTCTTCAGCTCTTCGTAAAGAGTAACTGTATCAATCGGTTCATTTAATTCGAATAAAGAAATCATCGCCTCAAAAATCATTTGATGCTGACGCATATAAAAACTGTCCTTTGTAAGCATTTCAATCGCTTTGGGTACAGCTTCTTTTTCGATAAGCATTGCACCAAGAACAGCGGCTTCAATCTCTGGTGCGGATGGCGGTCTTACATCTGCAGGAATAATTGCTTTTGTTTCGTTGTATGTTTTGCTTGTTTTTGCCATAATTTTAAAAGTAAGTCCGATTTATCGGGGATGTAAAAGTAAGATACTTGCCGTTTATTTACAAGGTTAGATTAAAGAGTTGATGGTATTCAACATAACAAAGAGACAATGTCCAATTTCAAGATTTAAACTCAATAATAATTTCTTTATATTTTTTTTCATAGAATGGAAACATTATGAATAAACCCAAATTTTCTTTAGCTAAAACTCAAAGAGTTGTTGAAATTTCTTCAAAAATTGAAGGACATAAAATTCCCTCAAAAAAAAGGACTGATCGCAAAAAAGTTAAAGCTAATGTTAGAAGCTGATGGCAAAATACACTCAGGACAAAAATTAAATTTATTACGAAAATTCTAACATTCCAATTAACAATCTGAATATTCGTGATTTGGAAATTCTTGAAGCAGAAGAAAGGAAACTACTTGTAAAAGGATTTGAATATTTTCATAAAAGTCTTTCTGAGTCAACATTATTTGATGAAAAATATTTTATAGAATTACATTGAAAAACGTTTAATAAACTTTACAATATTGCCGGGAAATATGGAACAGTAAACATCTCAAAAAATTACACAAACTTTTGCCAAGTAAGATTTTTAGACCAAACTTCGAAAAATATCTTTAATAGATTGGCTGCCGAAAAGTATTTGAAAGATTATTCAACTAAATCAAAAGATGAATTTGCTAAAAAAATTGCTTTTTATATGTGTAAACTAATTGCTCTTCACCCATTCTATGAATTAAATGGAAGAATAACAAGATTATTTTTTGACATGATTGCAACGTACAATGGATACGAATATATTGATTATAACGCCGCACTTAAATTAGAAGGCGGAGAAAATAAATTTATAAAGGCTTCAATAGATTGTATGTTGGGTAATGATTATGAGATGTATCAAATAGTATTTAACGGTTTAATAAAATCCGTCTAATACTTATCCGCCAATTTTTCAAACCATTTTATATTAAAGTTGGGGGCGGAGTAAAAACTTCGTCCTATCATTTAGTGAAAAACAATTATTTTCATTTTGGATTTTTCCTCAACTCTTCCAAAACTTCTAATTGCAGTTCTTGTATCTCAACCATTCTTTCCCACTGCTGGATTAATAAATGATCAACTTTTTGATGGAGTTGCCGCAGCTCTATTTCTGATTTTAGATTTATTTTATAATCGGCTTCGGCGCGCTTGCGATCACGATCTTCCTGCCTATTTTGGCTCATCATTATTACAGGCGCTTGAATGGCTGCAATGCAGGAGAGGATAAGATTTAATAATATAAATGGATATGGATCAAATGGTTTTGATAAAAGAATGTAACTGTTAATTCCTATCCAGATAAAAAGAATAAAAACAAAAATAGAAATGAACTTCCAGCTTCCACCGAAAGCTGCAATTTTATCTGAGACTCTTTCACCAAAAGTAAAATCAGAAACAAATTCTTTTTCGATATTGCTTGAGATTGTTTCGTAGTCGGTAAGCTTATCAATAACATCTTTTTCAAGATTTGATAACTCGCCTTTTTCATCCTGCATAATTTTGGTTAGATAATCATTTCTAAATTTTCGCAAATCATCTCTGCAAATAAATCCTTCGGTATCCCAATTAGGAAAAGATGATTTAATTAATTGGGCAACGGCAGGTCTAACAATAACAGCAGAGAGCATGTCAACTTTTGTATTATCACGTCCGCAAATCTGACAGGTTTTTTTCAATTTAATTAACTCCGCTCTTTGCTAAAGCAATATTTATTTTTCCTGTAAAACGATCGAAATCAACATGCAAAAATTTAGGAATAACTTGATTGGCTTGCGTAAATGAAATCACTTTATTGCCCTGCAATGTTTCTGAGTAAATGATTGCACCACTTGTATCTTTTAATTCCAGATTTCCAATTCCCGAAAAGTAGTTTGTAATGATAAGTGAAAACGCCGATGAATCTGAATTAAAATTTAAATCATAAGTTGCTGTTTGAGTATAGTAATCTGCCCATAGCGTATAAGCAAATGCATTTGTTGTTTTAGAAATAGCCGGAGTGTTATAATGAGATGGTTTTACAATCTCATCATCTTGGCAGCCAAAAAAGGAAAGTGCAGACAGTATGCCAACAAATAAAATTTTCTTTTTCATTTTTTCACCAATTAATTATGCAAGGTTAATAATTCTATATGCAACTTAGCAGTAAGCAAAATAAAGTTCAATAAAATATTTTAAATTATTATTTTGTTTGGGAGTGACAAACCCAGTTCCTCAAAGGAACTGGGTTTGTTAAATTGTTGATAATTAAATTATACCAAGAGAAGTAATGATTATAAGGATTCGGTTAATTTTTAAACAAACTCACTTTTGCAAGATGAAGGATTATGAGCCCGCCATGGATTTTTAGATTTGGGGGTGAGGGTCAATTCATCTGATCATAAAGTTTTCTAAACTTAGATATTCAAAAACTTAAAAAAATCATTTTTATTCTCTAAAGTTAGATTTGATTATTAACGATCAATGTGATATTTTCTAATAACATTATATCATAATTATTTAAGCTTTTTATTCTCTATGCGATTTGAATGGGATCAAAATAAAAACCTTATTAATATCAAAAAACACCAGATTTCTTTTGAAGAAGCAAAGACAGTATTTTTTGATGACAATGCTAGATTGATACCAGACCCGGAACACTCAATAGCAGAAGAGCGCTTTATTATTTTAGGATATACAATCAGATTAAGGATATTAGTAGTTGTGCATTCTTATAAGGAGAATGATGATTTAATTAGAATTATTTCCGCCCGAAAAGCAACTAAATCCGAAAGCAAATATTATTACGAGGTAAAGTAAAATGAAAAAAGAATATAACTTTAAAGATTCTATAAAGAATCCATATGTAAAAAAACTTAAAAAACAGATTTCTATTAGGATTGAGAAAGAGACTGTTGAATATTTTAAGAAATTGGCTTCAGAAATTGATATCCCTTATCAGAACTTGATGAATATGTATTTAAGGGAATGCGCATTAAAAAATTATAAACCAAATATTAATTGGCAATAGGATTTAGGTTAGAAGAAAATAATAAGGTGAGTTTAGCCCATCTCATCATAAAGTTTTCTAAACTTCTGCACATCAACCCAACAATCTTTTTTCCAGTTTGGGTTACGTAAAAGTGCAGCAGGATGAAATGTTACCATTGTTTTTATTCCTTCGTACTCAAGAACTTGTCCGCGTAAACTTGTAAGACTTCCTTTATTTTTTAATAGACCTTTTGCGGCGGTTAAACCCAAACACAAAATAAGTTTTGGTTTAATTAGTTCGATTTGTTTTTTTAAGTAAGGGATGCAAGTTTCCATTTCATCAGGCAAAGGTGTACGATTATCCGGTGGGCGGCATTTTACAATATTACAGATGTAAACTTCATCTCTTTCAAACTTTATTGCTTTTAAAATATCCGTTAAAAGTTTTCCGGCTCTACCAACAAAAGGCAGACCTTGTTTATCCTCTTCTGCACCTGGTCCTTCACCAATTACAACAACATCTGCGTTTGGATTACCGGTGCCGAAAACAAATTTGTTTCTTCCTTTGTGCAATACACAATTTGTGCAATTGCAGATCATCGTATTCAGTTCATCAAGAGTTTCTGCTTTTTCCCAATCACCTTTTACTGCATTTGTATTTTTAAATGAGTTGCTTGCCGGCTCTTTAACCAAAGAAGATTTTCTTGTTGATCGAACTGTATTGTTCTTATTTATCTGGTTTGCGTTTTTGGGGGAAGTAATATTTTTTTCTTCAAACAATTCATCACCAAAAATACTTTGCTGATCTTTTAGTGCTTCTATTATTTTTTTTGTTGATGATGTGTTCATTTATAATTTTAAAATTGATGATGGGGGAAATCTTTTAGCTGTATAATTCTAAAAAAGAAATGTCATCCTGAGCAAAGTCGAAGGATGACATTTAGAAATTCTTAATATCAGTTTTTTACTTTTTGTATTTGAACTTTGTCTCGCCATCAAGCAATTCGTTAAGTGCTTGTAAATGCGGCTTTGGCTTTTTTTCAAAATCAATCGCCATTTTTAATTGAATCGGATTTGTAACATCTTCAGCTTCGTCATCAGAACCTGTTGAAGGTATCGTATTTAACATAGCATTAAATTCAATTTTGTTTTCGTCATTAATCTGACGTGCTCGTAACGCTGCAACACAAATAGCTTCATAAACATTTTCAGCACGTTTATCTATGTCTCGTAATTCTACCGGTGTAATGTCCATTTAATTTACTCCTTATTTATTTTTTCACTAATTAGTTTTCTTACGTTTTTATACACTTTATTTAGCTCATCGTTAACAAAAATATAATCAAAATCCTGTTTAAAGCTCAATTCCATTTTTGCTCTATCAATTCTTTTCTGAAGATCAGAATCATTTTCTGTTTTTCTGTTTTTTAATCTAACAATAAGTTCATCAAAAGAAGGCGGATCAATAAAAATTAAAATACTGTCTGGATAAATTTTCTTTAACGATAAAGCGCCTTTTACATCAACTTCAAATAAAACAGATTTACCCATATTAATATTATCTTCAACAAAACTTTTTAATGTGCCGTAATAGTAATCATAAAATCTTTCCCATTCGATAAATTCATTATTTTTTATTCGCTGCTCAAATTCTTTATCACTTACAAAAAAATAATCAACGCCGTTTACTTCGTTTGATCGTTTGGGTCGTGTTGTAACGGAAATAGAAAAAACAATATCCGGAAAATCTTTTAAAAGTTTTTTTACAACAGAAGTTTTTCCGCCGCCGCTTGGGGATGATACTGCAATTATCTTTCCTTTATTCTCCAACTTATTCTATGTTCTGAATTTGTTCTCGTATTCTTTCAATTTCTTCTTTTATGTGAACAGAGTTATGCGTGATAGCAGTAGAAAGTGTTTTTGCAGAAATTGTGTTTGCCTCTCTGTTCATTTCCTGACAAAGAAAATTTAATTTTCTTCCCGGGTCTTCTTCTTTATCAATACTGCTTAATAAAAATTTTATATGACTTCGCAATCGCACACATTCCTCAGTAATATCAGCCCGTTCAGCCATCATTGCTAATTCAGTTTCAAGCCTGTCGTTATTGATTCCTGCATTGTCCTCAAGAAGATTTTTTACTTTTTCTTTGTACTTAGCAAAATGTTCTCCAACACTTGGCTCCGCATCTTTTTCAATTAGATCAAGATATTTTTCGATTGACTTAACACGTTTCTTTAAATCTTTTTCTAATTCATTGCCTTCATTTTTTTTCATCTGCATAAGCGAATCCAAGGAAAGAAGAATTGATTTTTTTAAAACTTCAAAATCTTTTTCATTTATCTCTTCAACCGATGCAGAAAAAATATCACGACTCATAAGTATGTGATCTAACTTAAGCTTATCGTTTATCTTTGCTGATTTTTTAATCTTCTTTATAAGTGCCAGATAATTTTTTAATCTTGATTCATCCAGCGAAACGGCTTCATCTTCAAATCCATTTTTTTTGATTTGAATACTAACGTTAAGTTTGCCGCGTCTTATTTTAGATTTGATTAATTCTCTAAGCTCATATTCTTTATTTGCAAGAATAGGAGGAAACTTTAAAAAAACTTCTAAATATCTGCTGTTTATACTTTTAACTTCGACATCAGCCTGCCATTTACCATTTGAGGCAGTTCCTTTGCCGTAACCTGTCATACTTAAAATCATATTGTTCTTCTATAAAAGGGGTAGAAAGATAGCGAATTATAGGCTCTTAGCAAAGATTAGAATGCCTCGCCAATTCCAAAATGGATTGTAATATTATCCAAAAATTTCTTTTCAAATATCATTTTTTGATCATTAGGATTGTAGAACTTGGTTCCAAAATCTAACCTAAAAGGAGCAATTGGGGTGTAAACTCTAATTCCAAATCCAACAGCAACGGCTATATCTTTTACCTGCATTTCTCTCCAGCCATTCCATGTATTTCCGTAATCAGCAAAAACAGCATAACCAAAATATTGATTAAGTTTTTGTCTAACTTCAAATGATCCTTCAAGCCAAAAGGTTCCGCCTCTTAACGCATCGGTTTCAGTGGTAATGCCAAAATAATTTACGGTATCTCTTGGGGTTAATTCCCTGGATTTCCAACCTCTTACTGAGTTACTGCCTCCAGCATAAAAAGTTTTGTTTGGCGGGATTAATTTCTCTGCCGAAATATTTAAGTTATTAGAACCGGTAATCGGCTGCGCATATCCAATCCTTAGTTTTGATGCGAACACAGCGGAATTGTTTTTACTTAAAGATAAATAATTTGAAACGCCTGTTTGTAAACGATAGAAATAAATATTGCCTATGATTGATGAATCATTTCTTACTGAAGTTCCAACTTCTTTTAAAACAACATCTTTATCAGTTTTAGAGTAAAATAATTCAGGTGTAAAAAAAAGATAACTGCCCTGCGTTGGATATAAAATATCATTAGTCTTTGATGATCCAAACTCAATTCCTAAACCAGGGGTCAAACTATTATCAGTTTCCGTAATTGTAAAAATTGAACCGAGTTGTTCATTTGTGGTAACATTTTCCTGTTCAGCTATATCAATACTTAAAAAGGGACGTAAGAGAGTGATGAAAGTGTGAGAAGGCATTTCAAAATCAAACCTTTGCGCACCACCATAAGAGTTTTCGGTAGAAAATTTTAAAGTTCTTGATCTTAAATAAAGTTCGGTTGTTGTTAAGATTGGACTGCCAAATAAAAATGGCTGCTCAAGTTTTAAATTCAAATCAGCAACGCCCTGATAAGTTGAATCTCGTTCTGCTGCCGATTTAAATATACTGTTAAAATTAATGTTTAATATATCAATCAATCTAAATGAGGTAGAAACAGTTAATTTTCTTGCATCACCAAGAAAGTTTTTTCTTGTGTAACCAATTCCCAAACCAAGATTAAAACTGCTGAACTCATTATCAGCTTTAATTTCCGGTGAAAGTTCGTTCAATGATCCAATAATTGCATTTACTTCGATGGGAATTATTAAATTAGATGTATCGCTTATAATAGGATTTATATCCAATGAATTAAAAAGTTCTGTTTTTAATAATCTTAATTCACTTCTATCAACATTAGATTGATCGTACGTGCGTCCTTCTTTTAAATCGGTAATCTCGGCAATCAGCGTATTACTAACTTGTTCAGTTGATTTTCCGGTTTTATTGATTACAGTTTCACCAATTGAATATTTACCGCCGCTATGGAAATACAGATCAAGATCAGCTTTCTGTTTAATTGTATCAATAAAAACGATTGTGCTGTCGTATGCACCAAAAATGTAACCGTTGTTCGCTAAAAATCTTCTGATTGATGCAATATTATTTTGAACTTCTGATTCGGAATATCTTTTGGTTGAATCAAGCGTGTATGATTCTTTGATCATCAGTTCATAATCATAATTGCTAAGTCCACTCAAGCCGATAATATTTATATTGCCAAAATTAGAAAATTCATTTTCTGTGATGTAATAATTTATCTTAACGGACTGATCCGATGAATCAACAACAATATCGCTTTTAACTTCAGCATTAAAAAACCCGTTCGATCTATACAATTCTTTCATTGCAAATTTATCTATTGAAATTTTTGACGAATCAAAATAAACGGGTTCATCACCAAATGGAGTAAATGAGTTTAAAAATTTCCAAAACCACATTGGCGTTTCTTTACTTTCGATATTTGAAAGCAGATCAGATGATGAAAAGAAATTGTTCCCTTTAAAATTTATAGCGGTAAGTTCAAAATCGTAGTAAGATTGGCTGAACGAAATCTTTGAGAAGCAAAGAATAAAAAGTAAAGAAGGTATTAATACTCGTTTAAACATTTAAACTTATTTAATAACTATAGCTTGAAATTGAGATTTAAAAATAATTATCATTCAGCCACAACATCATCTTTAACAATTTTTAATGATGGATAATCTTTTTTAAATGTTAGAGTAAAAAAGTTTACTAACTCCTTGTTCTGTGTATTATCGGATATAAATAAGGATGTTTCAGTTGACGATTCAACTACAAGATGAGCATAATAAACTTGCTTGTTTTCAAAATCGATTATGTATGAAAATATTTCTCCGCCGCCGCTGCCTAAAAAATAACCTTGCGAATTATAATAAACCAGATCGTAATCTATTGATGAAAATTTTATTTTATCAACCAAACTTCCTTTAAAGGAACCATCCAATAAATCGGTTTCATATTTTGGAATAAACTCATTGCCTGATTGTTCTAAAAATGTAAACTTAATTCCCCACTCGTCATTATTATTAATTTCTGTTCCAGCAGCTTCAAACTTTTTTCCTGTTTCATCAAACATACCGCCAAGTACAATTTGAGTGTCTTTATTATAGTGCTTCCTAACTATTTCTAAAAGCTGAGCTTTGTTTTCAAAATCCAGAATTGGGATTTTCTCTTTTTTTTCTGAACAAGAAATTATTCCTGCCAATAAAAAAATCAGCAGCAATCGATTTAATAAATTATTTAATAACAACTTGAGTCCCTGTTTTAATTACTGATAAAATTTCATCAAGTGATTCATTGCTTATTGCAATAGAACCATCTGTCCAATTATAAACAAACGGCAGATTTTTGAAAATATAATTTAATCTTCCAATACCATGAATACCAATATTGCCGCCTAACACAGTATTTGCACTAACACATTCTTCATAATAAAATTCAAACTTAATCTGATTAAATTGTTTTTGAGAAATAAGTTGTTTACGCAAAGCTTCTGCAGCATCATCTAAATTTGGATAATTTAATTTTAAAAATTTGTAATAAGTTGCATTGTCGGTTATGCTGCAAATTTTATAAGTTCCAATTGGTGTTGCACCATCATCGCTTAATTTTTTTTTGTCCGTAAGATTTCTGCCAAAACTTACCCGGTACGATTTTATAAAAACTGTATCTTCATAAACGCTAAGCGTAAAAATTTTTCTATCTACCAGAAGATTAACATCATTTAGTTTTCTAAATCCTTTTTGCAGCATTGCTTCATTTAGTGAAACTTCTCTAAGATTTAGAATAACACCATAAATAATAACTCCGGATACAAAAAGCGCCATCGCAGCGATAGTAAACATAACATTCTTAAGTAAAGGACTACTTAAAATTGAAATGATTCCGTTAGATTTTTCCTCTGTTTCTGGATTCATTATTGTAATTGTTATTTATTAAACTCAGCTTACGCAATCGGCAGAAAAACCTCCAAGGTTTCAAATTTTGCGGAAGACAACTTATTACACTAAACAAAAATACAAAATTAAATAAAGCTAATTTGACACAAAGATAAAAAAAAACCCAACTCAAAAATTGGAGTTGGGTGATTAAAAAGACTTAAAATTTAAACTTCCATTATTTCGTTTTCTTTGTGTCTCAATATTTCATCAATCATTTTGATGTGCTGATCAGTTAGCTTTTGTACTTCATCTTCTTCACTCTTTAATTCATCTTCGGACATTTTTTTATCTTTTTCTTCTTTTTTTAGATGATCATTCGCATCTCTTCTAATATTTCTAATGGCAACCTTAGAATCTTCACCAAACTTTTTTACAATTTTTACAAAATCTTTTCTTCGCTCTTCTGTTAGCATGGGAATTGGAATTTTAAGATTTGTACCATCACTAATCGGATTGAATCCCAAATTAGCCTCTAATATTGCTTTGTCAATTGGAACAACCATCGATTTCTCCCAAGGAGTTATCGACAGTGTATGAGAATCAAGAACTGTAACATTTCCCACCTGATTTATTGGTGTCATTGTACCGTAATAATCAACTTTAACACCATCAAGCAGAGCAGTAGTTGCTTTGCCCGTCCTAACTTTTGAAAGCTCTGATTTTAATGCTTCCAAAGTTTTACCCATTCTGTTATTTGCATCTTTTGTTATATGGTGCATAACATCTCACTAAATTATTGTTAAAATTTTATTTTGAATCTTCATTATTTATAAATGTACCAACTGGTTCTCCCAAAACTAATTTCAATAAGTTGCCGGGAACATCCATATTAAAAACAATCATAGGTAAATTATTTTCATGACACAAACTTACTGCTGTAAGATCCATTACGCGCAAATTATTTTTTAGAATATCCTGGTAAGATATATTTTCAAATCGAACAGCTTTTGTATTTTTTTCAGGATCAGCATCATAAACACCATCAACTCGTGTTCCTTTTACAATTATATCCGCACCGATTTCAACTGCCCTAAGTGAAGCTGCAGTATCAGTTGTAAAATATGGATGACCAGTTCCGGCGCCAAGAATAACAACTCTGCCCTTTTCAAGATGCCGCATTGCTCTTCGTCTTATATATGGTTCCGCAATTTCTTCCATTTTGATCGCACTCATTAAGCGGGTTCTAATTCCTTTTTTCTCAATTGCATTTTGTAAAGCAAGTGAGTTTATCATAGTAGCAAGCATTCCCATTTGATCGCCTGTTGCACGATCGATTCCTTGTGTCCTTGCACTTAGCCCGCGATAAATATTTCCTCCGCCAATCACAATTCCAAGTTCAACTCCAACATCGTGAACTTTTTTAACCTCATCGGCAAAAAAATCCAATACCTCTGATGAAATCCCAAATCCTTGAACACCCATCAAAGATTCACCACTTAACTTTAATAGTACTCTTTTAAACTTTACTGCACTCATTACAACCTTTTGGATTTTTCAATAATAAATATAAAAAAAAGGTCTTAATAAATTTAAGACCTTTTAGATAAAACTATTTATTCTCGTCGCCGAGATGAAAACGCTTAAACAAGCTAATCTTAGCCTGCGAAGCATTTTTCTTATTATAATCTTCAATCAAATTACCAACGGTTTTTGAACTTGTGCTGTCTTTTATGTAAGCTTGTTCAAATAAACAATTTTCGGAATAGAATTTATTTAGTTTGCCCGTTGCAATTTTTTCCAAAATATTTTCAGGTTTACCTTCTTTACGAGCTAACTCTTTGTAAATATCAATTTCTTTTTCAATTGTTTCAGTTGGAACTTCTTCTCTATAAACACAAATAGGATTCATTGCTGCAACTTGCATTGCAATATTCTTTCCGATTTCAACTAATTCATCCGAGTCTCCTGAAACATTATCAAATTTAACAAGCACACCAAGTTTTGAACCCATGTGGATGTAATCAACAATTAATCCGTTATCAGCTTTTTCAGTTAACACACGAGACAGTTCAATCTTTTCTCCAACTTTTCCCATCACATCAACAATTTTTTCACTTAAGCTTTTGTTGGATTCAAGCAATTTCTTAGCATCCGATTGTTCTGAATTATAAGTTACATCAACAATTTCATTCGCAAGCTTGATAAAGTCATCACTCTTGGCAACAAAATCAGTTTCGCAATTCACTTCAATCATTGCAGCCTTTTTATAGTCGGTAGAAACTTTTGCAACTACAATACCTTCGTTAGCAGATTTATCAGCTCTTTTGGATGCGATTGCAGCGCCTTTTTTTCTAAGTAATTCAATAGCTTTTTCAAAATCACCATCAGCTTCGGTAAGTGCTTTTTTACAATCCATCATACCAGCGCCGGTTTTTTGTCTTAACTCATTAACTTGTGCAGCCGTAATTGCCATAGTTAATTCACTTCCTTTCAAAATTTTTTATCAGAATATTATTCTTCAGATTTTTCGGTTTTTTCAGTTGCTTTAGCTACATCTTCGGCATCTTTTTTTGCCTTTGCTTCAGATTTCTTTTTAGCTTCTTCTTTTTTTTCTAATTCTTTTTCTTTTTTCACTCGTTCTTTTTCGGCAACTTCTTCAGCTTTCTTTTCTTTTAGTTTTGAATCGCCTTCAATTACTGCATCAGCCATATACTGTGTAATAATCTCAATTGTTTTTACTGCATCATCATTAGCTGGAATCAAATAATCAACTTCATCAGGATCGCAATTTGTATCAACGATTGCAAAGACAGGAATATTTAATCTATGAGCTTCCTGAACTGCAATATCTTCTTTTTTAATATCAACAATAAATAAAGCACCCGGAAGTTTGCCCATTGTTTCAACACCCTCAAGAACTTTTTTTAGTTTGTCTTTTTCCCTCGTTAAAAACAATCTTTCTTTCTTGGTGATTTTATCAAATGTTCCATCAGTTTCCTGTTTTTCGATATTGCTTAAACGCTTAACACTTTTTCTGATCGTAGAAAAATTTGTAAGCATTCCGCCAAGCCATCTTTCGCTAACCCAGTTTTGTCCGCAACGTCTTGCTTCAGTTTCAATAACATTTTTAGCTTGTTTTTTTGTTCCAACAAAAAGCACTTTTTTACCATCAGCAACCAACTTAGAAAGTTCTTCTGCCGATTCAATTAAATGTGCTTGTGTTTTTTTCAGATCGATGATATGAATCCCGTTCTTTTCCATAAAGATGTAGGATTTCATTTTTGGATTCCAGCGGCGTGTTAAATGCCCGAAGTGCGCACCAGACTCAATAAGCTGAGTCAAATCAACTTTTTTCATATTACTCCTGTTTTTCTTCTACTTTCTTCAACTTTGCCTTCCATCCCTTTTTATTGTGGGACACAGGAGGCAAATCGGAAAGTATGTTTATTATTTAAGTTTAAATACAAGTACAAATTCAAGTTCAAGAAAATCACTTGAACTTGATCATGAACTCTAAAATTATCTTTTAGAAAATTGAAATCTTTTTCTTGCTTTAGGCTGTCCGTATTTTTTACGTTCAACCATTCTTGGATCTCTTGTCAACAATCCATCAACTTTTAATTGCACTCTGTATTCCGGATTCATTTCTAACAAAGCTCTTGCAATTCCTAATCTTATAGATTGTGCCTGACCAGTAGTTCCGCCGCCATTTACATTAGCGTGAACATCAAACTTGCCTAATGTATCAGTGGCTTTAAAAGGTAATAAAATATCTTCACGACTTAATAATTGTGGAAAGAAGTGTTCAAACTCCTTATCGTTTACAGTAATTTTACCGGTTCCGCTTCTTAAAATAACGCGGGCAACTGCAGTTTTTCTTCTACCAATAAAAATTTTATCTGCCATCATTTCTCCATTAAACTAATTGCTTCTGGTTGCTGTGCTGCGTGCGGATGATTAGTACCGGCATACACTTTTAATTTTTTAATCAATTTATTTCCAAGCTTGGTTTTTGGCAACATTCCTCTTACTGCATTTTCAACAACAAATGTTGGCTTTTTAGCAATCATCTCATGAAAAGAGGTAGTTGTTTGACCGCCTGGATAACCTGAATGTCTTTTATATTCCTTCAGATTTTCTCTTTTTCCGGTCATTCTAACCTTCTCAGCATTAATCACAACAACAAAATCACCGGTATCAGTGTTTGCAGTAAAAATTGGTTTATTTTTACCTCTAATAATTGCAGCAATTTGGGAAGCTAATCTTCCTAATACTTGTCCTTCAGCATCAACCAAAAACCACTTATGATTTGCGTCTTCAGTTTTTACTGATTTTGTTAATTTTTCCTGTTTCACGTAATTTTCCTCCGAAAACCTTAAATCGTTTCAAATAAAGAGAGGAAAAATATATCTAAGATGATGAAAAGTCAAGAAATATAAAGTTTATTAATGCTGTTTGAAATTAAAATTTTATTTTTCCTTAATATTCCTTGAATATTCTCAGAATAACGAACTTCCAAAATTGAAAGATTTAAGAATTGCCCAAAATCTTGGTTGAAACGCTTTGAATTCCTTTTCCCCTTTCATCATCAGTTTTAATCTAAAATCTTCATCGTCTTCAGTACGGATATAAAAAATCTGGGTAATGTATCCCTGCATTTCTTCCGGATCATTATAATATGCTTTATAATTTTCTAAATCCATTTTGTAAGAATATCTTTTTTCGATAAACATATCCTTATCCAAAACTTCTAAATGGATGTACGGCGGCGGATTATACTGTCCGTCATTTGCCCAAAAAGTTACACCATCAAGTTTCTTTTTTTTATTCTGATCAATAAACGTCCACCCTTTAGGATATTTAATTGAAACATTTAAAGTTGGCTCGGAATAAACCTGATCCAAGTTTGTTGTGTCTGCGATGATGTCTGAAATGCTTAATGATTGTATTTCTTCAATCACATCATTCTTTTTCTCTTTATTGATTTCTTTTGGTTCATCTACATTTTTTTCAATTTCAGATTTTACTTCTTCCGATTTTTGCTGCACATATTCTTTAGTATCAATAGTAAAAAAACTTGAATTAACCTTTGATCTTTCAGATTGGAGGTTAAAGAAATAGATTACTGTACTAATTATTACTAAATGGAGAAGAATCGATAATGAAAAATTTCTTATCCACGTTTTATTATTATTTATATCTTCAGTTTCCATTTGTGTGTTATTCATCTGCATTACTAACTTAAGTTTGAAGCATAGAACAAAATTACTAATTTTGATTACACATTATTAATAAATTATCGAGTAAAATGAAGTACTTAATTACAGGCGGCGCAGGATTTCTGGGAATAAATTTAGTTAGATATTTACATTCTAAAGGGCACGAAATTACCTCTTTAGATATTGTTGATTTTGATTATCCTGATATGAACGATAAAATTAAAATAATTAGTGGCGATATAAGAGATAAACAGAAAGTTAAACAGGCAGTTGCGGGGCAAGATATAATTGTGCACACGGCAGCCGCATTGCCGCTTTACAAACCAGAAGATATTTACTCAACTGATATTGATGGAACAAGAAATTTGCTTGAAGCCGCAGAAGAAAATAAAATAAAAAGATTCATTCACATTTCTTCAACCGCTGTTTATGGCATTCCGGATCATCATCCTCTTTTAGAGAGTGATAAACTCGATGGAGTTGGACCATACGGCAAAGCAAAAATTCTTGCGGAAGAAGAATGTTTAAAGTTTAGAGAAAAAGGAATGTGCGTGCCGATCTTACGTCCAAAATCTTTTATCGGACCAGAGCGGCTTGGTGTTTTTGATTTGCTTTTTGATTGGGCACAAGATGCAAAAGGTTTTCCAATGATTGGAAACGGAAAAAATCGTTACCAGCTTTTGGATGTTGAAGATTTATGCCAGGCAATTTATTTAACAGCAACACTTGATGAAAAAATTGCAAATGATACTTTTAACATTGGCGCAAAAGAATTCACAACAATGCGGGAAGATTATCAGGCTGTTTTAGATTACGCCGGATTTGGAAAAAAGATTGTTGGACTGCCGGAGAAGCCAATCATTTACACTTTAAAATTTTTAGAAGCATTAAAACTTTCTCCGCTTTACAAATGGGTTTACGAAACTGCATCAAAAGATTCTTTTGTGTCGATAGAAAAAGCAGAAAAATTACTTGGCTACAAACCAAAGTTTTCAAACAAAGATGCGCTGTTAAGAAATTACAAATGGTATGTTGCACACAGAAATGAGTTTATTAATAAAGATGGCGTTTCGCATCGCGTTCCCTGGAAGCAAGGAATATTAAGATTTGCAAAAATCTTTTTCTAATTAATTGGAAAGTGATAAAGTAAATCATATTTTTTTACAACGAATCCTAAAAGAAATAAAAATAAATAAGGAGTAAAAATGTCCACAAAAAAAGATTATCTAAAAGAAGTTGTTAAACACATCGATATCACACAACACAACGTCGTTCCCCTTGTTGATGCTATGGAAGATATGGCATTTACAGCGAGAGATTTAAATCGTGCTTCAAATATTTTAGACACTATGATTAAAGATAAAAATTGCGCGGTTATCTTAACCTTAGCAGGCAGTTTGGTTAGTGCAGGATTAAAAAAAGTTGTTTATGATATGATTATGAATAACATGGTTGATGCAATTGTTTCCACAGGTGCAATTATTGTTGATCAAGATTTTTTTGAGGCTCTTGGTTTTAAACATTACAAGGGCACAAAATGGGTTGATGATAATGAAATGAGAGAACTGCACATAGATAGAATTTATGATACTTTTATTGATGAAGATGAACTTAGAATTTGCGATGATACAACTGCTGCAATTTTTGATTCAATGAAACCCGGTGCTTATTCATCAAGAGAATTTTTATGGGAGTTTGGAAAATATCTTGAAGATAACGGCGGACCTAAAGTTGATGACTCTGTTGTTTATGCAGCTTACAAAAAAAATGTTCCAATATTTGTTCCAGCTTTTTCAGATTGTTCCGCGGGATTTGGATTTATAATGCATCAGCATAAAAATCCCGATAAACATGTTTCGTGTGATTCCGGAAAGGATTTTCTTGAATTAACACAAATAAAATTACTCAGCAAAGATACCGGCATTTTTATGATTGGCGGAGGTGTTCCTAAAAACTTTACTCAGGATATTGTGGTTGCTGCAGATATCTTACAAGGTGATACAGAAATGCATAAGTATGCAATTCAAATAACAGTTGCAGATGAACGCGATGGCGCACTCTCAGGCTCGACATTAAAAGAAGCAAGTTCGTGGGGTAAAGTTTCAACCTCGTTTGAGCAAATGGTTTATGCTGAAGCAACTGTTGCAATGCCGCTTGTTGTTGGTTACGCTTATCACAAAGGTAATTGGAAAAATAGAAAAGCTCGTGAGTTTCAAAAAATCTACTCTAAAGAAAAAGCAACTGTTTAAAAAAGTAAAACGCCTCACACGAGGCGTTTTTAATTTTAGTTTAAGTATAAAATCTTACTTTAAAACCAGCATCTTTTTTGTAGATATAAAATTACCGGATATTAATCTGTAAACATAAACTCCGCTTGCAAATTGCGATGCATTAAAATCTATTTCGTAATAGCCTGGTTCTTTTTGTTCGTTTACTAATGTGGTTACTTCGTTTCCAAGAATATCATAAATCTTTAGCGTTGTAAAGTTGTCACCCTTAGCCTGTCGAAGGGCAACATTTGGGATGCTATACCTAATTTTTGTTGTTGGGTTAAATGGATTTGGATAGTTTTGTTCTAACTTATATTCCGTTGGTACACCGTAGTTTAATATTAATTGTTTTGTTAGATAGATACTTTTGTTGTCAGTAATTAAAAACTCAATTGTATCTACCGTAGCATTTCCAATATTATAATTTACATCAAACGTATAAACAATTTCTTTTTCTTCGTTTGGATTTAATACAATTGTTTCTTCTGCAATGTCTCTAAAACTCAAATTCTTTAAGCCCCTCTTTAGGAGGGGTTTGGGGAGGCTTACTTGTTCAGTTGATGAGATATTGGATAGTTCTAAAACTATCTGATTATTCTTTACTCCCGGTTGCACTTCATAAGTGTTTTGTGCTGCTATTATTGTTGATAGCAGGATTACTGTTAATAATATTTTCATTTTAATCTCCGATTGATTGTACACTAATTTTTATGATTGTTTATGATCTT
>JAGOXU010000348.1 GCA_018059515.1 Ignavibacterium sp.
CATTGAAAGGGTATTAATCAAACCAATATTTTGACCTTCTGGTGTTTCAACAGGACAAATTCTTCCATAATGTGTTGGATGAACGTCACGAACTTCAAAGCCCGCACGCTCTTTTACAAAACCGCCTTCACCAAGTGCAGATAGACGACGTTTATGCGTAATTTCACTTAGAGGATTCGTTTGATCCATAAATTGAGATAACTGCCCGCTTGAGAAAAACTCAGCAACAGCAGAAGTAATCATTTTTGAATTAATCAAATCATGGGGCATTAACTCTTCAACATTACCACTAAGTGCTGTAAATTTATCACGAATCGCTTTTTGCATCTTAATAAGACCAGAATGTAATTCATTCGCTAAAAGCTCACCAATAGCCCTAATTCTTCTATTACCTAAATGATCCCTATCATCAATATGACCTTGACCATTTTTAACTTTAATTAAATATTTAGCCGTTTTTATAATATCTTCGCTGGTCATAATGGTGACATATTCAGGGACATCAAGACCTAACTTATGATTCATTTTCATACGACCTACTTTTGTTAAGTCGTATCTTTCGGAATTAAAAAATAGATCTTTTACAAAAAGTTTTGCAGCTTCTTTAGTTACAGGCTCACCTGGACGCATAACTTTATAAATACGAATAGCCGCCAAATCATTTTCATCTTCCACATTTTCTGTTTGACGAAGAAGTTTTAACGTCTCAGTATCAGCAATAAACGAGTTGATGATTGCATCATCTACTCCACTAGCAAGATCATTGGCAATTTCAATGGCTTCACATTTTTGTTCAATAATTTTTGCTAATTTTCCTTCATCAAGTTGTGTTAACGTATCATAAAGGACTTCACCACTTTCTTGATCAATTATTGGAGAAGATAAGAAACGATTTACAAGAATTTCAACAGGATATTCGATAAATTTAATACCATCTTCAATAAATTTCTCTGCTTTCTTTCGAGCCAAACGTTTACCTGCTGCTAAAAGAAGGTTTCCATTCTCATCTTTAAGGTCAAAGTCAACACGACCTAAGAAATTATCTGCTGAAAACTCAATCAAAAATTTGTTATCACGAATTAAAATATTAAGGACTGGATAAAAAAGTTTCAAAATATCTTGTTTGCTGTAACCTAAAGCACGGAATAAAATTGTAATAGGCACTTTTCTACGTTTATTAATTCTTACGAAAAGTGTATCTTTAGCATCGTATTCAAAATAGAGCCATGAACCACGATCAGGAATAATTTGTGCATTATAAATCAATTTATTGACAACTGTTGGGCTCTCTTCTTCTTTGAAGATAACACCAGGACTTCTATGAAGTTGATTAACAACCACTCTTTCAACACCATTAATAACAAATGATGTTCTGTCGGTCATTAAAGGAATTTCACGAATAAAAATTGCTTGTTCTTTAATGTCTTTTACACCAGTTTTTTCAGCAGTTTTTTCATCTTTATCCCAAAGGATAAGACGAATATTCATTTTTATACTTACAGAATACGTGAGCCCTCGCTCCATACATTCTCGGACAGTATATCTTGGTTTTCCAATTTCAGATCCAGCATATTCTAAAGTGATTCTATTTTGGGGATCATGAATGGGGAAAATAGATTTAAAAACCTTTTCTACACCACTCTCATCATGGAGATTTTCAACATTTAAAAATTGCTCGTAACTCTTTTGTTGAAGTTGGAGTAGATTGGGTACATCAATTTTTTTAGGGACTTTTGAAAAATCGACTCTAAGACGATTTCCAGATTTTAAGCTATTTAACATGAGTCTACCTCGTGTAGTTGTTTGAAAAGGGCAGTGGGTTCATCTATCGTTGATAGAATGTATAACGACTAATAATAATATCCTAAGAAAGTTTGGGAAGAGAAGCCGAAGCTTCTCTTAGTAATAACATTACTTGATTTCAGCGACAGCGCCAGCTTCTTCAAGTTTCTTTTTAATTTCTTCAGCAAGCTCTTTAGATACACCCTCTTTAATTGTAGTAGGTGCACCCTCAACTGCATCTTTAGCCTCTTTAAGACCAAGACCAGTAATTTCTCTTACGACTTTAATAGCGTTAATTTTCTTCTCGCCACCATCTTTAAGGATAACATCAAATTCAGTTTTTTCTTCAGCAGCTTCAACAGCAGCAACTGCACCACCTGCAACCATAACTGGAGCAGCAGATACACCAAATTTTTCTTCGAAATCTTTAACAAGTTGACTTAATTCAAGTACGCTAAGACCTGAAATATACTCTAATACGTCTTCTTTTGAAATTGCCATTTCAAATCTCCTCTTTTTTATTATAAATTTAAATAAAGAACATTGCGTTCTAAAAATCTTTACATCTGTTTTTACATGTAAAGAAAATACAATTTACTCTGAATCTTGTTTTTTAGCACGAAGTGCATCAAGACCAATTGTAAAGTTTGTAATTGGTGCCATCCAAGTTGAAAGAAGCATTCCAATAAGCTCATTGCGAGATGGCATTTTAGAAAGGGCTTCAACTTTAGTAGCGTCAACAACTTCTCCACCAGCAAAACCAGATTTAATAATAAAATTAGGGTTTGTTTTGGCAAAGTTTGCAACAATTTTAGTAACAGCTAACTGATCTGCGCCCCAAACAAAAATGTTGGTGTCTTTAAGTTCAAGAC
>JAGOXU010000349.1 GCA_018059515.1 Ignavibacterium sp.
CCGTAGCTCGGGACTCCGTCCCGAGTTTGTGGTTTAATTTTTAAGTTATGTTTTAAAATTTTGGCATTCGAATTATTTAATATGCCATACTCAGTTCGGAGAACTGAGCTACGGAATTTGTTTCTCGCAGTTCTGTTTACCGCGTTAAATCCGTTCTGACTTTTAGAGTTTATTTTACTTGGTATTACAATAAAATTTTTGTGCCTCAATTTATTCCAAACCTCAATCTCAGCTCTGGAGAACTGAGCTACGGGGTTTAATATTTATTTTCTTTTTGATGTTAATTTTCCGTAAACACCACTGTAACCTGTTAAATCAGAATTTATTGCACCTACTACTACTTTTGTTTTAACACGTACGGGTATTTTTGCTTCGTCGTTTGTTAGCCAAATCATTATGCTGCCTTCGTTTTTAAACAATCCGCCTTCCTGTACTAACGGTTCAACAATAATACAATCAAATTTGCCCGCTTCTACTTCTATAGTTTCTTTGCCGTGATAAACTACATCAAGATCGTAAACTTTATCTTTATAAAAATTCTTTAAAGGAATTCTATCACCAACTTTTAGTCCTGTGTAATCCAAAGTTCTTGCATAAAAGAAAGCTGAAACAATATCGTTTACATATTTAGGAATATCATACTCGCCACCGCTGGTTTTTGCTTTGCCTTTTCTTTGATCAAAGAAAGCAGAAAAATCTCTTGAGTAACTTCCTTCGCGTATGTGCTGTTCAAATCTCCACGGAAAAATTCCTTCAACATCAACGTATGTTTCGTATCGATCGCGCACTTTAAAAAAGTTATCAAATGTAGAAACTGTATTTACTTCAAATAGAACGTGGTAAGCCTCTCTACCGGATATTCTTTTGATTTTAGGAATTTCAAACGATGCAACACCTGCAGTTACAAAACCGTACTTAACATCAAATGTAAGTTTTTCACCTTCGCGAAATGCATTGTTTTCGATTTTACGAAATTCATCTTTCTTCTGCGCTGTAATTGATGACAAAGCAATCATCGTTATAAACAGAATTATTGTAATCAGATTTATTTTGATAAAGGATTTCATTTACTTCTCCTGGTTTTTATTTAGAACATTTTTAATATCGTTGTACACTTTTGTCATATCGATTGAATTCATACAATTTAATTTTTCACACTGCTCACGTGTACAATTTTTGCAATCTATATTTGGCTCATACACCAATTTTTTATTTGTGTAGGGCGACCATCTTTCTTTAGAGCAAGAAATAATTTTAGGATAAAAGCCAACTGTAAATATTCCAAGTGCCGCCGCAATGTGTATTGGTCCAGTTGAGTTTGAAATAAACACTGATGATTTACTTATCAATGCAATTATTTCAGTTAAATTAAATCTGCCCGATAAATTTTTTGTATTACTTGTTGATTTAATTTTATCACAAAGTTCAATTTCATTTTTGCTGCCTGTTAATATTATTTGATAATCATCATCATCAAGTTTTTTTACAAGTTCAGTAAATTTATTTATCGGCAAATCGATTGAGCTTCCGCCGCTGCCGGGATGAACAATTACAATTTGTTTTTGCAAATCAATTTTTTCATCCAAAAGAACTTTGATTACATTTTGTAATGCTTGCTCATCAACTTGTAAATCATATCTAACATTGCTTTCATCAACATTGTTTTTGATATTTAATTTTTCAAGAAGATTTATGTTAAATTCAAGTTCATGCCGCTCTACATTTTTTCTGTGTTCATAAACTTTTTGATTATACAGAAAAGAATACCATCTGTAACCGGTTCCAATTCTATTTTTAATTCCACTTAAAAACATTATTAATGAAGGAATAAACATAGGACGAACGACAATACAAGTATCAAAATTTTTCTGTTTGATAATATCTAAATTATCAATCAAATTGTCTTTGCCATCAGATTCTTTAAGAACAATTATATCATCAATAAAAGGATGATTGCTTACAATGTATTTTGTGTAATCACGAACAAGAAAACTTACTCTACAGTTTGGATATTGTTTTTTAATCAAACCAGCTAAGGGTAAAGTTAAAACAACATCACCAATTCTATCTGTCCTAACAATTAAAATATTTTTTGGTTCTGCAATCATTTTGATAAAAACGGATTTCCAATTTCAAAAAATCTCCATGGCAAACCAGCCGATTTTGTAATCCCAATTCTTTTAGAAATACCAATCATATTTTTTTTGAGCTTTGGTTTATCGATAATAAAAATATTACTGTTTGTTAAATCGTAACCGTAATGTTTTTTATTAATTCCCAAAGCTTTGCAAACTTTTCCGGGTCCGCTTGTTAGATTATAAATTTCTTTTTCGGATTTCAAATCTCTGCCAAATCTATTTTCTATCATTTTATTAATCCCGCGTAAAGGCTCAACCGCACGAATCAAAACTGCGGTACCATGATTTCGTTTACCGGTAACAACATTACAGCAAAAATGTGCGCCATAAGTAAAGTAAACATAAAGATATCCGCCTTCATTGAACATAATTTCGTTACGTTTTGTTTTGCCAATATACGTGTGGGCCGCTTTATCAATTTTTCCATCGTATGCTTCAACTTCAATAATTCTTGCTGCTAAAACAAGGCTCCCATCTTTCTTCATTAGCACTTTACCAAG
>JAGOXU010000350.1 GCA_018059515.1 Ignavibacterium sp.
TTTTTCTTCTATCTCTACGCTCAACTCTATCTAAAGTTGCAGTTGACATTTTAGTTTCTAATGCTAAAATTTTCTTTTCATTTGCATTAGCTGTAGCTTCAGATTCACCCAAATATTGTAGCATTCTGGTTACGTGAGCAATGTATTTTTCGCGCTTTTCTTTGTTGTCTGGCGCATCGGAAACGTAGTAATCTCTATCAGGCAAACCAAGACTTCCTGTTCCTACATAAATTACATTTTTGTTACTGTTTTTAGCATCGGCACCAATGTAACTTCCGAAGAAACCTAATCCCATTTCGGATTCCATTTCGGCTAATAAAGCTACTAATTGATCCGCATTTTGAACACTATTAATTTTAGCCAAATAAGGCTTTAATGGATCAATTCCTGCTTTATTTCTACTTACCGTGTCTAACACTGTTTTGTATAAACTAATTGCTTTTGCTTGGTCCGAATTTGGATCGATAGTTTTGTCTTTGATGGCATCTTTCAAGATAGCCATTACATCGTCATCGGTATTTTTACGAAGCTCGTCAAAACTTCCCCAACGTGTTCTGTCTGCTGGGATTTCGGTTTTGTCTAACCAAGTTCCGTTTACATAACGGTTAAAGTCGTTCGCAGGATTCACAGATTTATCCATGTAAGCTACATTAATTCCTACTGACTCTTTTTTTGACGCTACTTCTTGTGATGATTTACAAGAAGACAAAGCGATTGATAAAAAAAGAAATCCTAGACTTCCTTTTAGAATGTGTTTATTCATAGTTATTCTTTAATAATTCTTTTAACTGTTGATTGGTTATTTGCTGTTATTTTTAAAAAATAAATCCCTTGTGATGCTGATGCAATGTCAATAGAAATCTGATTATCAGATGAGTTAAATTGTTTCTTTGACAGTATCACTTTTCCGATTACATCAAAAACTTCAATTTCATTAATTTCGTTTGATCCAGAAACTAAAGTAAAAATTCCATTTGATGGATTTGGATATATATAAAAAGAATTTTGTGAAAAAGATTCACTGCTTAAATTTTGTTCTATTTGATTTAAAGCGGCTAACATATTTGGAATTGGACCAATATTTTTAGTTAAATCTCCTCCTTGAGCAACTCCAGTACTTTTGAGAATGGTTCTCATTTGTTGAGATGTTAAGGTATTATTAGTTTGACTTTTATAATAGGATTGTAAAACGGTTACTGCTCCGCCTAATTGAGCTGTAGCCGAACTAGTTCCAGTAAAAGTCATATAAGATTGATTAAAATCACTTCCTACTAAAGTAAATCCAGAGCCCGGAATAGCACCAGTAGTTCTAACATTTTCAAACCAACCTTGAACATCAACTCTTGTTCCGTATGTACTTCCATAGGTTATACCACCAGAAACATATGAATAGATACTATGACTTAAATTAGCTGTTCCGGCACCAACGATAATGGCACCACTATCTCCATAATTCAAATACGTTTGATAATCTAAACTGTCCAAATTTTGAAAACCATTCCCAGCAGCAGCTACAACAATTCTTCCTGCATCAGTTAGTGCTTTTGTTAAATTCCAAACCAAAATATCATACTCAGCCGGAACAAAACGAGGGTCTGATACTGTTCCGTTAAATCCATAAGCTTGCATTTCAAAAACAATTACATCACCTATTACCGAATTATTTAAAGCTTGAGTTATTGCATTTGTTCTACTGTAACCGCTCTGCTGCCATTCGGGATATAACCAAACTTGTTGGGCTCCATGAGCAATTCCAGTAATTCCATAAGAACCATTATTACCAAACAAAACTCCCATTGTGGCTGTTCCGTGCTCTGTATAACTAATTGAAGCACCTGTATTCACATCCATTCCAGGTGCTATATTACAATTAGCATCATTAAACTCTTCATGGTTTTTATTAAATCCATACTCAATATTATGAATGGTAACATTTTGACCCGAATAACCTAAATTCCATACCGCTTGAACGTTTAATCCGGGATTTGCTTGCAAATAAGTTTGTTGTGAAACATAACTAGGTGTAACAGGCAAAATATCTCCTGGAGGAGGAATTATCCTGTTTTCTGTAAATAAATACGGGACTTTTCTTGAACTTAAAAAAGTTAATAACTCTTGATTAAAATTCGAAACTATAAAATAGTTTTTTAACCTTTTTACACTCAAATTGGTTCCTGAAATTTTAATTGCATCTCGCTCTAATGAAAGAAACTTATCTTCAGAGATGTCGTAGAATGGCTTTGTTGTAAATCCTTTGGCAATAATATAATCGATGATTTCCTTGTTTTCCCCCTCTAAACTAATAACTAAACTATTCTGACTCTTAACGAGATGAATAGTAAAAAATAAAAAAAAAGAAAAAAGGTAATTTTTAATCATATATCGTATTGCCTCTAATTACAATTTCACAAATATAATGAACATAATCAACATATTATAATTTTAACAAATGTCTATTGGTGTTTTAACAAAACTCATTTGATTTATGATTAATTTTGCAAAAAAAATATATGCTTAATTTTCTGGCCCCTTATAAAAAGTTTTTAATCATTTTTTCAATACTTTCCATCATAATTTACTTTGGAATTTACACTTTACTTTCTCCAGAAAAAATGCTCCCAATCTACTCCCCTA
>JAGOXU010000142.1 GCA_018059515.1 Ignavibacterium sp.
CGCCTTCATTATTAATCGTATTATAAGCTACGGATGGATTACTTACATATATAAAATATACGGCATAAGTTGTGGATACATTTCCACCGCCAAAATTCTGAATGATGTTTCCGGCACCTGATTGTCCAATGATGACATTATTATCCGAAAATCCGGCTGCAGAAGAACCTCTTGAAACAATACCGGCATGAACGTTTTGAATTGTATTTCCGGTTATTGTGATATCGGAGTTTATACCCGATACAGCAGTAACCGTAACACCGGTTGCAGTTGAAACCGATGTTGTTCCATTCCCAATATAAATACCAACGACATAACCACTAGTACCTTTTGTCATTGTTACGACAGAATTTTTTATTGTTACAAATTGACAACCGTTTGTACCATCAGGTTTGAAGGTAAGGTAACCATATTCAATTCCCTGATCGGAAGCAGTTACATCAATTCCATCAAAAGTGATATAATCTGATCCTTCGATACGGAAAATTGCATCTCCCTCACCACCGAGCGTTGATGTTGCTAAAATACCGGCATCGGTTCTTGTAACCAATGGATTAGCACCGGCACCGTTCTTCTGGAATACGATTACGTTACCGACTGTTCCGGTTGCTGTAATTGTAATTGAGGCTGTAGTACTTTCTGTGTAGCCAGCAGCAACATTAAATGTTACACCGCCCGCTCCTACGCCTTGCGTATTCAAATCGACAACAGCCGCAGCTATTGTTGCGTAATCACCGGGGATGGTTTTTGTGCCTGTTAATTGCGCAAATCCATCTTGCGAAAATATAAACAAGCCAAGCAGTAAGGTGATTGAGAGAAGCTTTAGTAAATTGTTAATCATTACGTTCTCCTTAAATTGATTATTTGGTTAATTAAGTACTTGGAATAAAGTAAATTTGTCTTTGCAAATTGAACTGAATGCTGTAACTCTTCAATAGATGAAATAAGAAAATCTTTTTGGTT
Organism: Ignavibacterium sp.; assembly: GCA_018059515.1. Taxonomy (GTDB): domain Bacteria; phylum Bacteroidota; class Ignavibacteria; order Ignavibacteriales; family Ignavibacteriaceae; genus IGN3. The sequence continues at coordinate 964 of JAGOXU010000142.1, forward strand.
TATAATTATCATTTTAACCTTAAATTCTTGTTTTGGTTAAAATAGATTGATGAAAACTGAGGTATGGTTTTCCCCGAGATTGGCGGCTGTATATTAATAATTTTATTCTTGTTTTGTATCATTTAATCTCTACGCAGAAAAAAAAATTAGAACTTTAACTTTTTAACTCACCATTACGTCTAATTAAATCACGACATATTTTCCCGACTGCAGCAATCAAAACATCGATCGAATAATAGATAAATCTATCTGAATTAAGAAAAACAGATACATTATGAACTCATTCAATAATTATCGAATATTTCCAACAATTATTTAGCTTATTAAATTGTAATAAGCAATTTATTTAAGGAAATAACGACTGAAAATATTTTTTTTCTTTTAAATAAAAAGTGTGAAAATATTGTTCTTCTTATCTATATTGCGTAGAAGAAATTAAAAATTTATGCAAAATATCAATAAACATTTTTCAATCTCTCAAAGAAGCTATTTCGTTTCAAACTTCGAAAACTTGTTCTAATTACTCGTCCATTCTCTATTTTTTTAATTACTTCATTTATTAACTCATTATCTATTAGGAGTAGAAAATGAACCCTATTACAACAGACGAAAACAAAATTAAAAATAAATACACACCCTCAATCACTGCTGAAGAGGTTATTCCAACATTATCTAAATATATGCTTGCAGATGGATTTGAAATAATTCTTGATCTTGAAAAAAGCAATGGTATAACTATTGTAGATGAAATTACAGGCGATGAATATCATGACTTTTTTACTTTCTTTGCATCTTCTGCAATTGGGCTTAATCACCCTTACTTAAATTCAGATGAGGTTAAACAAGCACTTGGCAAAGTTGCTGTTAACAAGCCTTCAAATTCGGATATCTACACAACCTATATGGCAGAGTTTGTAGAAACTTTTGCTGATGTAGCAAAGCCCGTTTATATGAAACATCTTTTCTTTATTTCCGGTGGTGCACTTGCTGTAGAAAATGGACTTAAAGTTGCATTCGATTGGAAAGTTAGAAAGAATTTTCTTAAAGGATACAAAGAAGAAAAAGGACATAAAGTAATTCACTTTAAAGAAGCTTTTCACGGAAGAAGCGGTTACACAATGTCGATTACAAATACTGATCCTACAAAAGTAAAATATTTTCCCAAATTTGATTGGCCAAGAATTACAACTCCTAAAATTAAATTTCCACTAGAAAATAATCTTGAAGAAGTTATAAAACGTGAAGAAAAAGCTTTGGCTGAAATTGAATTGGCAATCAAAAAAAATCTTGATGATATTGCTGTCATAATTATTGAGCCAATACAGGGAGAAGGCGGAGATAATTTTTTCCGTAAAGAATTTTTTATAAAACTGCGTGAGATTGCCGATAAAAATGAAATCCTCCTTATGTTTGATGAAGTTCAAACCGGGTTTGGATTAACAGGCAAATTTTGGGCATCTGAATATTATGTTAAACCTGATATTATTGCTTTCGGAAAAAAGGCTCAGGTTTGCGGAATAATGGTTTCAGATAGAATTGATGATATTGATGATAATGTTTTTAAAGTATCAAGCAGAATAAATTCCACCTGGGGCGCTGATCTTACAGATATGGTTAGAGCAAAATTTATTCTTGATGTGATTAAAAACGAAAATCTTGTTGAGAACTCCAAAAAAGTTGGTGAGTATTTAAAATTTCAACTAACTAAAATTCAGGATGAATATCCAAGTCTAATTTCTAATGTTCGCGGATTAGGTTTAATGTGCTCTTTCGATCTGCCAACTTCTGAGATTAGAAATAAGTTTAGAGAAAGTTGTTATAAAGAAAAACTTATGATTTTAGGATGTGGTGAAAAGTCAATTAGATTTAGACCACCATTGAACGTTACAGAAAATGAAATTGATAAAGGCTTGACAATTATCCGAAAAGTTTTAAGTTTTATGTCGTCCAATAACTAAAATATATATTAACTACTTGCACGGTGCGGCTCCTTTGTTGGAGCCGTAACTGTTTTAAACTATTTTTGATTATGAAACTTTACATTGTAAGCACTCCAATCGGAAATTTAAAAGATATTACACTCCGTGCAATAGAAACACTTAAAGAAGTTGCCTTTATTTTGTGTGAAGACACCCGCACTTCCAGCAATCTATTGAATCACTTTGAAATTAAAAAAGAATTAATATCATTAAACGCTTTTAATGAAAAAAATAAAATTGAATTTATTGTAAACAGAATTTTATCAAATCAAACTGCCGCTTTAATTTCAGATGCAGGAACACCGTTAATTTCTGATCCGGGAGTAAGACTTGTTTCATCTTGCATAAAAAATGGAATAGAAATCATTCCGGTTCCAGGCGCATCTGCATTGATTGCAGCATTAAGTATGAGCGGCTTGCCAACTGATTCGTTTGTGTTTGAAGGTTTTATACCACAAAAAAAAGGACGACAAACAAAATTAAAAGAGTTAGCACTTGAACCAAAAACAATTGTACTTTATGAATCTACTTATAGAATTGAAAAATTGTTAAATGAGTTAAATGAATATTTACCCGAGAGATTTGTGGTAGTTTGCAGAGAGATCACTAAAAAATTTGAAGAAACGTGGCGCGGTTTTCCTAAAGAACTGCTTGATTCATTTCCTGAAAGAATCTCAAAAGGTGAGTTTGTTGTTGTTATCGCACCGAAAGACTGGAAAGTTTTATAAACTTAAATTGAATTTAAATAAGTAAAATCTTTAACAACCTTATCCAAAAATAATAAAGCATTCATTTCACTTTGCACACCCATTTTATTTGATATTCCTGCTTTCGCTTTTTCTAAAATATTCTGATATGAAAATACATCAGTATTTTTTCTATGGTTAATAACATCTTTTATAATTTGAATATCTGAATTAGTAAGCAAACTTACTTGAGGAAACTGAACTTCATAAATCTGAGCTAATTTTGGAATTAATATTTCTTCAAGTTTTACTTCACTTTTTAGTTTTATAACTGTTGTATTGCCTGCTAAATCACCAAGCCTCTGCCCTTTCCCGTTTATTAGCATTGTAATAATTCCAACCGAACCATAAGTAAAAAAAACATCAATCGGTTTTATAAGCCAGCGTAAAAAATAACTGCCAAGCCCGGGTTGAGTACCATCAATTTTTACAACTTTAATTTTTAATATTCTTTTCCCTATTGACTGACCATTTAAAAACATTTCGCAAAGAAAATCATAAAAGAAAAACGGCAAGTATAAAATTACAAACATCGCTGTTGAGTAATAAAATTGTGAATTATAAAACACATCGTTAAAAAACAGTAAAACAAAAATCATAGCAAAGCCGTAACCAAATAAAATCAGCAGGTCAACAATCTGTGCTAAAACACGGTCTCCAATGCTTGCTATAGTGTATTGGATATCAACATTTTGTGTGGTTTCAATTCCAATATTTTCCATTAAATCATTCCCCTGGCTTTTAATTCCAAATATTTATTAATTGTATTTACAGAAAGATCCTGCGGTGATGTTAGAATAGATTGTATGCCCATCATTGATAATTCTTTTTGAATAACTTTTTTCTCAAATGAAAACTTTTCGGCTATGGTTTTATGATAAATATCTTCAAGTGAATTTGGTTTGCTGTTTAATATTTTATCAAGACCCGTATTCTTAAAAAAGATAATAATTAATAAATGCGATGATGCTAAACTTTTGAAATATTTTAATTGCCGTTTAAGTGAATTTGCAGATTCAAAATTGGTATAAAACAATAGCAAACTCCTTTGTTTTATTTTTGATTTAACAACTGCAGAAAGTTTTTCATAATCTGGTTCAAGAAAATCAGTTTGCTGACTGTAAAGCAGTTCAACTATTTTTTTCATCTGCAAAGAATTTCGTTCAGCAGGTAAAACAGAAGTTACTTTATTATTAAAGGCAACGATTCCCACTTTATCTTGTTTTAAAAGCGCAATGTTAGAAATTACCAGCGATGCATTAATTGCATAATCAACAAGCGACATTTTATCAAACGGCATTTTCATCGTTCTACCCATATCAATGATTGAGTAAACCTGCTGCGATTTTTCATCGACATAATGATTTACCATTAATTGTTTTTTACGCGCTGTCGCCTTCCAATTTATAGTTCGATAATCATCACCATTTACATATTCTTTTATCTGTTCAAATTCCAGTGACCGCCCTATGCGTCTAATCTTTTTTACTCCAACTTCAACAAGCCTATCGGATACAGCCATAAGCTGATATTTTTTCATTTGTATGTAAGACGGATAAACAGCAGCCGTTTTGTTTTGCTCAAATCTAAAACGACGAGCAACAATATTTAGTAAAACTGAAACATAAATATTCAACGCACCAAATTGATACTCGCCTCTTTTAACAGGTCTAACATTATAGTTAAATATTTTTGTTGATATCTTTTCAATCTCGGCATTTATTTCAAAATCTCTGATTTGGAAAACAAAAGGAAGCTCATCAATAACCTTTACGACGATTTTAATTGCATAATTATTTGTTAAGATAATTTTAATTTCATTCTCATCACCGTTGGAAAGTCTTTCAGCTAAAACTCTTTCAGCAAATACACCCTTTTTATTTGAGAAAAGTATTGCTGATTCAAGAAGTATAATCGTTACAAATGCAATTAAAAATATTTTTGCGATAAAAAATAATATTGGCAAAAAATATCCGAAGAAAAATAACAGAACTATTATTATTGCAATCAAAAGAAATTTTGAAGTAATATAATATTCCCTGACAAGGCGCATTATCTTGGAACCTCAACACGATTAAGAATTTGCTGAATTATTTCATCAGTAGTTTTACCCTCCATCTCACGTTCAGGTGTTAATATTATGCGATGGTTTAGTGCGGGAAATGATATTTCTTTTACATCATCAGGATTTACAAAATCTCTGCCGCGTATAGCCGCCAAAGCTTTTGCCCCTATCATAATTGCAATTGAAGCGCGCGGTGAAGCGCCAAGATACAAGTCACCGTTGTTTCGTGTTTGGTTTACAATGTTAGCAATATAAGCTGCAATTTTTTCTTCTATGTGGATAGAACGAATTTGAAGGCGATAATTTTCTAATTGTTCTTTAGAAAATATCGGTTGAATCATACTTAAATCATTTTTTGATTTTCTATCATTATACTCAAGTAAGATTTTTATTTCTTCATCTAAAGTAGGATAACTCATTTCAATCTTAAATAAAAATCTATCCAACTGCGCTTCAGGTAGTTTGTATGTTCCTTCGTGCTCAATTGGATTTTGTGTTGCCAATACCACAAACGGATTTTCTAATTTATAAGTTGCTCCATCCATAGTTATCTGTCGTTCTTCCATCACTTCAAAAAGTGCTGCTTGTGTTTTTGCAGGTGAACGATTTATTTCATCAATCAGAATAATGTTTGAAAATATTGGTCCACGTTTATATTCAAACTCGGAAGTCTTCATATTATAAACTGATGTTCCCAGTATATCCGACGGCATTAAATCAGGTGTAAACTGTATTCTGGAAAAATCAGCGGAAATAGTTTTTGCAAGAATTTTTGCAAGCAATGTTTTTGCAATCCCCGGAACACCTTCAATTAACACGTGCCCATCAGCAAAAATTGACGCAAGCAGAAATTCAATTATTTTATCCTGCCCTACTATAATTTTTCTTATTTCAGATTTAACTTTTTCAACTGATTCTTTTAAGGATGATAAATCAGTTCTGTTTGTATTGTTATTTTCCATAAGCACCTGTTTTAGTATAAAAATTTTCAATTAAATTATTTAATTCGATTAATGTAGCCTGTTTTATTGTTTCAGAAATTGAAACAACATTAATAAGTTCAATCATCTTATTTATTTCTGCTTTATCTACATAACTTTTTTCTGCTAACTGAGAAACCAATTCATCATTTAAGTTTAGAGTTTTAAATGAATATTTTGCTCTTACATAATCCATAAAATAAATGATTTTCTTATCTGCAATATTTTTATGATTTGATTGTTTGTAATAAAGGTTTCCAACTGTATTTACAAATTCCAACGTTGTATTTGCCAACGGTTTTATAACTGGAATTACTCGCTGATCTCTTCTGCCTTTAAATATCACAAAAAAGATTGATGAAATTAACAAAGTAAAATAAGCCCATTTTAATGAAGGCTGACTTAGAATAAACCTTATTGGCGTGCTCGCATATTTATTAACCTCTTTATAATATTCGTCCCAAATTACGCCACGATTTTTTAGATACGAAAGACTTTTAAAAATATAATCTCTATCCGATTTTAATAAATTATAATTTGTAAAAATATTTGGAATGCAATGCAGATATAAATTTCCTTTACCATATTTTACTCTTATGAAATTTACATTATCGTAATCATCTATACCCAAAACAACTACTTTACTTGTATCAAATGTGGTAAAATAATGATTGTAATTCCCTTTTGTGAATTTATAATCTTTATCTCTTTTAAGGTTTGGATTTGAAAAATTTGCATACACAGAATCATATCCACCAAAGAAGTTATAACTTACATTTAGATTTAAAGTATCAGTTAAAATTTTTCCAAATGAATTTGCTGCGATAAAAATATCATTCCCATTCTCCAACAAACCGCTCAATACTTTTGCATCAAGCTCATCTGGATTAAAATTATTGCAGATGATGATGATATTTTTTTTCTCGATTTTTCTTTCGCGATTAATATTGTAAAAAGGCAGATTTATAGATTCAATTTTTTGATGCGGAAATATTTCAGGTAAAACATCATAAAGTAAAAATGAACCATAAGGAATTTTATCATTCTTAGAATACGTTGGAGACCAATCTGTTGGTTCGGGTGTAACAAGTTTGAGAAGAACAAATCCAATAAAAACCACAGTAACAGGAATTATAAATTTTAAATTCTTCATTATTATACTAACTCTAATGAAGAGTTAAGTTCTGCATAATCAAACTGTAACTGTTTAAAGGATTCAGAATCAATTTCATATTCACCATACCATATATATTCAAAATCTAAAGTTATATTTTTAAATTTTTCTTTTATGGATGACTGTTTTATTTCCTTAATAAACTCGCTGTTTGTTTTATCTATCTTCCAATCAATTAATTGTTTATCGGAAAGAATTTTTAAAGTTCGCAAATAATTTAATCTAATTGCATATCTATAATTTTTATTTGCAATCGCATCCTCAATCAATGTATCGTAATCAAGGGAATGAATATCTTCCAAAGATTCTGAAACATTAAGCCGGTTTTTATTTTTATTTGTAAAAAATAATCCTTTAATCTCTGATCTGTAAAACCCAAATATAATTGCGGCTACAGCAAGCGTAATAAGAATATAAATTATAATATCCCACACAGTTCCATAAGCATCAAACTGAGTTAATTTTGCAAATTGGCGGTTAAGCCAATCCATAAGACGTTCCCACAATGTTCTGGAATATTCAGGGTCTTCAAAATATTTAAAGTCTTTATCTTTAAGATGGATTAATATTTTTGCTGAATCCACAGAACGTATATTTATTTCTGAGGAATCATATCTGATATTATTAATGTTAGGTTTTAGATTTAATGGTGCAGAAGCAGGAGAATCATCAATAATAGATTGTTGAAATGTACTATCG
>JAGOXU010000143.1 GCA_018059515.1 Ignavibacterium sp.
TAGTAAGTACAGCATTGTTTAAAGTAGGTGTCATTCTATTTGCTGAACCTTGCCCATTTACTTGCCAAACATAACCTCCGGATGGTGTTCCGTCATCGTACACAAGATTAGCAGTTTGAACACCACCGCCGCCGCCCGTTGTATTAAGAAAAGAGTTATATGCATCAAGCTTGCCATGTCCATAAATATTATTTGGAGAACTGCCTGTGTAGGAATCGTGCTTAGCATTATTTTTTAATATTGCTACAACTTGATCATAATTTAAAGTTCCATTTTTTTCAAGCAGCAAAGCAACAGAACCTGTAACGTGCGGTGAAGCCATACTTGTGCCTTGCATCTTTTGGTGTTTACCTCCTAAAATAATATCTGTTGCAGGTGTTTGAGTTAAAAAGGATGAATAAGCTGCAACAATTACTTCACCTGGCGCAACAATATCCGGTTTAAGTCTTCCGTCTCTTGTTGGTCCCATACTACTGAAATTAGAAATCTGTCCAATAACAGGATTGCCTGGTTGATATTGTGTAGTTCCATTTACATCCACCCATTGATTTTTGGTAACATAAGAACCAACACAAACAATTTTATTTGATGTGCCGGGTGCTCCGATAGTTTTTTGATCATCCCCAGGTTTTAACCAGCTTTGACCAACATATGTAGAAAAGACTCCATGTCCAACAGCCCATGCATCAAATGTTCCTGTGCCGTAAGTATATAGTGACCAAAAAACATTATTTATGTTTACTTGTCCATTTTGACTGTCAATTACAACCACAACTTCATTTGCACCATTATTTGGATTATTAACACCTGTTGCATCAATAGTTACATAACCATACGTATTACCACTAACAGTGAATGCTAAATTTTCAATTTTTTGACCAGGAGTTACGGCGTTTGTATAGCCAATCAAATTAAGTGAATTATCATAAGCTGCAAGACCAACTGAAATATTTCCGCCGCTATACCACATATCTGCATAAACACTTGATGCATTATTGTATAATTCAAAATAAGTTTCGTAAGAATCATTGAATGAACTGCCTGTTGTTGTATAACTTAAGTGAATAGTATTTCCCCCCTCATTACCAGCAGCAGCTACAATTATTTTACCATTTCCTGTAAGATTGCTTAAAGCTTGTTCGTATAAACTCGATCCATCGTGCGGGCTAAAATGTCCACCAAGGCTTAAATTTATAACCGAAGGTTTTCCGAGTTGCTGTGATTTTTGAAAGATATAATTACAACCATCAACAACATCTGTGCTTGAAAATCCCGGACCGTTTCTAAACCCTTTTACAAAAATTATATCCGACTCTGGCGCCATACCAACATAACTTGAATTTGCCCCGCCATTACCAGCAGCAGTGCCTGTTACATGTGTTCCATGTCCATGACCATCATCACCATCAATTTCCTGGCATTGATTTGCATCAAGTTGTGCTTTAGTATATTCAGTTCCATAACTATAACCGGAAGGAGGATTTCCAGAACCAGACATATCCCATAAGTATTTTATTCTATTACCGCCGGAATTTTTAAAATCCTGATGTTTCCAGTCAATGCCGGAATCTACAACTCCAACAACAATTCCATTTCCTTTATAAGGTCTTTGTATTCCGGTTCCATTATGCAGTTGATTAACCTTGGTTTCAATTCTGCTTAAATCAAGTTTAGTTTCAGAAACAGTACTGGCATCAATATAAATCACATCAGGTGATTCGGCTATAAAATTAATTGATGATGCGGGAACGTGAGCAGTTACAACATCGCCTGCAACGGTTCCAATAAATCCGCCAAGTTCTAATATTTTATTTTTTGTTGATTCTAAAGAACTTGTTTTTATAAAAACCGGTATCGTTAGGATATTTTGTGCATCAATATAGAAGTACATAATATCACGATACTGATTAATTGCCTCAGATGTTTTGTTGTAATTTCCATTATCATCTAAAATTTTATCCAACACTATATTTAGAATCGGGCTTTTTTTACTGCTTAGATTATCTGCATACTTAATTTCTGCATTTATCATCTTGTCTAAATTGTCTATTGACTTTTTATTATTAAAAGTCGAAAAGTTATACTGTGCAAAATTGTTTGAAGAAAATAATGCAACAGTAATTATCAGTAAAAGTAAATTTTTCATGTTGTCTCCAATAAAAATGTTATTTATTAATGTCTAATTTTTTTGCTATTTCAAGATAGACTACAAAATCGAGCAACGAAGCTTTTTTGATACTTTCAACATTACCCGAGGCAGTAAAAATATCTCCTATAATGCTTTCAGTAGTTATTCCAATTGATTTAATTTTCTTTTTCATCTCATCATTAATGGGTGTATTTGTTTTGCCGGTAAACTGCAGTATTGCATTAGGGTCTTCCTTTTCAAATTGATGTATTCTTTGCTGCAGCGGGGCGTCCATTTTTTCGGATTTGTATTCCGAGGACGCTGAACAGCCCAGAATCATCAAAGGTATAATTAAGAACAGGGCAGCAAATGAAATAAATTCATTTAGAGAGACAATGTGGTTCAATAAATTTTGCACGTTTGTATTACCTTCTATTGTTTTTAATTATAGTTAATTAGTCTCAAAATATTTAAAGCTGCGCTGTTATTTAAATAAATTCCAACAGCCATTTATAATTTAACAATTGATTTTATTTAATCAATAACATTTTTTTTGTTTCAACAAAGTCACCGGCTTGTAGCCTGTAGAAATAAACTCCGCTTGTAAGTTTTAAACCATTCCATTCGTAATTGTATTTGCCTGAATTTAATTCTTGTGATACAAGCACATCGACACGTTCTCCAACATTATGCAGTGTTGATATTCCTCTTCCACCGAATTTACATTTTCCCTGTAAAATAATAGTCTTCCGGTTTATCATATTGGTGCCTTCATACAAATGTGCCTCCTGTGAACAGGATTTTCTGTAATAGTAATAACAGAAGCCTCGGTAAATAAAAGCGTGTTATTTACTGCATCTCCACCATTGGCTATTAAAGTGTAAGTAGTTTGTGCATTAAGCAATGTTTGAAAAACTAATACGCAAGTAAATATTGAAAAGAATAAAATCCTTTTCATAGAGCCTCCTTGTAGTTAAATGATTAAAACCTTTAAACCGTTTTATTAATTATTGCTTTCTACAAGTACATGCGTAGAAACAGAAAAACGGGGTCAATAATTTGGAAATAAAAGGAAGTTATGAGGAAAGAGAGTTAATAATCTTGATTATTAAGAAGAAAACTGAGAATTGTTAATTATTAGGAGACTGAGAGTGGATTATTCCTTTCCTAATTCTCTGAAAAGCCAGGCTTTCGCCAGACTCCAATCTCTTTTAACAGTAGAAGCAGAGCAATTCAGGACTTTGGCCGTTTCGTCAACATTTAATCCTGCAAAAAATCTCAATTCAACTACTTTACTTAAATCCTTATCAAATGCTTCAAGTTTTTGCATCGCTTCATCAAGAGCAATAATATCTTCGTCGGATTGAAATGCAAATTCTTCGGCACTTTCTAGAGATAAATGAGTTTTACCTTCGCCTCTTTTTATGGAATTCCGTTTTCTTGCATAATCCACCAAAATCTGGCGCATTGAATTTGCAGCTATCCCAAAAAAATGTGCACGATTTTGCCAGTTAATATTTTCATTGCCAATAAGTTTAATGTAAGCTTCGTGTACGAGTTCAGTAGTTTGTAATGTATGATTACGATATTCATCGTGTAAGTATTTTGAGGAAATCTTTCTTAATTCATTATAAACAATTGGAAGTAAGCTGTTGATTGCATTTTTATTTCCCTCAATACAATCTTGAAGTAACAAGGTAATGTTCTGCGGAGTAGATTCTTGCATAAAATTTGAAAAAGTATATAGTATAGTTCTATTTAAAATTAAAAATAGGGGAATAATCAAGGTTAATCAATAGATAAGAATTAAAAAAGTAAATGAATCGTGATGCTGGATTCAGTACAGCACCATTTATCTTTAAATTATTTTCCAATCCTTCTCTTAAACTTGTCCGCCGCCGCGGATTAAACTAATCTCCTTATTTATCTCAGCAAAATCATCTTTTTAGTTTGAACAAATGAACCAGATCTTAAAGTGTAAAAATATACTCCACTTGAAAGTGAAGATGCATTGAAATCTACATCATAACTGCCTGCGGGTTTGAATTCATCCACAAGTGTTGCAACTTTGTTTCCAAGTATATCAAAAACTTTAAGAGTCACTCGAGATCCTTCGTCGCTCGACTTCACTCGGGATGACGCGCTAAGGGTGACATTTGGGATGCTATATTTTATGTTTGTACTTGGATTAAACGGATTGGGGTAGTTCTGGTATAATCGAAACTCTTCTGGTGAAACAGCATCAGTTTCAACAGCGGTTGAAATGAAATGCACACGGAAATCATCGAGACCAATTGCCCCATTATCTTTTTTAGCGTCATTTGTTTCAACAAGATATGTGCGTGTCCACTTAATTGGAAAAGTAAGAACAGCACCTGGATTTACCCAGCTTGGTACGGCTTCACTCAAATTCACCTCAATATACTTCCACATATTTGTCCAATCAATTCCCGGATTACCACTTGTAAAATCGATAAGAAAAATCTCATTATCTACATCTTTAAACTCTCCACGCAGCCAATGCATCTTACCATCACCATAAACCTGAATACTAATCTTTTCAGGAGTGCCAGAAATAGGAATTTCTTTATTCAGGTATAAAGCACTTGTTCCACCGGTAGTAAGACTATAATTTAATCTTCCGGAAGAGGGAGGCGATATAAAATTTGAACTATCATAAACAAAACTGCACTGTGCCAGATTAACTTTTGTTCCTGTTAAAGTGTATCCTGTTAGATCTGAAAAATCATCAATAATAATTGTAGCCGATATTCCCACTGTTAAAGGCACAGATCCGCTGATGGTATCAATTTCAGCGGTTATCTGACCACTGCCAGTATTTGTAGCAGTTAAATAACCGTTTAAAGTTATAGTTCCCAAACCACCGGTAACTGACCACAGAAAATCCGTCTGCTGCAGTTGAATAATATTGTTATAGTTATCAAATGCGGTTGCGGTAATTTGTTGAGACTGTCCTACTTGCAGGATAACTGGATTTGGTTCCAATAAGATCTGTGAAATTTTTGTCAGATGCACGAGTGCTGAATCTTTAATGCTCCCCACTGAAGCATAAATATATCCTGAGATGGTATCAAACGCTGCAGTAAAAATTCCGTTTTGTGTAATGCTGCCGATTGATGGATTACAACTCCACACCAGGCTGCCGGGAGTTAAACCGACAGGATTATAATATTGATCAAATCCTGATGCAGTAAGAGTTACGTCTGTTCCTCCAATTGCAAATATTTCTTTTGGTTTTACTCTGATATGCGTTAATGGTCCTGTAGGTGCTGTACTAACTAACAAAAAACTATTTGAAACTGATCTTTCACCGCCAATATCTGAAGGACTATTAACAATTGCACCTCTTACCAGCATTGTTGATGACCCGCCGCCATCGAGATTTAAACCCTGATAAACACCATATGTTTTCATGTAATCGCCAAGTTCTTTGTAAGACATTCCGATGCTTAATCCGGGTTGTCTTCCATCAACAACAAACATGAAAAATTGTGTAGAGTCCTGATTGAATCCCACAGATGTTCGGGGATGCCGATCTCCGTTATCAGGATTTGAAATTCCGTCTTTTACAAGCCATGTGTTTCCGCCAATCAACTGTTCAAGCTGAGGATAAGCGGGGGAGAGATTCAAAACAATTTTAATTGTATCATCCTTGAACAAATTATTCACTAAGAATGACGCGGCAGTTCCATGACCTGAAAGCACTGCATTATTGTTTCCGATAGACATGTTTCCAACCCCTGCAATAATCGTATCGACTATACATCTGATTGTATCGTTTACAAGCCAGCTATCTATTGGAATAATCCGGACTTCAGTTCCATATTGATTAGTTGAAGTAGATGTGCCTTTGAAGGAATTGTAGAAAATCAATTCCTCAGTATTTCGGATTTTATTAACACCTGAAATATTTTTTATACTGTCATTAGTGATGATAGACCCAGAAAAATTTTGCATTCCGATCATAGGTAATTTATTTATATCGAATGCAACATTTAACCAATCATTTGTAACTTTTAATAGTTCACCGTTTGCAATTTGTGTTCCTATCTGCTCGCCATTACTGGTGTTATAAAAATCACCATTAATTGCTGCAACTACTCTGTGCTCCTCATAGTTATTACGTGCAGCCATCGAAGAAGTTTTTTCAAAAGCTGTAAGTCTGTTGCCAGCTTTAACTGACTGAAATTTTATCCACTGATTTTGGATGTCAATTTTAACGACATTAATATTCCACGGACCAGAGTCAATTACATGGTGATAATGAGTAATACCGGGTCCAATCTGAACGCTATCTAATGAGCCTGCAAAAACATAGGTTGTTAGCAGAAGAAACGTAAGAAGAAAAATTCTGGTTTTCATAATTACTCCACAAAAATTCAGAATAAAAATATTGAAGAAGTTGAATGTAAAATTGTAAAGAAATAAATTTTTGATAAATCAACTATTAAAATTTACTAATTTAAAATACCTATAAGTTTTAGTAAATCCCGCTGAATGAGCAACAGGATTGCTTTAGTTTGTTTTATAAATTCAAAAAGAACACAGAGGAAATGCTATGAGTAAATAATTACTGTAACAAAATCATTTTCTTTGTTTCAACAAAACTTTGTCCTGAGCCTGACGAAGGATCACCAACTTTTAATTGATAAAAATATACACTACTCGCAATGTCGGGACGGGAGTCCCGACCTACGGAAAATTCAACTTCATAATTTCCGGCAGGTTTGTATTCATCCACAAGTGTTGCAACTTCGTTTCCAAGTATATCAAAAACTTTAAGCTGTGTTAAAATAGTGGATGCAAAATTTGCGTCCACTACATTTGGAATTGAATACTTGATTGTGGTAGAGGGATTAAATGGATTGGGATAGTTTTGAAACAACTCAAATGTAACCGGCATTTGTATTTTAATTTCATCTTCAACAGAAACAGGACTGCCAGCATTTTGCCATGCTGTATAAATTAAACAAGTTAGTTTGTGCGATGCACTTCTAAATAGTTCAGTTGTAAAGTTTTTACTAAGCTCCCACATTTTTGAATAATATGCAGTACTGTTTGTGTTACCTGCAAATGCTTTTGCCAGACTATCGCATCTTAAAACAGAATCAACATAATTATAATTATTATAGAGTGTGTTAAAAATAAAATCAGATATATTATCTATATAAATTAAACTGTCTCCGGAATAAATAATTTGTGTGTTATAGTTATTAATCATTGTTGATTCAAATCTGCTGTGTACGCCCGATTGCCCGGTATATTGTCCGTTGTAGTTTCTTGTAATGTGGAGAGGCATGTGCATATCTCCAATGTAATGACCAAGATCAGCGGCGAGAAGCATTGCTTTGTTAAATTGATTATTCTGAAAAGCTGTTTGAAGTGAATCGAATGTTTTCATAATAGCCCAGGGTAAAATTCCTTGATCCATTACAAAAGTATTACCGTGTAGTAAAACTAAAGAATCAAAATTCTGTGAGATGTATCCGTTTGTAATAAACTCAGGATAATTATCAATATCGATATAATGTTTTGGACCTTCAGTTGGATCAATATTTTTTCGGTTATCAGCATCCGAACCGTGTGCAGCTAATAAATCAGACCAACTTCCCCAAAAGCTCATTTCGGGAGTTACAGAAAGAATGGTTTGTTTATTAATAATTCTATGTCCAACGTTTCCCCAACCAACAAATAATATTGAACAAATTGTAATTGAAGCGAGTAGTAACTTTGATTTTATTTTCATACTGCAAGTTACTACAATTTAGTTTTAATCTTACAGATAGAATGTTAAAAATCTTTACGATCATAGAAGAATAACTTTGCGACCATTGCGTGAAAGAATAAATAGTCCACGCAAAGAAAAGTCAACACAAAGCGTGCAGAGGATGAAAGATTTAATAACAATCTAATTCTTGAACTTGAACCTGAACTTAATCTTGATCTCATTCATACTCATCCCAGCTTTTCATTTTTAATTCTGATGGTTTATAATTTTTTAATGCTTTAACAAATCTTTTTGCGATCTGCACATTTGTAAAAAGTCCGATGTTCAAATCAACAGCTTTTCTTCTTATGATGTAATCGCTGTCAAGCTCTACTTTTTCAGTAGTTTTAGGAATGTTTATTACAAGATCAATTTCTCCATTCGCCATATAACTTAAAATGCTTGGTTCCTGGTTATCAAACGGACGATAAAGAACTTCAATATCAAGTCCACCGTTTTCTATATAAAATTCTGAAGTTCCTTTTGTACCGTAAAATTTTAATCCCATCTTTTGCAGAATTTTTAATTCATCAATAAGCTCGGCTTTATTTTTTGGAGTACCTGTAGAAAGTAAAACGCCTTTTGTTGGAACTCTTTGTCTGATTGCGAAAAGACTTTTAAGAAATGCTTCATTAAAATCATCACCCAAACAAGCAACCTCTCCTGTAGATGACATTT
>JAGOXU010000144.1 GCA_018059515.1 Ignavibacterium sp.
TTTTTAATACACTTAACTTTCTTACCCCTTCACATTTATCTCATTAAAATCATTTTCCTCAATAAATTTGATCTTCCCGTATTTACCCTATATAAATAAACTCCACTTGGTAATTCACTTGCATTCCAATCTACTTTATAAGATCCAACAGTTTTTTCCTCATTTACTAACGTTTCGATTTCATTACCAAGTACGTCGTAAATTTTAAGTGATACAAATTGACTGCTACTCACTGAATATTGAATACTTGTTGTTGGATTAAAAGGATTGGGAAAATTCTGCTGTAAAACAATATTATTTTCGACAGTGTTTTTAGATTTTTTTAAAAAAAGTGTCTTCTCACTCCCGCTACTTATGTTAGCATCCTGAACAGGCATACAGGTAGCACCTAGTATCTCAGTCAATATAATAGAAACTGTATCTAAATCATTTTCTATTGATGCGATATCATACTCAATAGTTAGAATATTATGAGATTGCTTTGGGTATAAAACGTTTTCACCATTGCCTAAAAGCACGACATTAACTTGGTCAATAGAAGTACCATCCTCATTAATTACACCTCTATAAATCTGATAGTCAAAAAGGAATGAAGATGCTGGAATGCTTGATCCTCTTGATATAGATCTCAATTTTAATTTCCTACCATTTGTTACAATTATTTTTAGTTGAAGTGCCTTTAATGGTTGCCCTGAATAATCACTAAGAATTACTGTGTCACAATTATTCGTTGTATTATCAAATCTTTGAGAAATTGATGATTTAAATTCTAAAACTCCGCCTTGGGTTTCAATACTGGTTAAGGATTGATTGGATAATGAAATGTACTTGCTGCTTTTAGCAGATGTATATGGAATTGCACTAAATGCAATAAACAGAATTGCAATAAATTTTGCCATGATCGAGAGCCCCTATTTATTATTATAACTAAAGAACCTTAACTAATTAATAGCAGATATTATTCCATCTACATTATCGAAGAATTGTTCTATTTTGTTTAATAATTAAAAACTAAACTTTTGTATAATTGTAAATCGTGTAATTATTGCTTGTAATAATCACATCTGGGTAGGTTAATAAAAGTAAATGTTTGTATTGAAACCTAAACATAAATTAATAAAATAATTTAGTTTTGAGCTCAACAAGATTTATGTCTTTTAAGTACGAATACCGTAGGATAATTTAAGAAATGACTTTATGTCCCCATATAAAACAATTTTGCGGAGAGGGTGGGATTCGAACCCACGGTACCCTTGCGAGTACACTACCTTTCCAGGGTAGCCAATTCAGCCACTCTTGCACCTCTCCGAATATCAATAAATTTAGAATATTCCTAAAAAATTGCTCACAAATATATTGTTTAAGAACTACCTAACAAAACTTTCCGGATTCATCTAAATAGTAAATTTGTTTAACTTTATATCGTTATTTTTGGAAAGGTGGCAGAGTGGCTGAATGCGGCAGTCTCGAAAACTGTTATATTGGGAAACTGATATCGAGGGTTCAAATCCCTCCCTTTCCGCTCGACTAATAACAAAAAAAGCCGCTCCATTTAGCGGCTTTTTTAATACGATTAAAACCAATCTTAATAAGTTTCCTCGTTACCAAAAATATTTAACTTACCATTTATGTGTTTATTCTTATCTATGATTGTGTAGTTATTGCCTTGCATAGAAACAACATCACCATGGCAAAGTTCACAATTCTGACTTGGAGGATGAACACCGCCTTGTTGAGGAGTTTTTGGTAATGGATTTCCGGTCGCAGGATCGCCATGACATGTTCCGCAAGCAGAGCCTTGCGATTGAGCCGTAAACGAAACTACATTATCTAAATTTCCATTTTTGAAATAACCGTGACAATATGTATTAGCACACGTACCAGCACCAAAATCAAATGAAGGATTTGGATTAAAATTACCAAGACTTGGTTGATAATTAAATCCACCTGGTATATTTGTTGCCAATTTCGTAAGACTACCAAAAACTAACTCAGCACCGGGTGTTTCATCAATATGAATTGGATCTGAAAAACCGTTTGGCATTTTATGACATTCTGTACACGTTACTGCTTTGCCCATCAAGTTGCCTTTTAAGTGTTTTGTATGAGCACCAACACCTCGCTCGCCGGGTAAAATTGCGCCGCTTAACGCTCTTGGTGGAGCAATTAATAGTGGATTAACAAAATCTCCGTGGCAAGTATTACAAGCTTCTGGTCCTCCTGGAGTATTATGACAACCTGAATTATAACAGCTTGAACCTGCAGTGCCGCCCGAATAATTTGCAGAGTGACATTGCTGGCATTGCTTTAAATCCCAATTGTTTGCTGAAACAATTTTGCCATGAAAATTAGGTGAAGCTGGATTTACATTTCCATCGTTGTGGACAAATAATTTTGGCGCTGATATTGGAACATCATCCCTCAAATCACTACAACTTGTAATTAGCAGCGAACTAAATATTAACACAGTAAATAAAATTATATACTTCATTAGTTTTTCCGTAAAAATATTTTCAGTTTTAATCAATTACTTTGTTCCATGACAGTATCCACAGAAACCCACGCCTGATTGTGATTGAGGCGTAGCACTTGTATGGCAATTATAACAAACAGAGCCAAAGTCATTGTGCCAATCTCCTTCTTCACCGCGCATAAAACCAGCAGCGTGCGTTTTTGAATTTGTTCCTTTTATTCCATCAGCATCAAAATGACATGAAATACAAGTTGGATCAGCACCATTAACATCATGGCAAGCCATACATTTTTCAATATCTCGCTTTGCTAAAGTTGCATGATCTCCGCCGCCTGTACCAACACCAAATGTTTTAAAACTTGGTTTTAGATGTGATGCAGGAACGATTCCGCCAAAAGCAAAATCTTCATTCTCTGACTGATGGCATTCAACGCAGAATGTTTCAATCTGATGACAAGTCTGGCAATCAGATGTTTTGCCTCTTGAATCTATTCCGTGAGTAAATCTGTAGTTCAATTCGTGTACACGATTTATTGATTGAACTTTAGCACCATCAACAAAATTGCTTGAATAATATGGCTGATAAAAATCATTAAGTGTGTTTGCTTCTGTAATGCCGATTGTTGCGACGTGACAATCTTCGCAGCTTTGATTATCGTGGCACATCACACAATTTGCATTAAACTCTTGCGCAGCAAACTTGTGTGTTTTAGCAAAGCTTACTACTTTATGATCCTGCGGAAGTAAATTGACAGTAGAAATATGACAAGATTCACAGGAATTAGATGCAACTGTTTTATCATTATGGCAAGTATAACAAGTTGCCATTTGTGGATTTGCACCAGCAGACTGCCAGCTATAATCAACTTCACTTAATCCTTTATGGCAGGTTTCACAATTACTATCTTCACCACTTAAATGGATTTTATGATTGAATAATAAACCTGATTCACTTTTAACAAGAGCCTCATAAGTATCATCATAGTGACAGGTTGAACATTCCTGATCGTTATCAACCTCATGGCACGTTGAACAATTATCATGGTTTGGAAAGAGCGGATCTTTAAGGCTTGTGCTTTGACTTACTGCTGAGTGACATGTTTGGCAATCAACTAAATCTTTATGAAGTGAGTGTGAAAACTTTATTCTACCTTCATTTGAGATAGGCAGATTATCTTTTGGAGAACTAATAGCGCCAACCAAAAGAAACACAATTGTTCCTAAAAAGACAAACAGATATAAAACTTTTAATTTTTGCATAGTAAGAATATTAAATGTTTAAGTTAAACCAGTAATTTAGTTTGAAGAATAATCTGAGATCATTCTTGTAAATTTTATTATCCATATACTGTCCTTGTAAATCAAATGAAAGCATACGGAATGGACGAATGTTTGCACCAACTAAGAGCGAAGTTATATTGTTTGCTTCATCATCCGGATTAAGTTTGTAACTTGTGTACGATAAACCCACTGATGGTGTGAACAATCCTTCAAAAAATGTATAACCGGAATAAAGTGATACTGCATCTAATTCACCAGCGTAACCAAATGTTTTTCTATAGTTTAGGCTTCCATATGTTGTTGATAATCCAACTGCAACTCTTTGAGAATTTTCATCTTTGTACTGAACATTTCCAAATTTTCCGATTACAGTAAACATTTTATTGATTTTGTAATCAGCACCAAGTTCAATTTCGTGAGTGTTGCCGTAATCAAACACCGCAAATATTGAATTATATCTTATCTTTGGCTGACGGTAGTTGTAGTAAACATTTATTCCAAGTCTATCTACTGCTTCTGTGCGTGCATCAAATTCAATCTTTGAAAGTTGATTAAAGTTTAAATCGTAATCTCCTCGAGTGAAGATTGAAACTAATCCTTTTTGATTGAAATTGATATCAGCGGTTACAAATTCATATTGATTAGATTTGTTTTCAATATCAACTTCTATAGGATTTAAATCAGGATTTAAACGATTAGCAATATAATTTTGAGATTGGAAATTCTTGTTTACATATCCAACACCTACCTGAAAATTAGGAATTACAGTAGTTGTAAACTTGCCGCCAAAAAGAAAATTCTCTTCAAAGTTTTCAATCAACTCAAGCTTTTGGTAAGCGGGAACGTTACCGCCAAAATAAGCATTAAACTTGTAATCAGATTTCTTAAGCGTAAGCGATGCACCATCATAAACTCCGCCCGCAACACTATTGATAATTGGTTGTCTGCCTAATCTGACAGTTGCAATATCCAACAAATCCCGCGCTTCTAAATAAAGGTTATAAAATCTTAATCTCGGATCAGTATCCATTTTGCTCATCACATCAGTTTCAAAATTCAGATATGATCTAACAGAAACTTTTCCATAATTAAGATTCAGGTTTAACATCTCATAAGCTCTTAAATACTGCTCGGAAGAGTTTAATGAATCATATCTTTCGAAAGTGTATAATGAACTTGAGAACCGACCGTTAATATTTTGAGCTGAAATAAATGTTGTGGCTCCTAAAAAGAGCAAGAGTATAAATTTTTTCATCGATTTTCTTGCAGTATTATTTCTATAAATAAATTATTTTTTTGATTCAGGAACATCGTGTTTAATTTTTTCCCAGCCTTCATTAATATCCATATCAACAAAAGTTGGGCTTTCTACATTATGACATCCGATACAGAAACTTTCTAGTTTTTCGTGCACAACTAATCCGTTTTTTACAGCCAAATCTTTATCTTTCATTACTTTCATATCTTTATAATCAGAGCCTGGTCCGTGGCAGGTTTCGCATTGAACACCGTTTTCAACTTTAAATTTCTTACCTAACATAGAAGCATCTAAATTGTAACCGGTAGCGTGGCATTTTAAACATTCTGGAGTTTCTACCGCAGGAGTTTTAAATCCTTTTTCTGCAGCAATCTGGTTTGCTTTTTCAGTCTTTAAGGTCTCAAATGCTTTGGAGTGTTTGCTGTTTTGCCAAATTGAAAGTTGACTTCCCTGTTTTTCAGTTTTGTGACACATAGCGCAGCCATCAACACCGATATAGGTATAACCATTTTGAGCTTGCATAAAAATGAATGGTGTTAGGATGATTGTTACAAGTATTAAACTAAAGTATCTCATAAGACCTCCTGAAATAAATGATGATAAAACTCAATGCAATATCCAAAGATTTATTGATAAAGACAACTAAATACACTGTTCATTATTACAAAAATTTACTTAGTTCTCAATTTTGTTCATTCGTAAATCAATCCAATTTAGATACCAATATAAATGCTCGATATTTTTATTAATAATCGTTTACTATTCTTTATTTTGAAAATATCAATCAACATTCTCCCAATACTGATAATTGTTCCAATCAAAAATTTAAAAAGTTAAGATATCGGACTGGAGATTGTTTGAGGAGTTTATTTTTTTATGAAAAGAAATTTTTTACCTATGTTTGTGCCGCAATTAATTATATCTATTAAAATTAATTTTTGTCTGATCTGCTTCGGTGATTTACCACTGTATTATCATTCGGAAAAAGTCAGTACTAATTGTGGATTTTCCTTTTTCAAATCAAACAAAGAAAACAAAATTATTTATGACCATCAACAATCTTGCAGTTAAAGATTCATCAGTACATGGATTCGGAATTTTTTCCACAACTGAATTTAAAGAAGGTCAGGTAATTACAATCATCAGCGGAGAGTTTATTAACGGTGATGAATGTATGCGAAGAGAAGATGAAGGTAACGTTTACATTTTTTATAAAAGCGATGATGAATATATCGATGCTTCAATGCACTCGCAGTTAAGATATTTAAATCATTCCTGTAATTACAATTGTGATATTGATGAAGATGAAAATGGTAATTTAATTTTATTTGCGGCTGTTGATATTAAACCCGGTGAGGAATTAACTATCGATTATGGCTATGAAGAGATTTACGATTATTGCTCCTGTTCTGATTGTGAAAATAAAACCGATCTAAGCCGTGCAGAAAATTATTAGGTCAAAATTTGTGTATGTAACGCTATTTCTTCAAGTATAGAAGAAACTTTTAAACATCGGTTCATAGAGCCTGCAAAAACTATTGCTTTGCCCTTAACGTGAACTTCAAAAGCAAAATCGCGTGCTTTGTCAAAACCACATTGGGTTGCAATAATTAACTGAGTAATAACTTCT
The DNA here is from genome assembly GCA_018059515.1 of Ignavibacterium sp. Classification (GTDB taxonomy): domain Bacteria; phylum Bacteroidota; class Ignavibacteria; order Ignavibacteriales; family Ignavibacteriaceae; genus IGN3. Next base: position 6,643 of record JAGOXU010000144.1, read on the forward strand.
TCAAAAGTATGCCAATCATCATTGTATAAAACAACCCGGGAGGAAATATCAACATCCGTAGTTTCTTCTGTAATAATTTCTATTTGATTGGCTTTTTTAGGTTTTAATTCCATAGCCAAAAAATACTTAATTGATTTTTTTTATAAAAGCAAAAACTAAGATTTTAATATCTAACTACAATAATATCACAAAAAAAAATATAAAGCAGTTCTTTAATTGATTTTAGAGCACTGTCTCTTTATATTTTTGTATCAAAAACTAAGAACTTTACGGAGGTTAAATGAAAATAGCAGTTTGCGTTAGTCATGTACCAGACACTGCTACACGTATTAAAATCGGTGCGGATAGAAAAGCTATTGATCCAGCGGGAGTAACTTATATTATAAATCCTTATGATGAATTTGCAGTTGAAGAAGCACTAAAAACTAAAGAAAAAATTGGCGGTGATTCCATTGTTTACGTAATCAGCGTTGGTGGTGATGCTAATAAAGATTCAATTCGCAAAGCTTTGGCGATGGGCGTTGATGAAGGCGTTTTATTAAAAGATGATAATCAACGAGACTCTTTTGGGATTGCCCACGCTCTTGCTGATGAAATAAAATCACTCGGATGTGAAATTGCATTTTTTGGAAAACAATCTGTTGATTTTGATAACTCAATCACAGGTCAAGTTACAGCAGAATTACTCGGTTACAATTGCGTTCCCGTTGTTGTTGATTTTAAATTAGATGGTTCAAAAATTACTGCTGAGCGTGAAATTGAAGGCGGAAGAGAAGTTGTAGAAACAGAATTGCCGGCAATCATTACAACACAAAAAGGATTGAATGAACCACGATATGCTTCGTTAAAAGGAATTATGGCTTCAAAGAAAAAAACTATCGCAGAAAAACCTGCCGCACAAGCTCCAAACTATTCACAAATTCTTGATATGAATTTACCTGCTTCAAAACAACCGGGCAGAATTCTTGGTACAGATAGCAGTGCAGTGGCTGAGTTAGTTAAATTATTAAGAGAAGAAGCAAAGGTTATATAGGTAAAATTATGGCAAATAAAATTTTAGCAATCTTAGAACAAAGAGAAGGCGCATTAAAAAAAGTATCATTTGAAGCCGCAAGTGTTGCAGCCAAATTGGCTAAGGAATTAAATCTTGAAGTTGAAGCAATTGCAGTCGGATCAGATATTAATAATCTTAATGATGTTTCTAAGTATGGAATTTCAAAGATAGTTCATTTAAAAAATCCTGATTTCGCAAACTATACTTCAAGCGGATATACTGAAGCAGTTAGTAATTATGCAAAAGAAGTTAATGCTGTATGTTTGATTGTTGGGAATACATCTCTCGGTAATGATCTTGCACCGAGATTGGCAGTTAAACTTAATTCAGGTTGTGTAATGGATTGTGTTTCTTTAAATGTAGAATCCGGAGAAATAATTGCAACGCGTCCAATCTATGCTGGTAAAGCATTTTCAAAAGTAAAATTATCCTCCGATGTAAAAGTATTTACAATCCGTCCAAATGTTTTTAAAGCTGAAGTTACTGAAAACGGAAATGCAGCTATAGAAACAAAAGAAATTTCTAATCCAAATCTTAAATCAAAAGTTGTGTCGTTTAAAAAATCCGAAGGCAAATTAGATGTTGCCGAAGCTGACATAATTGTTTCCGGCGGAAGAGGAATGAAAGCACCAGAAAACTTTAATCTTATTGAATCTCTCGCTGAATCACTCGGTGCAGCAGTTGGCGCTTCACGTGCTGTTGTTGATGCCGGCTGGAGACCACATCGTGAACAAGTTGGACAAACAGGAAAAACCGTTGCCCCTTCACTTTATATTGCTTGCGGAATTTCCGGTGCGATTCAGCACCTTGCAGGAATGTCAACTTCAAAATACATAGTTGCAATCAACAAAGATAAAGATGCACCAATTTTTACTATTG
>JAGOXU010000351.1 GCA_018059515.1 Ignavibacterium sp.
GGTAAACTCTATTTTTATCTCCATTTGTTTGTCTGTTTTTCTTACAAAAATTACAGTCGTTTTTTCATTGCTAAAATATAACTTATCTTATTACTTAGGAACAACTTAGCTTATCTCTTTTCTATTGACGGTCATTAGAAATTTTTCCTTAATGACAAATCTGGGTTTAACAATAAATAGGTATGATTTATAAGAAATGGAAATAAAAATAGACCTATATATATCAAAGCAAAAAAACTATTCTTTAACAAGGGAATTAATCCAAATACATTTACAATTGAAAAAGCGTCCAGAAGTTTGTCAGTCCTGTGGTTGTTAACTAAAGGATTATCCACGCCACTTTTTATTAAGTATTGAGAAAGAAATAATAGAAGAATTAATACTAGAACGGATAATATTGAATATATTTTCTTTCGGAGTAGTTTGTTTTTGTTTAGTGAATATGTGAGTGCAAATGAAAGTAAAACCAAAACACCTATCTGCCTAATAAATGAAGCAGCAACGATAAAAAGGAAGCCGATAAGAAAATGATATTTATTTTCCGTTTTAAAAAATCTTATAAATAAAAATGTTGATATTATAGATAAAGTAAAAAAGGGTATGTCTGTCATAAAAGTTGAAGAAAGCAAAAAATAAATCGGATTGATTGCGATTAAAGCGGTCGCTACAAATTTCAAGTACACTTGTTTTGTAGATTCATTGAAGATCAAATAACAAAAGATTATCCCAATAATGCTAAAAACTATAGTTGATAATCTAAGAGCTTCAAATGAAAACCCTGCGAAAGAACAGAATAAAGAACCCCAAAATATTTGAGTAATAATAGGCATACTTGCCCAGCCGGTCAGTTCAATTCTACCATCTTCAACGAAAACTTTTGTGGAATGTGCATAAGACCAATCATCGTTTAAAGGAAAATTTCCGCGGACATCTGATAACAGCAGTAATGCAATCCAACAAAATATTATTATGCTTAATACTAAAATATCTTTTCTATGAAATGCCATCATTCTATCTCAAGGAAAAAAAACTATTTAAATGGTAATCTAATTCACATCAACATAAACATTTTACCGGGCAACTGTTTTACCATTCCTTTAAATTCTAACGAAAGTAAATTAACAAGACAATCAGAAGTTGATAGATCGGTTTTTTCTGCGAGCATATCAATGTGGAGAGGTTCATTCATTAAACAATTATAAATTTTTTCCTCAAAAATTGTTAAATCTTTTTGCTGCTTTGGAATGTTCTTGCCAAGGATTGGTTTAAGTTTCAATTCAAGTTCTTGTAAAATATCTTCTGCATTTTTTATTAGCTCTGCTTCGCCGCGCTGGATAAGCATATTTGTGCCTTCAGATTGTTTTACACCAAGGTTGCCTGGAATAGCAAAGACTTCTCTGTTTTGATCAAGCGCTAAACGTGCTGTCTGCATTGCACCGCCCGTTATCGCTGTTTCAATTACAAGTGTTCCTAAACTTATTCCGGAAATTATTCTATTACGTTTTGGAAAATTTTCTGCATTTGGAATTGTACCAAGATTAAATTCAGATATGATAACTCCTTTTTCTTTAATCTCATTAAACAGTTTTTTATTTTCTGCGGGATAAATTACATCCAATCCTGATCCAATTATAGCAATTGTTCTTCCATTACTTTTTAATGCAGATAAATGGGCAACGGAATCAATTCCGCGCGCTAAGCCGCTTACAATGGTAATATTTTGCTCAACTAAATCTGAAACAATTTTTTCTGTTTGAATTTTTCCGTAGTTGGTGGGCATTCGTGTTCCAACAACAGCTATCGAGTATTTATCTTTTTCATCAAACTGACCTAACACAGATAAAACCAATGGAGGATCATAAATCTTTTTAAGCAGTGGTGGAAAATCTTCATCCCAAACTGTAATGATTCTTCCGCCGAGTTTATCCAATGTTTTTAATTCTTTTTCAAGAAATTTTTGAATTGAATCTTTTTGTGATGAGATTTTTCGGATGCGTGAGGCAAGTTCTCTGCTTATGCCTTCAGTTTCAATAAGTTCATATGTTGATGCAGTAAATACGTTAGATAATTTTTTAAATCGTGCAAGTAGATTTCTAATCTTTGCAGGACCAATTCTATCAACAGAAAGAAGAAGATAAAGATCGGTTAGTTGATCAAAGTTTAACTTACCCACAAGCTCTACTTTAAATTTTAATAATTAATTATCAGAACTTGGTTTATTTGATTGATCAGTTCCTTTTTTTCTATAAAGAATTGATGCAGGCATAACAACAACAAATCCAAAAAAAAGAAAAATAGGTGAAACTACAAGTGAGGATGAACTATCCCATTCACCAAGGCTCATAAAATAAAATCCCAAAATTATAAGCAGCGCCCCTAATCCAAACAAAATGTAATTAGTTTTTTCCCAGTAAATATTAAAGGGAGAAGGAAGTGCTTTTGCACTGGTTTTTACATTTTTCTTTCTTGTTTTTACTGCCATAAATACTCCGGGTTTAAAATAAGAACCCGGTGATGGGGAATCACCGGGCCTGACTCATTCATATCAAAGGGCAGGGGAGAACCCTTTGAAAGAGTCGATTGAAAAATAATTTGAT
>JAGOXU010000352.1 GCA_018059515.1 Ignavibacterium sp.
GTTCATCACTGATACAGCATTCAGTATCACATCTCTAATGGCGATAATAATGCTCATCGGAATAGTTGTAAACAATGCAATTCTTATACTCGATTATACAAATCAACTTAGAAGAGAACAAGGCTATTTATCTAAAGATGCTCTTATGGAAGCTGCACCAACTAAACTAAAACCACAGTTAATGGCATCGATAGCAATTATTCTTGGTATGCTTCCACTTGCTTTAGGAATTGGAGATGCCGGTAAGGAAATGAGAATGCCGCTTGGTATAGTTGCAATTGGTGGATTACTTGCCTCTACTGTATTAACACTTTTTGTGATACCAGCATTTTATTACCTTACTTCAAGCTCAAAACTTGTTGATCCTTCAAGTAAAGAAAAAGTGGGGATAATAGAATTATAATATTTTCATTAAAGGCGAGTTTTGGCTCGCCTTTTTTCCCCTGGTCTGCAAACTCTCGGGCATATATGAAATTATCAAATTCAGTTAGCTTTTCAATGACCTAGAATCAAATTCAACAACTTCAAATATCCACTTACTTTTTATTGACCCTTTATAAACAAAGTCTTCATACCTATTCCATTTATTATCCACGAGTAAAATATTAGAAAATATCAAAAAAAATTATTGTCAAAACTTTATTTAGGTATAAAGTTTTTCATTTTCAATCCGATAGTACTATTGAAATAGTTAGTTATAGCACAGGGGTAATTTAATTAATAAAACGAGCATTTGACGGTAAAGGTTATTCCCCAAGCCTTCCGTCAAGGCTAGTTCCCCAGCGTTTCGGCGTTGGGGTTTTTATTTTTAAAATGATTTTATCCTTTTATTCTAAACTTAACACAATAATTCACGATAATTAAAAAGTAAAACAGTGACTACTAATAGAATATTATTAGTAAGGACTTGATAAATGGATCTTTAATAACTAAGAGATGTAATTAAAACAAATTTTAAACACACACAAAAGCTCTGAGATAATTGGTCTTGGGGCTTTTTCTATTTTATTTTGATTTCAACCATCATTATTAAAATGTTTAATATTAATAACAAAAGCCTGTAATAAAACTATCACAGGCTTTAAGTTTATATATAACATATTTTAGGCAAGCGGCAGAAAAACCTCCAAAGTCTTAAGTTCCTTAAATCTAAAATTCTGATTTTAACCAAACATTTTATTTGAAACCTTGGAGCTTTCAAATTTTTTGTAAGCTAACTCTATAAGTAACTTCAACCTACTTTGATTAAATCATTCGAACAACCTTACCTCAATAATATCATTTTTTTCGTAGCAGTAAAGTTATCTGCTTTTAGTTGATAGAAATATATTCCACTTGTTAGTGTAAGTTGACGACTTCCCTCTCCAGTATTAAATTCTACTTCATGATTCCCTGCTTCTACAAATTCATTAACCAAGGTTGCAACTTCGTTTCCTAAAAGATCATAAATTTTTATCGTTTGCCAACCGCTTATAGGCGACTGCCATTTTATTTTTGTACTTGGGTTAAATGGATTTGGATAATTTTGTTCAAGCATAAATGTTTTAGGTAATCCTAAATCAACTGAAACTGCTTTTAAGTACTCAATAGTTCCATCAAAATCTATTTGCTTAAGACGATAATAATATACGCCGAAGTTTACAGATTCATCTATGTAACTATAAACATTTCTATTTGTCGTTGTTCCATTACCGCCAATAAAAAATATTGTTTGATAATCTGATCCATTTTTGCTTCGTTGGATTTCAAACCCCGAATTATTTGTTTCTGTGGCGGTAAACCAATCAAGTTTAACTTTATTATCTACAATAGTCGCCGTAAAAGATACAAGTTCAACTGGAACTATGGTTGGAATAAATCTATAAATTTTTCCATTGAATGAAACAAGATAAAGCTCTTTGTTTTCATCAACACCAAATGATGTAATGGAACCAGCAGCAGTTGTAATTAGTGTATTGACGGCAGGATTAACTCCATCATATTCTATTGACCAAACTTTAGCTGTTCCGTAATCACCATAAATATATTTTCCATAGAGTTCTGGAACATTTTGTCCGCGATAAACATACCCTCCAGTAATTGAATATCCAAGTGAGTGTGAATATTCCCAAATTGGTGGTTCGTAAACTCCATTACAACCGCTTAAATTATAAGGATGATTGCCTTCATAACATCTCCAGCCATAATTTTTTCCATTCTGAATTATATCTACTTCTTCGTAAGAGTCTTGTCCAACATCACCAGCCCATAACCATCCAGTATTGGGGTCAAAACTAAAGCGCCAAGCATTACGCATTCCCCATGCAAAAATTTCTTTACGCACATTAACATTTGTGCTATCTACAAATGGATTATCCGAAGGGATTCCATAATTTAATGGAGGCTGCGGGTTATTAACATCAATACGAATTATTTTACCAAGTAATTTTGTTATGTTTTGTGCATTACCTTGCGGATCGCCGCCTGATCCGCCATCGCCCGCTGAGATGTATAAATATCCATCATTTCCAAAAGCTACACAACCGCCATTATGATTTGAATATGGTTGATTATAAGTGAGTAAAATTAATTCTGAATTTTTATCTGCGGAATC
>JAGOXU010000353.1 GCA_018059515.1 Ignavibacterium sp.
TTAAATGATGAACCAGGCTGTCTCTTAATTCCTGTTACGTGATTTAATCCTCTTCCAAAATCCTGATTTTCTCCACCGACTAATGCTTTTATCATTCCGGTTTTGGGATCAAGCACAACAAAACCAACTTCAACTTTGGCTGCAACTTTTTTAACTGAGTCTATAAAACTAACATCATATTTAAGTTTATTGTAAACTTTTGCTTTCTCTTCGCTGGTTACTTCAGTTTTATATCGTGGATCATCTTTTATTGCTCTATCAATCAGATTGATTAACAGACTTTTATTTCTATCCCAGCTCCAATTTTTATCAAACAAAATTTGATACTCTGCAATATGTTTTTTAGCTGATCGATTAGCAATCCGCTGCATTCTCATATCAAGGGAAGTATAAATATTTAAACCATCTCTATAAAGATCCAATCCATATTTATCGGCAAGCGTAGTCATCTGCTGGCGGATATATTCAAGAAAATGCGGAGCATCGGATTTTACATGGCTCAATCTCTCTGATGCAAGCTGAATTGGCTGCTGTTTTAAGCGGTTGTACTCGTCTTCGCTTAGCATATCAGTAACAACCATGTTATACATTACCTGATTTCGTCTCTTCAAAGCTGTTTCATAGTGTGCAACGGGATCATAATTTACAGATGATTTGAGCAGCGCAACAAATAATGCCGCTTCCGGCAGTGTTAAATCTTTTGCACGCTTGTTAAAATAAACTTTGGATGCGGATTCAATTCCATAAGCGCTTCTTCCGAAGTAAGAAACATTAAGATATAATTCCGCAATTTCATTTTTTGTAAATGTTTTTTCGATTTGAATTGCTGAAATCCATTCACGAATTTTTCTAACACCTTTATCAAGAAAGTTTTCCCTTCCCTCTTTTAATGAGTAAAGATTTTTTGCAAGCTGCTGAGTTATTGTACTTGCACCTTCACGCAAGGAAAGTGAGAAAAGATTTTTTACCATTGCTTTAAAGAATCGCGGAACATCAACGCCCCAATGATCATAAAAATTTCTATCTTCAGTTGCAATCAAAGCCTTAAGTATATAAGGCGGTAAACTATCAATATCAGTTTCAATTCTATTTTCAATGTAAAATTGTCCTATCAATTCACCATCTGCAGAAAAAACTCTGCTTGCAAGAACCGGTTTTGGATTTTCAAGTTCATCAAGTGAAGGTAATCCAACGTATGTGTAAATTGAGAGCGCAAGAAAAACAAATACGATTGATCCCAAAACAATCAATTTAGTTTTTTTCTTGTTGTTATTTTTCTTTTGTGTTTTAGCCATTATTCAAAAACTCTTTTCTAATGCAAATCTATAATTTCAAAATTATCAGTGAATTTTCCATAGCAAGGTTTATCTATCCATGAACCGAGATTTATATAAGTTCCACTTTTGTAATTAATAAAACATCTTTTATGCAGATGCCCGAACAAAACAAAATCGTTTCCTTCATCAATCTTCAATTTTGCAGCATCAAACAAACCGTCTTCTTGTCCGTAATCCTTTTTGGTTGTGTAATCACGGCTTGATTTACTTGTTCGGCTTGCAATTCCAACGCCAAAATCCGGATGCAGCCAACCATATAACCATTGCGTAAAAGGATTTCGTAAAACCTTTTTCAAAATATTGTAACCAAGATCATTTTTTACAAGTCCATCTCCGTGCCCTATAAAAAACTTTTTACCGTTTAATAAAAATTGTTTGCCATCGCGGTAAAGTGTTACACCGATATCTTTTTCAAAAAAATCTTTATGGAAAAAATCGTGGTTGCCGATAAAGTAATGAACTTTAATTCCGCTTTCAGTTAAATTTTGTAAAGCAGTAAGAGTTCTAAAATTTCCTTTTTGATAAACTCTTTTGTATTCAAACCAATAATCAAAAAGATCGCCGGCAATAAAAAGTTCATCACAATTGTTTTTAGCAAACTCTAAAAACTTTACAAGCAGTCTTTCCTTTTTATCTTCAATTTCTTTGGATTGAAGACCAAGATGTACATCGGAGATGAAGAGATATGTTTTATTCACACAGCATCATTTTTATTTATCTGAAATTTACTGATATGCAAAAAGAAATAAAACATCTTATCTGCTTAGCGAGAATAAGATTTTTCAAAAGTTCCAAGCAGTTTTGAATCAGGATCAAATTGTATTGCTGCTATTTCAAGATCATATTTAAAATTAAATTTGGTTTCCCTTTTATCAACATAAACTTTTTCGATTGTAGAAGAGCTATCAACAAAATCAATTTTTATATCAAGCGGAAAATGAAACTCCTCATAAGTCCGTTGGTTTTGATAAATATTTATTTCACATCCCTTTTTGTTTTGATCTTTAAATGAAAGCGTATATGAACAAAATATGTTTTCTGTTCCGGTGTAAACCCATTGATCAAAAAATTTATTTAGATTCATGCTTGAAACATTTTCACAAATATTTTTAAAATCTTCTACCGATGCATTAGAATATTTATAAAGATCATAATATTCATGAAGCGATTTGAAGAAGGCGCTATCACCTATTTCATATCTTAACATGTGTAAAACCCACGCGCCTTTATCATAAACAGTTTCACCAAAAAGA
>JAGOXU010000354.1 GCA_018059515.1 Ignavibacterium sp.
GGAAATTGTTAAACAACTAGCTCCAAAAGCTAATGAGCGAAAACTTATTGGAGAGTTGGATCATCCGTGTCCCGAAGGGGATCAAAATGCTAATTTAAAAAGAAGTAGTACAATATCTTTAAAAGAGAGTTGTGTATTATTTACTAAATTAGAATTTGACGGAAAATTCATTGTAGCAGAGTGTGAAACATTAACAAACGATGCAGGAATGAATCTATATAGATTACTAAAACAAAAAGTATCTATTGGATTTAGTTTAAGAGCATTTGGTTCAAGCACAAAAAGTCCAACTGGAGTTACACAAGTAAGCCCAATAGGATTAAAAGCTTTAACATTTGACGTTGTTTCAAATCCGTCTCATTCATCAGCAGTGATATATGAGTTCATGGAAGAAAGTACAGATTTTAGTTCATTATTAAAACTAGCTAAAGACTTACAATCACATGCTAACTCGGAAACAGTGCATGGAGTTTTATTAGAATCATCATTCTTTGGTGACGAAGTAAAACCATATGATAAACAAGGTAATCCATATTCTGGATGTGTTTGTTCATTAGATGGTAGTTGTGTACAAGGTACACTTGAAGAATCAGTTGACTTTTTATTAGATATAGCATTAGCAAGATCTAACTATAAAAAGTTTGAATTACAATTAGGTATGTAAAACTTTTCTCAAAATTTTTTTATTTTAGAAAATTTATACATTACAGAAACAAATAAATATATTAAACACAAAAAGGAAAACAAAAATGTCTCAACATTTAATTTTAGAAAACTATTCGGACTTCTTAACGACTAACCAAGATTTATTCCAAGAAGCAACATCTGCAATGTCAATCATTACTGATCCATTAACTTTTGAATCATATTGTGACAAATTATTAGAAGGTTTTGAAGAATCAGAAGCTAGAGTAATCAGAGGTCAATTCAATAGACAAAGAGAAGTATTATTAGAAGAGTCTGCTACATTAATGGCATCTCCAGAAGCTATTACTTATGCAGTTGCATCATTCCCAATGTTAGTTGACGTTTATGCTGAACCATTATTATCAAAAGTATGTTCTGTTTATCCATCAGCTGTTCCAACAATGACTATTCCAAGATTAAAATGGATTGCAAAAGTTGTTGATATTAAAGGTCAAGTAAGAGAATTTGAATTCCCTAATGCTCAAGCTCAAGCAAGAGTTGATATGGTTAGAACAGTTGTTTCTGGTTCTAATGGTAACTTATTCAAATTAAATGACATTGATGGATCTGAATTCAGATTAAACAAAAGAAATTTTAAAGTTGTAAAAGTAAAATTAAAAGATGCTTTAAATGTTGAAAGCGTTTTAGATATTATTGCTTTTGCTGATGCAAGAGGTAACTTCCATTCAGAGTTCTCAGTAGATAAAACTTCTGCTGCTAAAATTGAAAAAACTGCTGTTAAAATTCAAGGTATGGTATCATTTGATAATGGTATGGTAACTATTTCATTAGCTAACTTAGGTTCTGCTGCAAACTATACATTAATTGAAACTACAATGGATTGTAGAATCCAAGGTGTTGGTAATGGTAAAGGTGTTGTTAAATCTAGACCTAAAAACTTTGGTATTGATATTTCTTGTGACATCGAAGATTCATTTGAAGTTGAAAACATTGAAGAAATCATCCAAGACTGGAAATCATTATATGATTTAGATATTATCGGACAATTAAAAACTTACGTTAAAGATCAAATCAAATTAAATAGAGATTTCGAAATTGCTGATTTATTACTTGCAAATGCAACTGCTGGAAATGGTGTAAATAGAAGAATTGACTTATCTACTTGGGCAACAATTGGTCAACCAGAAAAAGTTATGGATATGTTTAAATCAATCATTCCTGTTATCATCTCTGTAATTGAAGAATTAAGAATGTCAACAAGAATTGAACCAAAATATTTAGTAACTGGTATTGATACTGCTGCAGTAATCAAATCATTACAAAAATTCTCTGTGTCATTTGACAAATTAGAAGGTTCAACTGGATTCTCAGGAGAAATTGGTACATTCTCTAAAATGGAAGTTATCACATCTTGGTGTGTAGGTAACGACATGATGTATTTCGTTCCAAAAACTGAAACTTTAGCAACTTCAACAATTGTTGAAATTTCACACAAACCACTTTATATCATTACAGAGACTACAAACTCTATTAGAAGAACATTTATCAAATCAAGAAACTGGATTGGTATCGTAAGAGGTGAAGCTCTTGGTTCTATCAAATTAGAAGGTATTTCTGCATTCTTAGGTAAAGCGTAATTATTACTCTCACCAAATATAATATAGACTTCGGTCTATATTATACACTTATATTATAAATTCATCTCAAAACTTATTGTTAATTTTTAAATTTTTTTGCGAAAAAAATAATTTTTTATATTATTTAAATAAAAATAATTTTTCTTTCGTTTTTGTATCTTCAAAGATACATTTATATTTTCTTCGTGAAAAAAGGTATCCTTTAGGATACAAAAAATATGGGGATCTTAAAAGATACCTTTTTCTGCAGTGAGTTGTAAGGATTAAACCGCGACTTTACGTAGGCCCAACCTTACATATACC
>JAGOXU010000145.1 GCA_018059515.1 Ignavibacterium sp.
GTGCTGGCCACTCTACTTCTTGTTGCAGAATATGGGCTGCTTGCAAGGGCCAATAAGGATTGCGTAATAAAACCCGGCCCGTATACACCAAATCAACGCCAGCTTTCACTAATTGTAAGGCTTGCATAGGCTCAGTAATCAGTCCACCACCTAAGATGGGTAAACCGGTTTTTTGTTTAATGGTCAGTGCCATTGGAATCTGGTAACCAGGAAAAACGCGTGGCATAAGAGAAATGACCGCCCCTGAGCTAACATTCACCAAGTCAATACCATCATCTTTGATGAGATTCAACATATCTGCCACATCCACTGGAGTATTCCCTGCTTCATGATAATCATCGGCGGATACACGCACGATAATCGGCATGTCGGCAGGAATGACAGCCTTCACCCCAACTAATACTTCTTTTAGCAAACGCACCCGATTTTCTAAACTTCCACCATACTCATCCGTACGTTGATTGGCTAAAGGTGATAAAAATTCATTCATCAAATAGCCATGGGTAGCATGTAATTCAATGGCGTCAAATCCTGCACTAACAGCCCGTCTCGCCGCCTGCACAAATTTTTGCACAACCTCTTGGCAGGAGAGGGTTAGGGTGTGGTAGAAAAATCCTTGACTTTCAAAAACCTTCCTGAATTTGTCAAAATCACTCTTGCAAATATTAAAATAGCATCCGCATTCATTAAAATTACTCCTGCCGTTTTCAAAATTACACCTACTATTGTCCTTTTCATTCCTGCTATTTCTAATATTTCCCCTGCTTTTATATTTATCACTCCTGCCATTTTTAATATTCTCCCTGCTATTATATTTATCGCTTCTGCAATATTCAGAATTAGAACTGCCTGAATCAGTATTCATTCTGTAATTTTCAAAATCTTTTCTGCTTCCATACAAATTGTTACTGTCAGGTTCAATATTGCTTTAGCAAGTTTCAAATGTTCATTAGCTACTATAAAAAGTATCCTTAAAAGTTGTTTTGTTATAACTTTTGCCATTAAACGTCGACCATTATCCATCTTCCATCCTGTGTTTTCCCCACTTTTTACACACATTTTTTATAGTTATTTTTCAATCAAATATATTAACTAATCTGGCTTATCTATGATTAAAATCTCTGAAAAAAGATTACTGCAGTTAAAAAATAATTTTAAAGGAAAACGCATTGCTGTTATTGGTGATATGATGCTCGATATTTATTTCTGGGGCGATGTAAAACGAATATCTCCGGAAGCTCCTGTTCCTGTTTTAGAAGTTGGAAATGAGTTCTATCGTTTTGGCGGTGCAGCAAATGTTGCATTAAATATTTCTGCATTAAACGGAATTGCAGAACCAATTGGAATAATTGGTTACGATAACTACGGAACAATTTTTAACTCTTTATTGTCTGATCAAAAAATTGCACAACGTGGAATTATTGTAGATGAATCAAGACCAACAACGGCAAAGACACGCGTAATTGCAGATAGTCAGCATATTGTTAGGATTGATAAAGAAAGCAAGGAAACAATTGCTAAGGATATTCAAAATAAAATATTTGATTATGTAAAAAGTATTATTAAAAATTTAGATGGAATTATTCTGCAGGATTACAACAAAGGTGTTTTAACTTCTTCACTCATCAATCAGTTGACTGAACTTGCTAACAAGAATAAAAAACTTCTTACTGTTGATCCAAAGTTTAACAATTTTTATGAGTACAAAAATGTAACGGTCTTCAAACCAAATAAAAAGGAAGCAGGAGATATACTCGGAATGGAAATTAAAACTGATGCTGATATTTCTTTTGCCGGAAATACCTTGCTTAAAAAATTAAATGCAAAAAATATTTTACTAACACTTGGTGAAGATGGCATTGCAGTTTTTGAAAAAAACAAACCGGAAAAACGTATGCCCACAAAAGCAAGGAAAGTTGCAGATGTTTCCGGTGCGGGTGATACAGTTATTTCAACTTTAACATTAGCCCTTGCTGCCGGTGCTAATATTTATGAAGCATCATATCTTGCAAATTACGCAGGCGGGATTGTTTGCGAAGAAGTTGGAATTATTCCAATTGAACTTGATAAACTTTTTGATACTGTGGTGCGAGAAAATTAATGAGTAACATAAAATCAAAAAACGAAATACTTTTAATAAGAAATCAACTTAAAGCAGAGGGTAAAAAAGTAGTTTTTACAAACGGATGCTTTGATTTAATTCATTCCGGTCATGTTGATTATCTTGTAAAATCAAAAGGTATGGGCGATGTATTAATTTTAGCATTAAACTCCGACTCATCTATAAAAAGAATAAAAGGAGATAAGCGCCCAATACTAAAACAGGATGAGCGCGCTTTTATAGTATCAAACCTAAAGCCGGTTGATTACGTTATATTTTTTGATGAAGATACCCCAGCCGAAATCATAAACGATTTAATTCCCGATGTTTTAGTAAAAGGCGCCGATTGGACAATTGATAAAATTATTGGAAGAGAAATTGTTGAAGCAAACGGCGGCGAGGTAAAAACAATTCAGTTTGTAAATGACCAGTCAACATCAAACATCATAAAAATTATTAAAGAACGATATAAAGATTAGTGGACGAGAAACAAATACAGGCTGAAACCAAAAAGATTATTGGTAAAGGAAGAAAAGCACTGCGTTATGGTGTAAATATTTTTGTTTACACTTTTGTCGGCATCTTTATGCTGCTAATGATTTTCTTTGGAGTTTCTCAAACGTCATTTTTCAAAAATTGGCTGCGTGATACTGTCGTTGAAATTGTTAATGATGAAATACACGGTAAACTGTCCATTGGTGAAATTGATGGAACAATTTTTACATCTCTGATTATTAAAAAGGTTACTTTAACCTCTGTGGAAAATGATACTGTTGTTTCGGCAGGGAATATTGAATTACGAACAAGTCCGTTAAAAATTCTCTTTAAAAATATTTATGTAAGAAAATTTGAATTAAAGGATGCAAAGATTCATCTTGTTGAAGAAAGCGATGGACAATTAAATTTACTTAAAATTTTTCCTCCATCTACAACACCCGAAGACACAACTACTTCAGAATTTCCGTTTACAATTGAAGTTGCAGATTTTGCTCTTACCAATGTTGATTTTTCTATGCAGCGATATGATAAAGTTGGAAGTACACAGTACTATCAAAGCTTAACAACGGATGATTTACGAATTAAGAATCTTAATGTTTCTTTTAATGCTTTTGCCGATTTAAATAAATACGCTTACAGACTAACAATTAATAATATTTCCTTTAATCCTAACTTTGATTTTTTTCAGCTTCAGCATTTAAGCGGAAGTATTTTACTAACTCCAAAATTAGCCGGAATAAACAAATTACATTTAATAACAAGAGACTCTGATGTAGAACTGAGCGCAGCAATTTTAGGTATAGATTTCTTAACAGATTTTTCTATGGAAGATCTTGCGGAAGCACCTCTTCGATTAAGTTTATTATCTACAAAATTGAATGTTGATGACGTTACAACTTATGTTCCCGCAATGAAAATGTTTGATGGAATAATCTCTACTGATCTGGAAGGTTCTGGAACATTTAATGAGTTATCACTTAAGAAGTTTAATATTGATTACAACAACACATCTCTTAATGCAAGGGGTGTTCTTAAAAATTTACTGGATGCAGATAAGATGCTTTTTGATGTAAGAGTAACCGATTCCTACATAGATCCATCTGATCCTAATAAATTTTTAGAGGATTTAGATATACCTGTGTACATGGAATTTGGTGTATTTAGAATTGATACTCTGAATTATTACGGTGGACCTTTAGATTTTAAATCCACTTTTGTAATTAGAACTGATAAAGGAAATTTAAAAGGAAATGCTAATATTGATTTGCGTCCTGCCGAAATGATTTATGATGCAACATTATATACAAGCGATATTGATCTCAATTCATTTATATCTATACCAACAAGCATAAATTCTGAAATCAAAATAAAAGGCGCAGGCTTTAATCCGGAAAAAATGAAAATGGATTTTACATTCGATGCATCTTCTTCAAAGTTTGGAGATAAGATTTATAAAAACATTTTTGTTAATTCTAAGGCAGAAAATGGATTGATAAATGTAAACTTATCGCTTCTGTCAGATTTATCGTCCGCAAACTTAGATGCTAATATTGATTTTAAAAATCCAAATGATCCAACTTACGATATAAAAGGAAAAACAAACGGAATTAATCTTGCACAAATTCTAAGCAGTCAATCACTTGATTCAGAATTAAATCTATCACTTGAAGCAAGCGGGCAGGGTTTTAATCCTGATAGTATGGACTTGTTTCTTGTAACGGATATTCATCAATCAAGATTTTTGGATTTTGATATTGACAGCACAAGATTGATTTTAGATTTGCGCAGAAACGATAACGGTAAAAAAATTGTTAACATAGTTTCTGATATTGCAGATTTTACAATCAGCGGAAATTTTTTAATCACTTCGCTGGGCGAGGTTCTATCACGGGAAGCGGATATTATAATAGCTTCGATTGATGATAAACTAAATCCGATATTTAAAAAAGATTCTTTAGAAAATTTTAACTCACAAAATCTAATTACTAACAATCTAAACTCTGTGCAGGATTTTGATTTGAACTATCTGTTAGATTTTAAAGAATCAATGAATTTAACATTGGGAAAAAATCAGATAGAAATTAATGGACAGATGAATGGTTTTATGAAATCTTCAAACGATTCATTATCTATTTCACTTAACACTGATTTTGATTATCTGAAATACTTGAATGAAAACGATTTTTACTTTTTAATAAACTCAAATCTTAATTGCAAAATATCTAACCATTTGATTAATGGATATTCCGGCAATCTTATCGCTGAAGTTGAATTTAAATCAGATAGAATTTATGCGGGTGCTAACATATATAATTTAAACTCTAAATTATCTCTCGCAGATAATAAAATTGATTTAGAAGTTGATGCAGAATACGAAAAGAATATTTCTGCTAAGCTGAAAGCGAGTACAATCTTTAATAATGATGAGCTTCAATTAAATATTAATAATTTTAATTTAAACTATAATCAATTTAACATCCATAACCAGACAGAGTTGGAATTAACATATTCAAATGAAACTTTAGATTTTAAAAAATTTGTTTTGGATGTTGCGAACGGAACGCTTAAAGTGGATGGTACTTTTGGTCCAACTGGCGAGCATAAACTTGATATTAATTTAGATTCTCTAAAAGGCGAAAGACTTTTAGCTGATATTCTTGGCAATCTTGGAGAGAAAAAATTTGATGCCGATATAAATCTTAAAGGCTTGGTAACAGGTAATTTTAGTGATCCAAAATTTTCAATTACTGCATCTGCGCAAAAAATGAAATATGATGAAAGTAAATTTGGTTCATTGCTTGCTGTCTCTAAATATGATAGTAATAAATTGAATATTGATGTACGCTTTCTTGATTCAACTTTAAATAATGAATCACCTTCTATGCTTATTACAGGTTACATCCCATTAAATCTTACTAATAAAGATTCTGCAGCAAAATCAAACAGTAAAATTGAGTTAACAATTCAATCGGACGAATTTGATTTAAGTTCGTTAAAAAATATTGTTCCTTACGTTCAATTTCAAAAAGGTAAACTTGAAACCGATGTTTACATCTCAGGCACAATTTCTAAACCGATAGCGATCGGATACTTTAGTATTAACAATGCAACATTTAAAGTAACTAATAATAATCTTGATTATGATTTAAGCACAAAGATTTGGATTGATGATGAAGATATTTCAATCGAAAGTATTACCTTAAAAAATGTTTTGGGAACATCACAGGGCGGCAGTTTACGAGGTGAAGGTTTTGTTAAACTGAATGAATTTAAATTAGATTCAACTTTTATAAAAGTAAACGGAGATTTAAAAATTCTTGATAAGATATCCAAAACTTCAGGCTTGCTTGCTTATGGAGACTTAGTTGTTCAAACGCGAGGTGATATTATTTATTCTGCTAAAAGAGGCAGGTCTTATGTTAATCTTCCAATTGATGTTACAGTAGCGGATATTACTGTTCCACTTGGTAAATCTGCATACTCCAGCAGCTCAGGTTTTATTTACAAATATCTTGAAGGCGATAAAAATGTAGATAAAATTATCAGCGAATTGGATAGCCTGATTCAAAGCACAAATAATAATGACTCAATCAAAAATATAGAAACTGGTGTTGCTCGTTTTGATTACACGGTTGATATAAAACTTAAAACAGAAGCTGAGGTTGCTGTCATTCTTTCAAAAGAACTTGATCAAAACTTAGTAGCAATTATGGGCGGTAATTTTTTTCTTGAATCAATAAATGGAAAAACTAAATCCGGCGGCGAACTTAAATTGCTTGAGGGATCAAGCCTGAGTTTTATAAAATCTTTTTCAGCAGATGGAAATGTTAAGTTTGATAAGTTGACCGATCCGATCATCGATATTACAGCAACCTATAAAGATTATTATGTGCCTCCGACCGCAACAAATGGAAGTACCGAGCAGGAAGTTGCCGTTAAAATAAAGTTAAAAGGACCATTAAGTGAGTTAGATAAGAACTTTATTAGGGATGAAAATAATATTGGTGTTTACATGGGGCGGCAGGCAATTACAGAAGATAAAAAAGATCCAACAAAAAATGCTACCGATGCAATGTACTTCCTAATTATCGGTAAGTTTCCGGGGGATGATAATAATCAGAACGATAGAAATATTGTTGCATCAACTACAACATCGCTTGCGGGTTCGCTTATTGGCGAGGTTCTAAACCAGTATTTTGATAATTATGTTACCGGTTTCCAACTAAGACAAACTGCTACCGATACCAAGTTTAGCTTGCTTGGTAAAGTTTGGAAAATTAAATATCAGATTGGCGGCTCTACAGAAGTTTTACAGGATTTAAGCCGTGCAAATGTAAAAATGGAATATCCTGTTACGGAGAGATTACAATTGCGTTTCGAAAGAAAAGAATCTGAAAATCAGCAGACATCATCAATCAACAATCCGCTTTTCTTTGAAGGTGGATTTAAATATAATTTTGAGTTTTAATGAAAAAAGAATTAAAAGCTTTCTTTAACAGAAATCAAGGCAGAGGTTTTAAATCCAAAGATATCGCAGACAAACTTGGGTTTAATGCTGATCACGAATATGCTTCTTTAAAAGCTGTACTTCACAAATTAGAATCTGAATCTTTTTTGATTAGAGTTGGAAAAAAATATCAGCTTAACAAGGTTCAACAATCAAATAGATTAAAAGGCAGGCTTGAAATCAATCGCAATGGTTTTGGATTTGTAAATATTAATAATGAAAAACATGGTGATATTTTTATTGCAGCACGAAACATAGGAACTGCGTTTGATGGCGATTTAGTTGAAGTAGAATTGTTTGCCAAACAAAAAGGTAAAAATATTGAAGGGCAAATCGTAAGTATTGTTGAAAGAAAACGTAAAGAATATGTAGGGGTAATTAAAAAATCAAAATCATTCTTTTTTATTTCACTCGATGATCCGAAATTGCACAGAGATATTTATATAACCGAGGCTAAGCTTAACGGTGCAAAAACAGGGGACAAAGTTGTTGTCGGTAAATTGGTTTGGGATAGTTCGATGCTTAATCCTGAGGGCGAAGTTATAGAAGTATTGGGCAAATCAGGCTCACACGAAACTGATATTGTTTCTATCGCCCGCGAGTTTGATCTTAAGTATAAATTTTCAGCAGCGGTTTTAGCGGAAGCAGAAAATATTTCAACTGCAATCCCTCAAGAAGAAATCAAAAAGCGTTTGGATTATAGAAGTAAAAATGTTTTTACAATTGATCCTGAAGATGCAAAAGATTTTGATGATGCTTTATCGTTGGAAAAATTAGAAAATGGAAATCTGTCAATTGGAATTCACATCGCGGATGTATCTCACTACGTAAAGCAAAATTCTTCTCTTGATGCCGAAGCCTACGAAAGAGGCAACAGCGTTTACTTTGTTGGAAGAGTAATTCCGATGCTGCCGGAAAAATTATCAAATCAAATCTGCTCACTCGTTCCTTTTGAAGATAGACTTACATATTCTGTTATTATTGAAATGACACCGCGCGGTAAAATCATTAATTACTCTATCGATAAAACTATCATTAACAGTAAAAGAAGATTTACTTATGAAGACGCACAAAAAGTAATTGAATCCGGTAAAGGCGATTTGGCGGAAGACATTTTACAGTTGAATAAAATTGCAGAGATTTACAGAAAAAAAAGAATGCGTGAAGGAAGTTTTAATTTTATTTCGCCGGAAGTAAAATTTATTCTCGATGAAAATGGTGTTCCTGTTTCGATAATTATTAAACAGCTTAAGCAAAGCAACATGCTGGTAGAAGAGTTTATGCTGCTTGCAAACAAGTTAGTTGCAACGCAGATTGCAGTTCCAAAATCAGGTGCGGTAAAACCATTTGTATATCGTATTCATGATTTACCGGATCAGGAAAAGATTGTAGAATTTTCCCGCTTTGTAAAA
>JAGOXU010000016.1 GCA_018059515.1 Ignavibacterium sp.
CCCTTGCGTTTAATAACTTTACATTTATCGCAAATCTTCTTAACAGATGCTCTAACTTTCATTTTAATTATTCCTATTTATACCTGTAAGTAATTCTGCCTTTAGTCAGATCATAAGGAGAAAGTTCTATTGAAACTTTGTCTCCTACTAAAATTTTTATAAAGTGCATTCTCATTTTCCCGGAAATGTGTGCGTGTATTTCATGTCCGTTATCAAGCCTTACTTTAAATGTTGCATTAGGTAAAGTTTCGGTGATAATACCATCTATTTTAATCGGACCTTGTTTAGCCATTTAACAAACTGTTAATATTTCCGGCGAATTATTATTTATCAAAATTGTATGTTCAAAATGTGCTGAGGCTGATCCATCAGCAGTAATGATTGTCCATCCATCTCTTGCAGTAACTACATCATACTTTCCTGCGTTTACCATCGGTTCAATCGCAAGCGTCATTCCATTTTTCAGTTTTGCTCCAGTTCCTTTTCTTCCAAAATTAGGAATTGCAGGATCTTCGTGCAAAAATTTTCCAACACCGTGCCCGCAAAGATCTCGAACAATCGAAAATCCATTTGCCTCTACATAAACCTGTACTGCATTAGAAATATCGTGAACTTTATTTCCAGCAACTGCTTGCTCAATTCCAAGTTGTAAAGAACGCTCAGTAACTTCCATCAATTTTTTCTTCTCATCAGAGAGGCTTCCAACTGCTACCGATAATGCTGCATCTCCAAAATATCCATCTTTAAGAACTCCAATATCCAAAGAGACTATTTCACCATCTTTCAAAATTCTTGAACTCGGAATTCCGTGTACAACTTCCTCATCAACCGAAGAACAAATTGAACCGGGAAAACCCGGCGCACCACCTTGCGAATAACCTTTAAATGCTGGTTTTGCATTATTGCTTCTGATATAATCTTCAGCAATTTTATCAAGTTCTAAAGTTGTAATACCCACTCTAACATTTGATTTAAGAAGCTGAAGTGTTTCTGCAACTATCCTGCAGCTTTCTCTTATATAATCAATTTCTTTTTTTGATTTTATTAAAATCACTAAAAATTATCTTCGACCTTTAATCTTACCGGCTTTCATAAATCCATCATAATGTCTCATCAATAAATGCGATTCAATTTGCTGCAAAGTATCGAGTGCAACTCCAACTATAATTAATAAACTTGTGCCGCCAAAAAACTGTGCAAAGCTGCCTGATACGCCCCAAGCAGAAACAAAGGCTGGAAGTATCGCAACTATCGCTAAAAATATTGAGCCTGGTAATGTAATCTTCGTTAATATATTATCAATAAATTCTGAGGTTTGTTTACCCGGTCTGATACCCGGAATAAAGCCGCCTTGTTTCTTCATATTATCTGCAACATCTTTTGGATTAAAAGCAATCGCAGTATAAAAATATGTAAAGAAAATAATCATCAATGCGTAAACAACTGAATATACAGGAGAAGTATAAACAAAGTAATTTGCTAATGACTGTAAAAAATCATTATCAGGAAAAAATGATAAAACTGTACTTGGAATAAACATAATTGACTGAGCAAATATAATTGGCATTACGCCTGCAGTATTAACTCTTAAGGGAATATACTGTGTAACTCCGCCGTAAACTTTTCTTCCTACAACTCTTTTTGCATATTGAACAGGAATTTTCCTTGTTCCCTGTGTAACCAAAACAACACCGGCAATAATAAAAAACATAAATGCAAAAATAATTATTTCAATAATAATTGATCTGCTGCCGGCAGAAATCAATCTAAACTCATCAAAAATTGAATGTGGAAATCTTGCAACAATTCCGATAAAAATAATAAGTGAAATACCGTTGCCAATACCTTTATCTGTAATCTGCTCACCCATCCACATCATAAACATAGTTCCTGATGTTAGAATAATTATTGTAGATAGAATCCAACCTATTCCTTGAACAGGCTGAGGTACAATTGATAATCCTTGGAACTGAGTATTTAATAGCTTAATAGTAACACCCCAGGCTTGCATTGCAGAAATAAGTACAGTTCCATATCTGGTTAACTGAGTGATCTTTTTTCTTCCTTCTTCACCTTCTTGTTGTAACTTTTGGAAGTAAGGAACAACAGCACCCATTAATTGAAGGATAATTGATGCTGAAATGTATGGCATAATGCCAAGAGCAAAAATAGCTGCGTTTGAAAAAGCTCCACCAACAAAAAGATCATATAACCCAAAAAGATTATCTGATGATGTATTCTTCATACTTTCTGAAAGTAACACTGCATCAACGCCAGGAATGGTTAAATGCGATCCTAAACGTACAATAAACAGAAGAGCTAAAGTATATAAAATACGCTGTCTTAGTTCGTGAATCTTAAAAATATTTCTGAATGTATCTGTAAATTTTGACATCTGTTTGTTTGCTATACTTTGGTTATAGTACCACCAGCTGCTTCAATTTTTTGTTGAGCTGATTTACTGAAATCATTAACCGCTAAGTTTAATTTAGATTTAATATCTCCTTTGCCCAAAACCTTAATTGGTTTTTTTGAACTGGAAACTAAACCTAATTTCTTAAGCTCAACAGCATCTAAAGTTTGATCCTTAATTGCTTTAGCATCAACTAATTTTTGTAATGAGTTTACGTTCACAACTTGATATTCAACTTTGAATATATTTGTAAATCCAAACTTAGGAACACGTCTTTGAAGAGGCATTTGACCGCCTTCAAACCAGGCTTTATGCTTTGCACCTGATCTTGACATTTGACCATTCATACCTCTGGTAGATTGACCGCCGTGTCCAGAACCTTCGCCGCGTCCTACTCTTTTACGATTTTTTCTTGAGCCTTTAGCGTATTTAAGATTGCTTAATATATCCATTATAAAACCTTACTAATCTTTTAATTCTTCTACTTTAACCAAGTGAGTTACTTTTTTTACCATTCCTCTAATTTGAGGAGTATCATTATGAATTTTTACCCAATTTGGTCTTCCTAAACCCAAAGCTTCAATTGTAGCTTTTTGATCTTTTGGTCTATCGATAATACTTCTTGTTTGAGTAATTTTAATTTTTGCCATTTTCTTTATCCTCAGTTCGCACTAATAAACAAATCTTTAACTGTAATGCCTCTCTTTGAAGCCATCTTTCTTGCATCAATCTGCTTGAGCAAACCATCAAGAGTTGCTTTTACTTGATTGTGCGGATTGCTTGAGCCGAGTGATTTAGTAAGAATATCTGAAATTCCAGCAGCTTCTAAAACCGCTCTAACACCGCCGCCAGCAATCATTCCGGTTCCTGGTGAAGCTGGTTTTAATAACACTTTTCCGGCACCAAATTTACCCATTATTTCGTGAGCAACAGTCCCTTTAATAATTGTAACTTTAACAGCGTTTTTCTTAGCATCATCAATACCTTTAGAAATAGCATCGGTAACTTCGTTTGCTTTACCAAGACCAACTCCTACAACGCCATTTCCATTACCAACAACAACTATAGCATTAAAACTGAATCGGCGTCCACCTTTAACAACTTTAGCAACTCTATTAATGTGAACAACTTTTTCTTTAAGTCCTTCAGTATCAGTTGATTTTACAGCTTTCAAATAAATCTCCAAACAATCAAATAAATAAATAATTTTTCAGTTAACACTTTGGTTGCCGGAAGAGGATTCGAACCTCTACAGACGCCTCCAAAGGGCGTAGTCCTACCATTAGACGATCCGGCAATAATCAAAATTTTAATCCGGCTTCACGAGCGCCTTCGGCAATAGCTTGAATACGACCGTGATATCTATAACCATTGCGATCAAAAACTACATTAGATATTTTTTGTTCCAATGCTTTTTTTGCAACTAAACTACCAACAAGTTTGCTTTTAGAAATTTTACCTTTAGAGTTTTTAAGTTCTTCGGTAAGTTCTTTAGATAATGATGATGCAGCAACTAAAGTAGTTCCTGTTGAGTCATCAATAATTTGAGCATAAACTTGATTAAGACTTCTATAAACAGTAAGTCTTGGAATTTCTGCAGTACCGGATATTTTTTTTCTAATTCTTGTCTTTGATCTTAATCGTGGACTTGTATTTCGCTTTATCATTTTAGTCTAAACTCCATTACAATTATTTACCTGCAGTTTTGCCGGCTTTTCTTAAAATCTGTTCGTTAGAGTACTTAATACCTTTGCCTTTGTAAGGTTCTGGCTTTCTAATGGATCTAATTTTTGCAGCAACCTGTCCAACTAATTGTTTATCAATACCAGTAATAACAATATGTGTTGGAGTTGTTGTTTCCAATTTAATTCCAGTTGGAGGAATAAAGTATATTGGATGTGAGTATCCCATATTTAATAAAAGGTTTGTACCCTTTGCTTCAACTTTATAACCTACACCAACAATATCCAGTTCTTTTTTATACTCTTCATTTACGCCAAGAATCATATTCTGAATCAATGCGCGTGTTAATCCATGCAAGGCTCTGTTTTCTTTTTGATCATCAGGTCTCTTAACTTCAATTTGAGCATCTTTCATTTCAACTTTCATGTTGTTATGCACAACTCTTTGAAGTTCACCTTTGGGACCTTTTACTTTAACAGTATTACCTGTTACCGTAACTGTTACGCCTTTTGGGATTTCAATTATTTTTTTTCCAATTCTTGACACTTTAATTCTCCATCAAAAAAATTACCAGATATAGCAAATTACTTCACCGCCAACCGATTGACTTCTTGCCTGTTTATCTGTTAACAACCCTTTAGAGGTTGAAATAACAGCAGTTCCTAAACCATTAAGAACTCTTGGCAGTTGGGATGCATCTTTATAAATCCGTAACCCGGGTTTGCTAATTCTTTTCAATCCGGATATTGCGCTTGCACCATCACGATACTTAAGTTGTATTTTGATAACGTTCTGTTTGTTGTCATCAATAATAGAATAATCGTGAATAAAACTTTCTCTCTTCAAAATATCCGCTAAACCTATCTTCATTTGCGAAGCAGGAATTTCTACTCTTAGTTTTTTTGCTTTAGAAGCATTTCTAATTCTTAGCAAAAAATCTGAAATCGGATCAGTTACTGACATAAATATAAACTCCTACCAACTTGATTTTTTTAATCCTGGAATCTCACCTCTAAGAGCCATCTCTCGGAGGACTAATCTAGATACGCCAAACTTACGGTAGTACGATCTTCCTCTACCGGTAAACATGCAACGATTTTTTAATCTAACGGGAGATGAATTGCGCGGCAGCTTTTGCAATGCATCGTAATCACCTTTTTCTTTTAATTCTTCTCTAAGCTTCTTAAACTTTTCATTAAGCTTTCTTCTTTTTGCATCACGGGCGATTATGCTAAGTCTTGCCATTAACTCTCCTTTTAAATCCTTATTTAACTTCTTTTTTTCTAAATGGAATTCCAAAAGCTTTTAATAGTTCAAAAGCTTCGTTATCTGTATTTGCAGTTGTAACAAGAGTTATATCCATACCCATTACTCTTGTAATTTTATCAACATTAATTTCCGGAAAAATAATCTGCTCTTTTACACCCATCGTATAGTTGCCGCGTCCATCAAATGATTTATCTGATAAACCCTTAAAATCTCTTACGCGCGGTAAAGCAACGTTTATCAATCTATCAAGAAACTCGTACATTCTTTCTTTTCTTAAAGTTACCATCGCGCCAATGTTCATGTTTTCGCGCAATTTAAAGTTTGATATAGCTTTTTTAGATTTTCTAACACTAACTTTTTGTCCTGTTATTGTTTCAAGCTCTTTAACTGCTTCATCCATAATCTTCTGATCAGCAACAGCAGCACCAACGCCCATATTAACAACTATTTTATCAAGCTTAGGAGCCTGCATAACACTTTTGTAACTAAAGGTTTTTACCAAAGCAGGAACAATTTCTTTTTTGTAAATTTCACCGAGTCTTGGTGTAATTCTAATTTCTTTTTCTTGCCTCGCTGAAGCAGGTGCATCTTTAGATTTTCCTTTTTTCTGCGGTTCTTTATCTGATTTTTGTATTTTCTTTTCAGCCATTTCTCTACAACTCTAATAAATTAAATTTACTTACGGAATCATTTCACCAGAAACTTGACTAACTCTGGCAATTTTCTTTTTACCTGTTTTTTCATCCAAAATAACTCTTGCACCAATTCGTGTGGGTTCGTTAGATTTTGGATCAAGTATCATAACATTAGAAACATGTATTGCTGCTTCTTTTTCCTGTATTCCACCCTGTGGTGATTTTTGCGTAGGCTTTGTGTGCCTTTTCCTAAGATTGATACCTTCAATAATTAAACGAGAAGTTTTAGGAAATACTTTTAAAACTTTTCCGGTTCTGCCTTTATCATTACCGGCAATAACCATAACACTATCATTTTTTCTAATTTTCATTTATGCAAAATCCTTATATAACTTCTGGTGCTAAAGAAACAATTTTCATAAACTGTCTTTCTCTCAATTCTCTTGCAACAGGTCCAAAAATACGAGTACCTTTTGGCTCGTTTTGAGCATTGATTAATACTGCAGCATTTTCATCAAATCTAATGTATGAACCATCTTTTCTTCTAACTTCTTTTTTAGTTCTAACAATTACTGCACGTGATACTTCACCTTTTTTAACAGTACCATTTGGTATCGCTGACTTAACTGAAACAACTATCGTATCACCAACAGATGCATATTTTCTATCGCTGCCGCCAAGCACACGGATACATCTAACACGCTTGGCGCCGGAGTTATCCGCAACAATTAAATTGGTTTCTTCTTGAATCATTTTATAAAATCTCCTTACTTGGCTTTTTCAACAATTTCTACAAGGCGCCATCTCTTACTCTTACTGAGCGGGCGAGTTTCCATAATTTTAACCTTATCACCTAAACCACATTCCTGCTTTTCATCGTGCGCCATAAGCTTAGTAGTTTTCTTAAAATACTTTTTGTAGATAGGATGAGGAACCTTTCTTTCGATAGCAACAGTAATGGTTTTATTCATCTTATTGCTAACTACAACGCCAACTCTTGTTTTTCTTAAAGTACGTTGTTCAGTCATTAAGCTTTAGCTCCTTCCTGTTTATCTGTTTGAGCTGCTTTTTCTACTTTCAATTTTTCAGTTAAAATAGTTTTCATTCTGGCAATATCTTTTTTAGCAAGAGCAGGTTTAGAAGTATTATTCAACTGTTTTAATTGATGTGAGAAACGAAGATCAACTAAATTCTTTTCCTCTTCGTCAATTCTTTTTGCAAGCTCATCACTTGCCATTTCTTTAATTTCGTATAATTTCATTTTCTATTATTCTTTAATTATTCAATATCTGGTCTGCTTACAACTTTAGTTTTTATCGGAAGTTTGTTTGAACATAATTTCAATGCTTCGCTCGCTAATTCTTTTGAAATACCGGCAACTTCAAACATTACTCTTCCAGGCTTAATAACTGCAACCCAAAACTCAGGTGCTCCTTTTCCTTTACCCATTCTGGTTTCCAAAGGTTTTTTAGAAACAGGCTTATCAGGAAAAATTCTAATCCAAACTTTACCATCTCTTTTCATTTTTCTGGTAAGAGCAACACGGCAGGCTTCAATTTGTCTGCTTGTAATCCAAGCTGGTTCCATAGCTTTCAAACCAAAATCTCCAAAAGAAACGGCACTACCTCTATAAGCTTTGCCGGCTCTTCTTCCGCGCTGTGATTTTCTGTACTTTACTCTTTTTGGCATTAACATAAGAAAAAAACTCCTAAGCGATTTTATTCAGTAACTCTTTTGCCAAGAACTTCTCCACGGCAAATCCAAACTTTAATTCCGATAGAACCATAAATTGTTTCGGCTCTACCATTTGCATAATCTATATCAGCTCTAATTGTATGAAGCGGAATTCTACCTTCTTTATACTGTTCAGTTCTTGCCATTTCTGCTCCGCCAAGTCTTCCGGCACACATAATTCTAATACCTTCAGCGCCCATCCTCATAGCTGCAGTAATGGAAGTTTTCATTGCTCTTCTAAATGATACCCTACCTGCAAGCTGACTTGCAATGTTTTCGGCAACCAGGTATGCATCTAATTCAGGTCTTTTAATTTCAGAGATTTGAACTTTAACATCCTTGCTTGTTATTTGTTTTAATTCTTCTTCAAGCTGTGTAATTTCTTTTCCGCTCTTACCAATCACAACTCCCGGTCTGGAAGTGTGAATAGTTAATATTATATTTTTTGAAGTTCTATCAATAACAATTCTTGAAATGCCCGCCTTCTTCAATCTGTTCTTTACATAAGCACGAAGCTTAACATCTTCTTTTAATTTAACTGCATAACTTTTATTTTCGTACCAGTTAGAATCCCATCCTCTGATAACTCCAACTCTAAATCCTACGGGGTGTGTTTTTTGTCCCAAAAATCTATCTCCTTAATTATACTTTACTTGCAACAATAACTGTTAAATGACAGGATCTTTTTCTGATTCTATAAGCACGTCCCATCGGTGCTGGCGAAATTCTTTTTATTGTAGGTCCTTGATCCACAAAAACTTCTTTTACATATAAATCCTGTGGTTCAACTCTTGTTGCATCATCAGAATTTAGCAAATTTGCAACTGCTGATCTTAAAGTTTTTTCTGCATCTTTAGATGAATGCTTTGATGAGAAGTGTAAAACTTCCAAAGCTTTATCAACACGCATTCCTCTAATAAGATCAATTACCAACCTCATTTTACGCGGTGATGAACCTATGTATCTATTTATTGCTCTAGCTTCCATTAATTTCAAATCCTATAGTTTATCATTTAGCTGATTTTTCTGCCTTAGTACCCGGATGACCTCTGAAAATTCTTGTTGGTGAAAACTCACCAAGCTTATGTCCAACCATATTTTCAGTTACATAAACGGGAATCATTTTATTACCATTATGTACTGCAATTGTATGTCCCACAAAATCAGGAAAAATAGTTGATGAACGTGACCAGGTCTTAATTATTTTTTTCTGATTAGTATCGTTTAGCTTTTTAATTTTTTCAGCTAATTTATAATCTAGAAAAGGACCTTTTTTTACGGATCTTGGCATAAGTTACTCTCTAATTACTACTTGCGTCTTTTAATAATGTGTTTATTAGATTCTTTTTTTCTTTTTCTGGTCTTTAAACCTTTGGCTTTTTGTCCCCAAGGAGATACTGGCTGACCGCCGCCGGAAGTTTTACCTTCACCACCACCCATTGGGTGATCAACTGGGTTCATCGCAACACCTCTTACACTAGGTCTAATTCCACGCCATCTGTTTCTACCAGCCTTACCTTGGCTAATGTTCTCATGTTCAGAATTTCCAACTTCTCCATAAGTTGCCATACATTCTAATCGTATCAATCTTATTTCGCCTGAAGGTAATTTTAATTGAGCAAAATCTCCTTCTTTAGCCATTAGTTGTAATGATGTTCCAGCACTTCTTCCTAACTGTCCGCCTTTACCTGGTTTCATCTCAACATTGTGAACAAAACTGCCAAGAGGCATTTCCTTTAATGGCAAAGCGTTACCTATTTGAATATCGCTGCCAGGCCCAGATACAACTTTACCGCCAACTTTTAAACCTTCTGGTGCAAGTATATATCTCTTTTCACCATCAGCATAGTGAAGTAAAGCTATTCTGCAAGTTCTGTTAGGATCATATTCAATTGAAAAAACTTTTGCTGGTATCCCAGCTTTATTTCTTTTAAAATCAATAATTCTATATCTTCTTTTATGTCCGCCGCCAATAAATCTGGTGGTAATGTGTCCGGAATTATTTCTTCCGCCAGATCTTTTAATTACACCGGTGAGAGCTTTTTCCGGTGTAGTTTTAGTAATCTCCTCAAAAGTGGAGTTTGATCTAAACCTTGATCCCGGTGTAGTTGGTTTTAATTTTTTAATTGCCATTATATAATCCTGTTTCCTATCCTATACTTGCTCAAAAAGTTCAATTTTTTCGCCCTCTTTAAGAGTAACGATAGCTTTTTTTGTTCTAGCAGTTTTGCCTTCAAATCTTCCGCTTTTTCTAAACTGAGATTTAATTTTTCCCGGATGATTTATAGTTCTAATTTCAATTACGTGAACATCAAACTTCTTTTCAATAGCTTTTTTAATTTCAATTTTATTTGCTTTAGGACTAACCATAAAACCGTACTTACCAGGCTGGTTAGCACTAATGTTAGTCATTTTTTCAGTTATAATTGGTCTTACTAAAATATTATTCATATTAACTTACCACCTCTTCATTTGCAGTAAATGTTTTTTCGATTTCTTTAACTGCACTTTTTTGTAAGATCAAAACCTGGTTGTTCAATAAATCATAAGTAGATGCTTTTGATGCTTCTAATACTTTTACTTTAGGAATATTTCTTCCTGATTTATAAACATTTGGATTGTTAGCTTCAGTAAGTAAAAGAACTTTTTTACCGCCAACTTTTAAAGCACTAAGAATTTTTGAAAAATCTTTTGTCTTTGGCTGATCAAGATTAAAATCTTCAACAACTAAAAGTTGTGCATCTTTTGCTTTGTAACTGAAAGCAGATTTACGTGCTAATCTTCTTACCTTCTTCGGTAAATCTTGTCGATAATCTCTTGGGCGTGGTCCAAAGATGGTTCCACCACCAACCCATAATGGGGATCGAGATGTACCTGCACGAGCACCTCCGCGACCTTTTTGCTTCCAAGGTTTTTTACCGCCGCCTCTTACTTCTGCTCTTTCCTTAGACTTGGATGTACCTTGTCTTTGGTTAGCTAAAAAAGCTTTTACAGATAAGTAGATTGCGTGATCATTTGGCTCTATAGCAAAAATGCTATCAGATAAATCAATTTTATCGCCTGATTTAGATCCATCTATTTTTAAAACATCAAGTGTCATTTTTTAAACCGAATTACTTCTTAATCAATTCTAAAATTGTATTCACGGCACCTGGAACAGCGCCTTTAACAAAAATTAAATTTTGTTCTGGAATAACTTTAACTACTTTTAATCCCGCAATGGTTACATTATCATAACCCATTCTACCTGCCATTTTCATTCCCTTAAACACTCTTGAAGGATAAGAACTTGAACCAATAGATCCGGGTGCTCTTAATCTATCACTTTGTCCGTGAGTTGTTCCACCAACGCCACCAAAATTGTGACGTTTCATAACTCCCTGAAATCCTTTACCTATGCTCTTGCCGCGAACTTTAATTTTTTCACCTTCAACAAAAAAATCGGCGCCAATCTGATCACCCACTTTATAATCGCCAGCGTTAAAATTTCTGAACTCTTTCAATAAAGAAGCAGGTTTAATTCCGCTACTTTTATATTGACCAGCTAAAGGTTTAGAAGTATGTTTTTCTTTTCTTTCACCAAAAGATAATTGAAAAGCCTCATAGCCATTTTTTTCTTTAGTTCTAATATTTACAACCATACATGGTCCTGCTTGAATAACAGTAACAGGTATAATCTCTCCGTCTTGACCGAAGATATTAGACATTCCCAATTTTTTACCAATTATGCCAGACATCTTATCTCCAATATTCATTATAGCTTAATCTCAATATCAACGCCCGCAGGAATATCCAACTTACTTAAAGAGTCCACGGTCTTGTTGTTTGAGTTATGGATATCGATTATTCTTTTATGCGCCCTAGTTTCAAATTGCTCTCTTGATTTTTTATCTACGTGAGGTGAACGT
Source organism: Ignavibacterium sp. (assembly GCA_018059515.1). Lineage (GTDB taxonomy): Bacteria > Bacteroidota > Ignavibacteria > Ignavibacteriales > Ignavibacteriaceae > IGN3. The sequence goes on from JAGOXU010000016.1 coordinate 11,643, forward strand.
AAAACTGTATAAATAGTTCTTTTGGTTGGAAGTGGAATAGGTCCGGAAACAACCGCACCGGTACTTCTAACCGTTTTAATAATCTTCTCGGTAGATTTATCAATCAAAATGTGATCGTACGATTTCAATTTAATTCTTATTTTTTGACCGGGCACTTAATCAACTCCTTATATTAAATTAGATAAGAAAAGGGAGTTTAACTCCCTTTTCAAGAGCAACACTAAATAATTTTTAAATAATTATTTAATAATCTTTGTAACAACACCAGAACCAACTGTTCTACCGCCTTCACGGATAGCAAATCTTAACTTTTCTTCCATAGCAATAGGCGCAATCAATTCAATTGATAAGTTAACATTATCACCTGGCATAACCATTTCAGTTCCTTCCGGAAGAGTTGCAACACCGGTTACGTCAGTAGTTCTGAAATAAAACTGTGGTCTGTAACCATTAAAGAACGGTGTGTGTCTTCCACCTTCATCTTTTGAAAGAACATAAACTGAGCCTTCAAAGTTTGTATGAGGTGTTATTGATCCTGTTTTTGCAAGAACCATTCCTCTTTCAATTTCATTTTTATCAACACCTCTTAACAATATACCGGCATTGTCACCAGCCATAGCTTGGTCTAATTCTTTTCTAAACATCTCGATTCCGGTAACAACTGTTTTTTTGTGTAAGCCTAAACCTATAAGTTCAACTTCTTCCTGAATCTTTACCTGACCTCTTTCAACTCTACCAGTAGCCACTGTACCACGACCTGTAATTGAGAACACGTCCTCAACCGGCATTAAGAAGGGTTTGTCAGCATGTCTTTCAGGAACAGGAATATAATTATCAACAGCATCCATGAGTTCCCAAATACAATTATATCTTTCATCAGTAGTTTCTGCGTTAGAAGCACCTGCTTCTAATGCATGAAGGGCAGAACCTTTTATAATTGGTATTTCAGCTCCAGGGAATTCATACTCGGTTAATAGGTCTCTTAATTCTTCTTCAACTAATTCGATTAATTCCGGATCATCAACCATATCAACTTTATTCATAAACACAACCATTTTAGGCACACCAACCTGGCGAGCAAGGAGAATGTGCTCTCTTGTTTGTGGCATTGGACCATCTGTAGCAGCAACAACTAATATAGCTCCGTCCATCTGTGCAGCACCGGTGATCATGTTTTTAACATAATCGGCGTGTCCCGGACAATCTACGTGAGCATAGTGACGATTAGCAGTCGAATACTCAACATGTGATGTTGCGATTGTAATACCTCTTTCTCTCTCTTCAGGTGCATTATCAATACTGTCAAAAGATCTAACTTGTGATAATCCTTTTCTTGCTAAAGCCATTGTGATGGCAGCAGTTAATGTAGTTTTACCATGATCTACGTGACCGATTGTTCCAACGTTAACGTGAGGTTTACTCCTATCAAATTTTTCTTTAGCCATCGAATTCTCCTTTAATAATTTTTATTAAGTTTTTTTTAATCTAGTTATCAGTTAAGCTGATTTTTTTCCTAATGTTTTTTCAGAAATTTCTTCCGCAATAGATTTTGGTACAGATGAATAATGATCAAATTGCATTGAGTAAATTGCTCTACCCTGGCTCATTGATCTTAAAACAGTTGCATATCCAAACATTTCAGAAAGCGGAACAAGTGCTTTTATAACCTGTGCATCTTTTCTTGCAGAAAATCCTTCTATCTTTCCTCTTCTTGAATTTAAGTCGCCCATTACATCACCCAAATACTCTTCAGGTGTAACAACTTCAACAGACATTATCGGTTCAAGTAAAACAGGGTTAGCTTTTTTAGCCCCTGCTTGAAATGCCATTGATCCGGCTACTTTAAATGAAATTTCATCAGAATCAACATCGTGATAAGAACCATCATACAACTTAGCTTTGATATCAACCATCGGAAAACCAGCTATAACACCATTTCTCATCGCATCCTGAATACCATGTGAAACTGCAGGAATGTATTCTTTAGGAACTACACCACCAACAATTCCATTTATAAACTCAAAGCCTTTACCAACTTCATTTGGGGAAAGTTCTATCCATACATGACCAAACTTTCCACGACCTCCAGATTGCTTAACAAATTTACCTTCAACCTGAACACTTTGAGTGATCGTTTCACGGTAAGCAACTTGAGGTTTACCAACGTTTGCTTCTACTTTAAATTCGCGTCTCATTCTATCAACAAGAATTTCTAAGTGTAGCTCACCCATTCCGCTGATTAGAGTTTGACCTGTTTCATCATCAACTTTAACTTTAAATGTTGGATCTTCATCAGATAACTTTGATAGTGAATCCGAAAGTTTGTCCTGATCAGCTTTAGTTTTTGGCTCAATAGCAATCTGAATAACGGGTTCTGGAAAAATTATTCTTTCCATTACAACGGGATCTTTTTCATCGCATAAAGTATCGCCGGTTCTAGTAAATTTTAATCCAACTGCAGCAGCAATATCACCAGCTTTAACTTCTGAAATTTCTTCTCTGTGATTTGCATGCATTTGTAGCAGTCTGCTTATTCTTTCTTTCTTTCCGCTAACGGAGTTATAAATGTAAGAACCTGATTTTAATGAACCCGCATACACTCTAAAGAATGTTAATTTTCCAACAAATGGGTCGTTCATAATTTTAAAAGCTAAAGCGGTAAAATGTTCATCTTCACTAACTTTTCTTTCTACAGAATCATTTAGCCCAATGTGATGAGCTTCGATAGCAGGTGAATCAAGCGGTGAAGGTAAAAAATCTACAATAGAGTCTAGTAATTTTTGAACACCTTTGTTTTTGAAAGAAGATCCACATAAAACCGGAACAATTTTTAATTCAATTGTTGCACGTCTTAATACTGCTCTAATTTCTTCAGCACTTATTTCTTTTCCTTCAAGGTATTTTTCTAAAAGTGTATCATCAACATCAGAAACAGCCTCTAACATCTGGGTTCTATATTTTGTTGCTATCTCTAATAGATCTTGCGGTATATCAATTTCATGATAAATAGAACCAAAAGATTCTTCGTGATACATTCTTGCTTTAAATTGAATTAAATCAATTACTCCAACAAAAATATCTCCTTCTCCGATAGGAAGATTTATTGGAATTGCGTTTGCACCTAATCTCTCTCTCATCATATTAACAGCATTATAAAAATCAGCACCGGTTCTATCCATCTTATTGATGAAAGCCATTCTCGGTACGCCGTATTTATCAGCTTGACGCCAAACTGTTTCTGATTGAGGTTCAACACCACCAACAGCACAGAATAGCGCAACAGCACCATCCAAAACTCTAAGAGATCTTTCAACTTCCACTGTAAAATCAACGTGTCCGGGGGTATCAATAATATTTATTTGATGATCATTCCAAAAACAGGTAGTAGCAGCACTTGTTATTGTGATGCCTCTTTCTTTTTCCTGCTCCATCCAATCCATCGTTGCTGCACCATCGTGTACTTCGCCTATACGATGTAATTTACCTGTGTAAAACAATATCCTTTCAGTGGTTGTAGTTTTACCAGCATCGATATGTGCCATAATACCAATGTTACGAACTTTATCTATTTTAACTCTACTTGCCATTAATTCCTAATCAATTCTTCATTACCATTTAAAGTGCGCAAAAGCTTTATTTGCTTCAGCCATTTTGTGAACATCTTCTTTTTTCTTTACAGCAGAGCCTTCACCATTTGAAGCAGCTATTAACTCACCTGCTAATTTACCAGACATAGATTTTTCACCTCTGGATCTGGAATAATTTTTAATCCATCTCATAGCTAATGCTATTCTTCTTTCAGGTCTAACCTCAGTAGGTACCTGATAAGTAGCACCGCCGACTCTTCTACTTCTGACTTCAATTAACGGCTGAGTATTTGAGATTGCTTTTTTGAAAATTTCTAAACCTGGTTTGCTTGTTTTTTCTTCAATCAAAACAAAAGCATCATAAATAACATTTCTTGCAACAGCCTTTTTCCCATCATACATAACACAATTAACAAATTTTGCTACAAGAATATCATTGAACTTTGGATCAGGTTTTAAGTATTTTTTTTCGGCTCTTCTTTTTCTCATTTTTTATTCACTTTAGGTTTTTTTGTACCATATTTTGAACGACCTTTTTTTCTGTCAGCAACTCCACTTGTATCAAGCGTACCACGAATGATGTGGTATCTTACGCCTGGTAGATCTTTAATTCTACCGCCACGAATCATTACAATTGAGTGTTCCTGCAAATTATGTCCTTCACCCGGAATATAAGCACTAACCTCAATATTGGACTTTGTTAGTCTAACTCTAGCAACTTTTCTAAGTGCAGAATTCGGCTTTTTGGGTGTAGTTGTATAAACCCTTGTGCATACACCTCTTTTTTGAGGGCAAGCGTCTAAAGCCGGAGCTTTATTTTTTGATAAAATTCTAACTCTACCTTTTCTAACAAGCTGATTTATCGTGGGCACAAAATCTCCTAAAAATTACTTCTTCAAAAAAATTCAGACTTCAAATATAGTTTTCAGTTTAAATTTTGTCAAGAAAACTGAAATTATTTTTATTTATTAACTGTTTTTATCATCAAATAGAATAAAAAGCAGTAACTATTACTGTTTCCATCTACTATTCGTTGGATAATATTTCTTTCTCTTCTTCTTTTTCCTCTGAAACTTCTACTTCTTCACTCTCTAACATCAAGCTCCTGTACTTTTTAATTCCGGTTCCAGCAGGAATTAAATGACCCATTACCACATTTTCTTTTAATCCTAACAGACGATCTACTTTAGCTTCGGTTGCTGCATTTGCAAGTACCTTTGTGGTTTCCTGGAAGGAAGCTGCGGATATAAAGCTCTGTGTAGATAATGCGGCTTGTGTTATTCCTAAAAGAATGTGCTCAAAAGTTGCTGGTTCAACATCTCTGGCAATAATTTCTTTCTTTTCTTTCTTTTTAAGATCAGAATTAAACTCTCGCAGTTTGGATTTAAGAATTAATTGACCATTCTTTAATTTGGAATCACCTTTATCTTCGATGTAAGCGTAATTTATAACCTTATCGTTTTCTTCGATAAATTCAATTCGATCAACTATATCTTCTTCAAGGAATCTTGTATCACCAGGGAAAACTATTTTAATTTTCTGTAACATCTGGCGAACAATTACTTCAATGTGTTTATCATTTATCTTAACACCTTGAAGTCTGTAAACATCCTGAATTTCATTTACAAGGTATTCCTGAACAGCACTTGTTCCCTTGATGGCTAAAATATCATGCGGATTGATTGGTCCATCTGTTATTTTTTCACCTGCAGGAATCTCATCACCTTCTTGAACAAGAATATGCCTCTGCATTGCTACATTGTATTTCTTTTCATCCGAATTATCAGGAGCGCTTACAAGTATTTCTCTTGAACCCTTTTTACGTGCACCAAATTTTACAAAGCCTTCAATCTCAGAAACAACAGCGGATTCATGCGGACTTCGAGCTTCAAATAACTCAGTTACTCTCGGAAGTCCACCGGTGATATCTCTACTTTTTGTAGTTTGTTTCGAGATTTTTGCTAAGATAGTACCTGCTAATATGTTCTCACCTTCTTCAACAGAAAGATAAGCTCTTACAGGTAAGTTAAAAGATTTCTTTTCTCCATCAGCATTTTCTATTAAGATATTTGGAGTTAGATTTTTATCTTTAGATTCAATAACAACTTTTTGCACGTGTCCTGTTTGATCATCAGTTACCTGTTGTAACGTGATACCATCTATTAGATCAATAAATTTTACACTTCCATAAATGTCTGAAAGAATTACAGAGTTATAAGGATCGTGATTATAAAGCGGTTGTCTCTTCTTAATTTTCTGACCATCTTTTACTAAAAGCTCAGCTCCGTAAGGAACATCAAACTTCTTAAGTTGTCTGTTGTTATCATCATAAATCTCAAGTGTACCTCTTCGACCAGTGACAACATTAACTTTAACATCATCGCCACCAAAAGGATCTTTTTCTGTTTTTTCTACTGCACTTACTTTTTCATATTTTACTATACCATCAATGTTAGATTCAACTTGAGATTGTGACGCAATTCTTGAAGAAGTACCACCAAGATGGAAAGTACGAAGTGTAAGCTGCGTTCCTGGCTCACCAATTGACTGTGCAGCAATAATACCAACTGCTTCACCAATTTCAACAGGTTTGCCTGTTGTAAGATTTCTACCATAACATTTTAAACAAACACCGCGTTTAGATTCGCACGTAAGTACGGTTCTGATATAAACAGAATCCATACTTGCATCTGCAATTTTTTCTGCGATGTCTTCGGTAATCATATTACCAGCTTCAATTATCACTTCATCGGTGCGTGGATCGTAAACGTCTTCCTGCGCAAATCTTCCAGTGATACGTTCTGCTAATGGTTCTCTTTCTTCTTCAATATCTTTTAGCGCTTTAATTTCGATACCAAGAATAGTTCCGCAATCTATTTCAGAGATGATAACATCCTGAGCCACATCAACTAATCTTCTGGTAAGATAACCAGCATCAGCAGTTTTTAAAGCAGTATCTGCCAAACCTTTTCTTGCACCGTGTGTTGATATAAAATATTCCAACACGGAAAGTCCTTCTTTAAAGTTGGCAACGATAGGATTTTCAATAATTTCACCAGCTTGACCCGAAAGAGTTTTTTGAGGTTTCATCATCAAACCTCTCATACCAGCTAACTGTCTTACCTGCTCTTGCGAACCTCTTGCACCAGAATCAACCATCATGTGAAGTGAGTTGAATCCTTTGTTGTGGATTTTGATTTTTTCCATCAACGCACGGGCTACGTCGTTTGTGGTGTGTGTCCATACGTCTATAATTTTATTGTATCGTTCAGCATCTGTAATAACGCCCATTTCGTGTTCGTTAAGAATGCCTTCAACTTTTTTATTTGCTTTAGTAATTAAAGCTTCTTTTTCATCAGGTATAATCATATCGGCAAAGCTTACTGATAATCCGCCGGCAGTCGAATATCTAAATCCTAAATCTTTTAAATCATCAAGAAACTTAGCTGTAATCTTATTACCAAGTTTCATAAACATCTTACCGATAATTCCACCAAAAGCTTTTTTGATCAACAACTGATTAATATATCCCATTTCTTTTGGTACTATTTGATTGAAAATAACTCTACCAGTTGTAGTTTCAATCATTTCATTACCGACTCTAACTTTAATCTTCGCATGCAATCCAACAACTCGGTTATCGTAAGCAATTATCACTTCGGAAGGTGAAGAGAAGATCATTCCCTCGCCTTTATCACCTTCGCGATACTTTGTTAGATAATAACAACCTAACACAATATCCTGGGTAGGAACAACAATAGGGCTTCCGTTTTGTGGTGATAAAATATTATGACTACTTAGCATCAATAGCGAAGCTTCGAGTTGAGCCTCATAAGAAAGCGGAACGTGAACAGCCATCTGGTCACCATCAAAATCCGCATTAAATGCTGTACACACCATAGGATGAAGCTGTATAGCGCGTTCATCAATAAGTCTTGGCTGGAATGCTTGAATTCCAAGTCTGTGAAGAGTTGGAGCTCGGTTTAATAGTATTGGATGAGCTTCAATAATCTTAGCAAGTATATCCCAAATAATCGGATCTTTTCTATCAACAACTTTTCTTGCACTCTTTACGGTTTTGTTGTGCCCTCTTTCAATTAACTTTCTGATAATGAAGGGTTTGAAAAGTTCAACAGCCATATCTTTTGGTAGTCCGCACTGATGAAGTTTTAATTCAGGTCCAACAACAATTACAGAACGACCCGAATAATCAACTCTTTTTCCTAAAAGATTTTGGCGGAATCTTCCTTGCTTTCCTTTAAGCATATCACTTAAAGATTTTAATGGACGATTATTATCGCTTCTTACAGCGCTGCCTCTTCTTGAGTTATCAAACAAAGCATCAACAGCTTCTTGAAGCATTCTTTTTTCGTTACGTAGAATTACTTCAGGAGCTTTAATATCTATTAATCTTTTTAAACGATTGTTACGAATAATTACACGACGATATAAGTCATTTAAATCACTTGTTGCAAATCTTCCGCCTTCTAATGGAACAAGCGGACGAAGCTCGGGTGGAATTACCGGAATATAATTTAAAACCATCCACTCCGGTTTGTTTGGAACTTTACCTTCTTCTTCTTTAAAGGCTTCAAGTACGCGTAATCTTTTTAGAAAGTCTGCTTTTTTCTGTTGTGATGTTTCAACTTTTACAGCTTCTCTTAGTGTTTTTGAAAGTTCTTCAACATTAGTTTTTTTAAGAATTTCTTTAACTGCATCGCCACCGATTTTAGCCACAAACTTTTTAGGATCATCGTTATCTAATTTTTCATTTCCATCCGGTAATGAATTCATAACTTCAAAGTATTGATCTTCTGAGATAAGATCCAACCTGCTTAATCCTGTAATACCCGGATTTAGCACCACATAAGATTCATAATAAATTATTTTTTCAAGTTCTTTTAAACTTACACCAATTATGTTTCCAATTTTTGATGGCTGTGTTCTAAAGAACCAAATGTGCACAACAGGCACTGCAAGACCAATGTGTCCCATTCTTTCACGTCTAACACTTTTCTGTGTTACTTCAACACCGCATCGATCGCATATAATACCTTTGTAACGTATTCTTTTATACTTACCACAAAAGCATTCCCAATCGCGTGTAGGACCAAATATTTTTTCACAGAACAACCCATCTTTTTCAGGACGGAATGATCTGTAGTTTATAGTTTCTGGTTTAGTAACTTCGCCGTAAGATCTTGACAAAATATCATCAGGACTTGCTAAGCCGATGGTGATACTGTTAATATCTCTCATTGCATTTTCTTGAACTCTAAAAGCCATTTTTTATCTCCTAATTTCTAAGTGAAATAATGTTTAACGTTAATTAATTTTTATATCCAGACCTAAGCCCTGGAGTTCTTTAATAAGAACGTTAAACGATTCAGGAATATTTGGTTCCTGTAAGTTTTCACCCTTAACAATTGCTTCATATACTTTTGCTCTGCCTGCCACATCATCACTCTTTACCGTTAAAATTTCCTGTAAGATGTGTGAAGCGCCGTAACCTTCAAGCGCCCAAACTTCCATCTCTCCAAATCTCTGACCGCCAAATTGCGCTTTACCGCCAAGAGGCTGCTGAGTAATAAGAGAGTATGGTCCAATTGACCTTGCATGAATTTTATCATCAACCAAGTGACTAAGCTTTAACATATAAATGTATCCGCAGGTAACTTTTTGATGCATTTTTTCACCGGTTCTTCCATCGTACATATCTGTTTTACTTCCGGTTTCTAACCCTGCTTTTGTCAACCATTCATCTACATCTTCCACCTTTGCACCATCAAAAATTGGTGTTGCAAATCTTACTCCGAGTTTTTTTCCAACCCAGCCTAAAGCTGTTTCATACAATTGTCCAAGGTTCATACGAGAAGGTACACCAAGCGGATTAAGGATAATATCCACAGGTGTTCCATCAGGTAAGTATGGCATATCTGCTTGTTGAACTATTTTGGCAACAACACCTTTATTTCCGTGTCGCCCTGCCATCTTATCACCTACAGATAGTTTACGTTTTTTAGCAACATAAACTTTTGCAAGCTGCACAATTCCCGGCGGCAGTTCATCACCGCTTTGTATTTTAATTCTTTCTCTTTTAAAATCTTCTTCAATATCATTTTTGATTTCAAAATAATTTTTATAGAGTGTATTTATAAGGTTGTTTGTCTTCTTTGTTTCAAACCAATCAAGTGCGTAATCAAGTTTAGTTACATCTTCCATTGAAGAAAATGTTTCTTCTTTCATAGATGTACCGCTTCTTAAAACAACACTGCCATCAAGATCTCTTATTCCTGTAGTTGATTGATCTCTCGTAATTCTTGTAAGTTTTTCAACTAATTTATTGTAATGATCACGAAGTTTATTTTTAAACTCTACTTCAAGTTTATCAAAAGCAATTTTTTCAAGTTTCTTTGAATCGTTATCCCGTTTTTTACGACTGAAAAGACGAGTTTTAATAACAGTACCTTTAAGCCCCGGAGGTGCTTTCAAAGATGCATCTTTAACATCACCTGCTTTATCTCCAAAGATTGCACGTAAAAGTTTTTCTTCGGGAGTTGGATCGGTCTCTCCTTTTGGAGTAATCTTTCCAATTAAGATATCACCTTCTTTAACTTCTGCACCTTCTCTAATAATACCATCTTCATCAAGATTTTTTACAGCTTCTTCGCTTACGTTAGGAATTTCACGCGTTAATTCTTCTTCACCGCGTTTTGTTTCTCTAACCTGTAATTCAAATTCTTCAATATGTATGGATGTATAAACATCTTCACTTACAACTCTTTCACTAACGATAATAGCATCCTCAAAGTTGTAACCTCTCCAGGGCATAAATGCAACTAAAACGTTTCTGCCTAATGCTAATTCACCGCCATCAGTAGCTGCCCCATCAGCAAGCACATCACCCTTTTTAAGTTTCTGTCCTTCTTTTACAATTGGAACTTGGTTTATACAAGTTTCCTGATTTGTGCCATGGAATTTTGTAAGATTATATGTTACTTCTCTAATTTCATTAAAGCTTGTTAATGCTTCAAAGCTGTTGGGATTAATATCATACTTAACTACAACTTTGTCTGCATCAACATACTCAACAACACCGTTATCTTCAGCTAATAAAATCGCTTTAGAATCACGTGCTAATTTTTCTTCCATTCCAGTTCCAACAATTGGTGCTTCTGGTTTTAATAACGGTACAGATTGACGCTGCATGTTCGATCCCATCAATGCTCTGTTTGCATCATCATGTTCTAAGAATGGAATCAATGCTGCTGCTGCACTAACAATTTGTGCAGGTGCAACATCCATGTATTGCAAATCTTCTGGATATACGATTGGAAACTCACCTTTTAATCTGGATTTAACTCTTTCTTGAAGAAATTTTCCAGAATCTGTTATAGGTGCATTTGCCTGAGCGATTGTGTATGAATCTTCTATCTCTGCTGTTAAGTATTCAACTTCTTCTGTTACTTTTCCCTTAACAACTTTTCTATACGGGGTCTCCAAAAATCCATATCTGTTTACTCTTGCATAAATTGTAAGTGAAGAGATAAGACCGATGTTTGGACCTTCAGGAGTTTCAATCGGGCATAAACGACCGTAATGAGTGTAGTGAACGTCACGAACTTCAAAACCGGCTCTCTCTCTTGTAAGACCGCCTGGTCCTAATGCAGACATTCTTCTTTTGTGTGTCATTTCAGCTAATGGATTTGTTTGATCCATAAATTGTGATAACTGATTTGTTCCAAAGAATGCATTTATAACACTGCTTATTGTTCTTGCATTTACTAAATCTTGTGGAGTAAAGTTTTCGGTGTCGCGCATATTCATTCGCTCTTTGATGGTTCTAGCCATACGCGCCATACCCACATTAAACTGCTGTCCTAACTGCTCACCGACAGTTCTAATTCTTCTATTGCCAAGATGATCAATATCATCAACTGAAACAGCGCCTTCTTTAAGATCGATAATATATTTCATAATTGAAATAATATCTTCAACTGTTAAAACAGTTGTTGTTTCAGGAATATTTAATTCCAATTTATGATTCATTCTATGACGACCAACATCGCCTAAATCATATCGTTTATCATTAAAGAAAAGTTTTTCGATCAGTGTTTCAGCAGTTGTTAAATCCGGTGCCTCACCTGATCTTAACTGTCTGTAAATTGCATACAATGCTTCTTCACGTGTGTGTGAAGTATCTTTTCTTAACGTGTTTACAATTAAATTTTGTTCATTTGATGATTCAGATTTGATGAACTTTAATACATCAACTTCTGCATCATTTATCCTTTCAAGGTCTTCTTCGGATAATATTGAATCACGAGTTAAGAAAATTTCACCTGTTGACATATCAAAAATATCACTGGCTATCATTCTGCCGAGATAATTTTCTAAGTCTGTTTTTTTAACATTAACGTTTTCTACAAGATTAAATAAGTTTAATATCTCCTCATCAGATTGGAATCCGAGTGCACGCAATAAAGTAGTGGCAGGGAACTTCTTTCTTCTATCAATATAAACATACATTACATAGTTAATGTCTGTTGCAAACTCAACCCAAGAACCTCTTAAAGGAATAATTCTGGCTGAGTAAATTGGAGTTCCATTTGGATGGACAGTTTGTGCAAATGCCACACCCGGCGATCTATGCAACTGCGATACAACAACTCGTTCTGCACCGTTGATTACGAAAGTTCCCTTTTCTGTCATAAACGGCAGATTTCCAAGGTAAACCTCTTGTTCAACTGTGTTGATAAATTCATCTGTTTCAGCATCTTTGGTAGATAATCTTAATTTTGCTTTAAGTGGTGCGGCAAAAGTAAGACCTCTCTCAAGACATTCTTCAACAGAAAATCTCGGTTTTTCTACATAATATTCTAAAAAATCTAATCTATAATTTTCTTTATTATCAAAGATTGGGAAATTGGTTAAAAAAACCTGCTGCAACCCTTTTATTTCTCTTTTAAGTGGATGAGTATCAAGCTGAACAAAACCTTCAAATGTTTCAGTTTGAATTCCTAAAAGATTGGGTATATCTATGACAGATGGAATATGGCCAAAGGAAATACGTTTATTATCCAATTGAAAACCTCCTAAAATTAAGTCAAATGCCATTAAATGAGCATCCTAAACAACGTTTCTATATAATACAAAAGCGATAAGACGGTTTTATCCATCTTACCACTTAAAAGGGATCAAATTAAAAGTACTTTTAATACTATTTTAATGTTACAGTTCCGCCGGCTTCTTCAAGTTCTTTCTTAATTTTTTCGGCTTCATCTTTCGATGCTTGTTCTTTAACTGTTTTTGGAGCGCCATCAACAAGATCTTTAGCTTCTTTTAAGCCTAAACCTGTGTGTGCTCTTACAACTTTAATAACATTAATTTTCTTTTCGCCTGCAGATTGAAGAATAACATCAAACTCTGTTTGTTCTTCAACTGGTGCAGCAGATGCAGCGGCTGGTCCAGCCATCATAACTGGTGCAGCAGCAGAAACGCCAAATTCTTCTTCCATAGCTTTCTTTAATTCTGAAGCTTCGAGAAGAGACATTCCTTTTATTAATTCGAGTGCTTGTGCAACTTTTTCTGACATTTTCATTTCTCCTGAATTTAAATTTCTTATTTAATTATGCGGCTTTTTTCTTAGAAACTTCATCAATAACAGAGACTAAGTTTCTAATTACAGCAGTTATAGATCCAACAATACCAGCGGCTGGCGAATTTAAGCTGCCCATAATTCCGGCAACCAATTCATCTTTTGTTGGTAGTTCAGCTAATTGTGCAAGTTTGTTTCCATCAAAATATTGTGTTTCGATGTAACAAGCTTTTAGCTGAAATTTTTGTGAAGTATCATTATACTTCTTAATTATCTTTGCGGGTGCAACCGGATTTGTTGAAGCAAATGCAAATCCTGTCATCCCTTCAAGATGATCTGCCAGTTTTTCGAATTTTCCAGATTCTACAAGAGCGCGTTTGAACAAAGTATTTTTAAATATTTTGTATGTAACTCCATCTTTTCTAAACTGATTTCTTAATCCACTAATATCTGCAACATTAATTTTAGAGTAATCAGTAAGATAGAGTGCTGTTGCGTTCTGGAA
>JAGOXU010000146.1 GCA_018059515.1 Ignavibacterium sp.
TCTTCATTCTATTTTTGGCTCGGTGCTGATCAGTCGAATCATTTTGAACCGTTTGGCAGATTTATTGAAATGATGAAATCAACTGGATTAACTTCGCGCAGCTTTATTACGATGCGAAATCAGCGCGGCTACGGCACTCAATATAATTGGATGGCGATTCGGCAGGAACTGCTTTATTACACAAATGGAAAACCAAAATTCAATATAAAATCTGAATACACAGATATTCCAAAAGTGTTAAAAGGTTATTATAAAAATGTTGGCGGCAACGTTACTGAAAATAGTGAAAGAAGTAAATCCAAGTTTATCCGTGCAGGCAATGTTTGGATTGATGTTCAGCAAGTGTTTTACCGAATGGAAGAAAATGTAAATGGGTGTTTTGCACAAAAACCGTTAAAAGCAATTATGCGAATTGTAGAAGCATCATCTAATAAAAAAGAATTGGTTACAGATTTCTTTTCACATTCCGGTACAACATTAATTGCAAGTGAATTGCTTGGCAGAAATTGTTATACATTTGATTATGATCCTGTTTATTGTGAGATAACTTTAAGACGACTTGAAAATTATCGATCTAATAAAAAAACAGGCTGGCAGAACTCAAATCCATTTTATAAAGAGATAATGGACGATAAAAAAATATTAAATCACTTAAAGAAAAATACAATATAATTTATAGTTGAGTTTAAAATGATATTAATTGATGGAAAAAAAGTAGCGGCTGATATCCGCAGCGAACTTAAAGAGAAAATATCTCAGCTTAAAGCGGAAGGAAATAATGTTCCCGGACTAGTTGCAATAATTGTTGGCGATGACCCGGCTTCACAAATTTATGTTTCAAGCAAAGGCAAAGCTTGTGAAGAAATCGGGATGAGAACCAAAACAGAAAAGTTAAGCGCTGATATTTCCGAATCAGAACTTTTATCACTTATTCAATCGTATAATCAAAATAAAGATTATCACGGAATACTTGTTCAGCTTCCGTTGCCAAAACACATAAATGAAGATAAAGTAATTGAAACTATCTCACCCAAAAAAGATGTTGATGGATTTCATCCAATCTCCGTTGGTAATCTTGTAATCGGTAAAGATACATTTGCGTCTTGCACACCTGCAGGCATTCAGGAATTATTAGTGCGATATAAAATTGAAACAAAAGGTAAACACGTTGTGGTTGTTGGTCGCAGTAACATTGTGGGAAAACCAATTGCCAATATTATGCTGCAAAAAACTGATGGTGCAAACTCGATTGTTACTATTGTTCACTCTGCGGCAAAAGATATTTCTTACTACACAAAGCAGGCGGATATTTTAATTGCAGCAATCGGTAAAGCTGAAATGATAAAAGCAGATATGATTAAAGAGGGCGTTGTTGTTATTGATGTTGGAATAAATAGAATTGATGATCCGACAAAACCGAAAGGTTATAGAATTGTTGGAGATGTTGATTTTGAAAATGTTTCTAAAAAGTCTTCGTTTATTACACCTGTACCCGGTGGAGTTGGACCAATGACCATTGCAATGCTGTTAAGTAATACTTTTAAAGCTTTTATAAAAATTAATAACTTCAAGTAATAAATAATATTCTATATATTTTTGAATAAATAAAATTATAAAGTAAAATTTTGTAATATTTTGTTAATAAATTAGATATATGCTTCCAAATTTAAATAACTTACCAGTATATGACACTGTTGGTGTCGATGAGAGGATAGCCCGATTTGGCACACGTAGCATTAAAACATCGTCAAAAAAAGAAGGATTAAATTTAGCCATAAGTATGATTGATCTGACAACTTTGGAAGGAAATGATACCAGAGGTAAAGTTCAACAGTTGTGCTATAAAGCTATGCATCCTAATGATCTATATAGTGATATTCCAAAAGTAGCTGCTGTTTGCGTGTATCCATCATTTGTGGGTATTGCAAAAAAAGCACTTGAAGGTAGTGGTATTCGTGTAGCATCTGTTGCAACGGCTTTCCCAAGCGGACAGTCAGCATTAGAAGTAAAATTAAAAGATGTTAAAACTGCTGTTGATCAGGGAGCTGATGAAATTGATATGGTTATTTCAAGAGGTAAATTCCTTTCTGGGGATTATCTATATGTGTTTGATGAAATTGCTGCAATAAAAAAAGCCTGTGGAGACGCTCATTTGAAAGTTATTCTGGAAACAGGTGAGTTGGAGACATTAGATAATGTACGAAAAGCCAGTGAGATTGCTATCTATGCAGGTGCCGACTTTATTAAGACCTCAACAGGTAAGGTACAACCAGCAGCGACAATGCAGGTTACTTATGTAATGCTCGATGCTATTAAAGATTATTATTTGAAAACCGGCAAAATGATTGGAATGAAACCTGCAGGTGGTATTTCAAATGCAAAGCTTGCGCTACAGTACTTAGTAATGCTGAATGAAGTTCTCGGCGAAAAATGGATGAACAAAAATTATTTCCGTTTTGGCGCCAGCAGTTTATTAAATGATTTACTGATGCAGCTTATCAAATTAAAAACAGGTGTGTATCAATCTTCTAATTATTTTTCAAAAGATTAATTATGCAGAAAAAAGAAACTAAAAATTTATTCAAAGCATCCTGGAAGTATTCTGAAGCTCTTGAAAGTGCCAGTCATACACAGATTCAAAAAAAGTATGACCTTTACATCGATGGAAAATTTAAAAAACCTGTTAAGGGCAAGTATTTTGATACAATTAATCCTGCGAATGAAGAAAAAATATCTACTGTAGCTGAAGCAACTAGTGAGGATATAGATTTGGCAGTTAAAGCTGCACGTAAAGCTTTTAGGGGATGGTCAAAATTATCGGGTAGAGAACGCGGCAAATATATTTTTAGGATCGCACGCTTAATACAAGAACGCGCACGTGAATTTGCTGTGATCGAAAGCATGGATGGCGGCAAACCTATAAGGGAATCTCGCGACATTGATATTCCTTTGGCTGCCAATCACTTTTTCTACTATGCTGGCTGGGCTGATAAATTAGAATTTGCATTCCCAAATAAAAACCCTAAACCGGTTGGAGTTGTTGGTCAGATAATTCCCTGGAATTTTCCTTTATTAATGGCTGCTTGGAAAATTGCTCCGGCACTTGCAACGGGCAATACGATTGTTCTGAAACCTGCAGAAAGTACACCATTAACGGCTTTAAAATTAGCTGAGGTTATACATATCAGCGGTTTACCGAAGGGAGTTGTAAATATTGTTACAGGAGCGGGCAGAACAGGTGCAAGTATTGTAAATCATCCGGATATAGATAAGATTGCTTTTACAGGTTCAACGGACGTAGGTAGATATATTGCAAAAGCAATTGCAGGAAGTAATAAAAAGGTTACACTTGAATTAGGTGGAAAGGGTGCAAATATTATCTTTGAAGATGCAGCAATCGATCAGGCTGTTGAAGGTATCATTAATGCTATCTTTTTTAACCAGGGACATGTTTGTTGTGCAGGTTCTAGATTGTTTGTACAGGAATCTGTTGCTGAAAAAGTTATCCAAAAGTTAAAAGGCAGGATGGAAAAATTAATTGTTGGTGATCCTTTGGATAAAAACACTGATATCGGAGCAGTAAATTCCAGACAACAATTAGATTCAATTGAGAGATATATAAAAATAGGTTTGGAGGAGGGTAGTGAAATTTACCAGCCTGATATCAAATTACCCAAAAAAGGAAATTGGTGTGCTCCTACTTTATTCCTTAATGTATCTCAGTCTCATAGAATTGTTCAGGAAGAAATATTTGGTCCTGTATTGACAATTCAGACTTTCAGAACAATTAACGAAGTGATAGAAAAAGCAAATAATACTCCTTATGGATTATCCGCCGGAGTATGGACACAAAATGGTGCAAAAATATTTCATCTAACGCAAAAATTAGCAGCAGGTGTGGTCTGGGCAAATACTTTCAACAAGTTCGATGCATCTTCGCCTTTTGGAGGGTATAAAGAAAGTGGTTTCGGAAGAGAAGGTGGACTGCATGGATTAAAACCTTATTTGAACTTTGAATAATAATTTATAGAAAAAAATTATGAGCAGGTTAAATATTAATAAAACATACAAATTATATATTGGTGGTAAATTTCCACGTACAGAATCGGGAAGATATTATACTGTTAACAACAGAAAAGGGGAAATGATTGCAAATGCATGTCTTGCATCGCGGAAAGACTTTAGAAATGCTGTTGTAGCTGCTAGAAAAGCACAGGTTTCTTGGGCAAATACTTCTGCATTAAATAAAGGACTGGTTTTATATCGTGTTGCAGAAATGCTTGAGGGAAGAAAAGAACAATTTATTGCAGAATTGATGTCTCTGGGTGAATCAGCAAAGTCAGCTAAGGAAGAAGTAGATGCCTCGATTGACAGATTAGTTTATTATTCAGGATGGAGTGATAAATATCAGCAGATTTTTAGCAGTGTCAACCCAGTTGTAAGTTCTCATTTTAATTTTTCTGTTCTTGAACCGGTAGGTGTCGTTTCAATCATAGCACCTGAAAATCAAAGTTTATTAAGTTTAATTACCTTAATAGCTCCTGCAATAGTCGGAGGGAATACGGTAATTATTTTAGCTTCAGAAAGCAAACCTTTGACTGCAATTTCATTTGCGGAAGTACTTAATTCTTCCGATGTGCCGAGCGGAGTGGTAAATATAATTACAGGTAGTACCTCTGAATTATACACTCATATGGCATCTCACATGGATGTAAACTCAATTATTTATTGTGGCTCTGATGAAAAAATAATTAAATCGATCAGTGAACTGGCAAGCGGCAATATTAAAAGATCTGTGTTTTACACAAAGAATGATTTGAATAATGAATTTTATGAATCTCCATATATAATTGAAAACACGCAGGAAGTAAAAACAACCTGGCATCCGACCGGGATATAACTTTTGTTTTGTTCTTTTAATCAGAAACTAACTGTAAAATATTCTATCGTATCTTAGTTTAGATTTTAATCCTCCTGTAATTATCACAATTTTTTAATAGAAAATTAGTTAAGCAATGGTAATTGATCTGATTGTGACCAAAACAAATGACGGCTATACTGCCGAAGTTCCTTCCATTAAAGGCTGTGAAAGTTGGGCGCATGATGAAGATACAGTTATTGAAAAAATAATAGAATTAACCTCTTATTATGTAAAACTATCGCCCAAAGAATTTAGACTTGATAAAGCACGTAAAGAAGAAAATAAAACTATCTATAAACTTATCTTTAATAAATAATTTTTGTGCGAAGTACTAAAACTGAAAAACGTCTCGAAAAAATTACTCGTGTTATAAGTTCACGCCAGCATTCACTAACTGTGGTGATGGAAAATATTCACGATCCGCATAATGTTTCAGCAATTTTTAGAACTTGTGACGCAGTTGGAATTCCAAAAGTAAATTTGGTTTATAACTACGAATCATTTCCCCGAATTGGTAAGAAGTCGTCAGCATCAGCTTTTAAATGGGTTGATAAAGAAAAATATAATTCGATTGATGAATGCTATTCAGAATTAAGAAAGAATGGTTTTAAAATTTTAGCATCTTCATTATCTGAAAAATCCAAAAATCTTTACGATCTTGATTTAACACAAAAAACTGCTATCGTTGTTGGGAATGAACATCGTGGTGTGTCTGATGAAGCTGCAAATTCAGCAGATGAGACATTTCTGATTCCACAATTTGGCATGGTGCAAAGTTTAAATGTTTCTGTGGCAACTGCTGTAATTATGTATGAAGCAATGAGACAACGCTGGGTAAAAGGTATGTACGATAAAAGTGAACTCGATGATAAAACCCTTGAGCAAATGATCGATAATTGGTGTGAGAAATAAGTGCAAAGAAGTTTTAATAAAATTAAAAAAGTTTCCGGTGAACTTTCAATATCAGGCGACAAATCAATTTCTCACCGAGCGATTATTTTTTCCGCAATGGCTTCAGATAAATCGTCAATCAAAAATATTTCTCAGGGAGAGGATGTTAAATCCACAATAAAAATTGTACAGCAGTTAGGTGCTGAAATTAATCACAGAAATGATCAGTTAATTATTAATGGATGCGGATTTAAAAAATTTACAAATCCAAAACATAATTTGGATTGCGGTAATTCCGGGACATCTGCAAGGTTAATCGTTGGATTACTATCCGCTCAGAATTTTACTTCAACATTGATCGGCGATGATTCTCTTTCTAATCGACCGATGAAAAGAGTAATTGAACCTCTGCAAAAAATGGGTGCTGAATTTAAAACGAATGTGTATCAAACTCTTCCATTAACTATTAAATCAAATAACAGTCTAATAAATATCAGATATGAAATGCCTATTGCAAGCGCACAGGTTAAAAGTGCAATCCTAATTGCAGGCTTGCATTTAGATGATGAAACCAACGTGATTGAAAATAAGCAATCAAGAAATCATACCGAAAAAATGCTTGGTTTGCCTGTTAGCATTGTAGAAAATAAAATTATTTCTTCAGCGTGTAAAAAGTATTACCCAACAGCTAAAGATTATTTTATACCAGGTGATATTTCTTCCGCTGCATTTTATATTGTGCTTACATTGCTAACACCAAACTCAGAGCTTTTAATAAAAAATGTTTCATTGAATCCAACACGAACTGGATTTATAGATGTGTTAAAAAAAATGGGAGCAGATATTTCATTTAAAGAAATAAAAATATCGAGCAATGAAGAATATGGAGATGTGATTGTTAAATCATCATCACTAAAAAATATTAAGATTGATTCCGAAATTATTCCAAATATTATTGATGAAATTCCAATTCTATCTATTGCCGGAATTTTTGCTGAAGGAAGTTTTGAAATCACAAATGCAAGCGAGTTAAGAATAAAAGAATCAGATCGAATAAATTCAATTTGCTCTAATTTAAAATTGCTTGGATTAATTGTTGATGAATCAGATGACGGATTTTGTGTAAAGGGAGAAATAAGAAAATCAATTCCGGTTTTTGAAAGTTTTGGTGATCATAGAATTGCCATGACTTTTGCGATTTTGAGTATGATTTTGGACAACGGGGGAGCAGTAAGTGGATTTGAATGTGCAGGTATTTCTAATCCAATGTTTGAGGAACTCATAAAATTAATTACAAATTAAGAATCTAAACTTTGTTTGGATCGAGATCATCCTAAGACTGAGTTCCGAATGACTTTAAAATATTTTCTTTAATATTTATCGACTAATGTCACACTAGCGAAGTCGAAGTATGCTTTGCTCGTTAGAGTGAAATAATCTGATGCTCAAACTCGCTGATTGAAATATCATTATAAATTTTCTTTATCAACTCTTTGCCGTGCTTGTTATAAAAGTACGTAAAATTAATTTCCCGTTCCTGTAAATTTTCTAAAGGATAAAGCAAATTAGATAGACGTGTAAGCTGACGAATTGTAGTTTCGTGCTTATTTTCCTGTGCTTTTGTTGCTTTGGATTTTAGTTCATTTATTGAAGAAAGCACACGCTCTCTGTAACGTAAACTTGAATCAACTAAGGTTTTATCGATAGCAAAAAGATTTTCTTTGAGCTTATCAAAAGTCAAATCAATTTCGTTTACTGAATCTTCAAAAGCTTTTTCAATATTATTTTCAGACAGTCCGGCAATAACTTTTTCTTTCAGCTCATCCAATCCAAGAAAAATATCCGTAAGTGTTAAATCATATTTATCCATAGCTGATTCAACATTTTTCTCCATTATTGTTACTGATGATCTTGGATAAACTATTGGTGTTACAATTTTATAAAAATTATAAAGTGGAGTAACTTGAGCGAAGTAGGAAATTTCACTTGGACCAGCGATATAAAAACCTGTCGGCAAAAGATAATCCTGACAGATAGGTCTTAACAAAACATTCGGGCTAAATCTTTCAGGTGCGTTTTCAATCTCATTAAGAATTTCTTCTTTAGTAAATTGTTTTCGTTTTCTTCTAAGTTTAAAAATTCCTTCAACCGGTTCGATTGAATATCTTCCGTCATCAGTGTGATAAAACAAATTTACCGGTTTTACTTTTACCTGTGCGTGATAATCTTCTTCAAGTTTTGCACTAGTTTGAATTAGCTTTTGAGTTTGAATTGAGAAATCATTTACTTCTTTTGTAAAGATTGGTTTTAACAATGCTTTTACTTCTGCATCCTGCGGATCAAAAATAACAAATCCGTACTCATCAAAAAGCCAGAACAATAATTGTTTAAAACTTTGTTTAAATGAAATTCCAACTTTATAACATTCTTTAATCTTTAAAAGTAAATCATTTTTGAAATCCGTATCTCTTAAACTGTTTTCAAACTGATTTAAAAAATCATTTAAAGATTCATCAAAATTAATCTTGCCCATACTTTGTTTTGAGTCGTCATCGCTAATCTGTTCTTTGTATCCAATATTTATAACCTGATTTTCATTGTCAAACAAATTAACTGATCGAACTTCGTTAAAATCATGATCATCGGCTTCCATC
>JAGOXU010000147.1 GCA_018059515.1 Ignavibacterium sp.
TTCAGATCCTTAATCAGGTCTCCTGTCTTTCTGCACTGGTACAGCGAAGTAGTGAGGAAAAAAACGCCCAGGAAAAGTGTGATCGCCTGGATAACTGTAACCTTTTTCATAAAACGTTAGTTTACTGACTTAAGTCAAAAGATAATTTTAATCTAATCGTTATCATTCTACATTAAAAAAATTTTTAAAACCTTGATGAATTCAGAGTGGGGTAATAAGCGAACAGAAGCACTGTTAAATCAAACAGATATTTACATTATGATTGAGTGATTATATTAATATGAAACTGAAATGTTTAAATATCTTGTTGGTAATTAATCAACAACTTAATATTTTAAACCAGCAAAAAAATCTGATTATGTACTATTTCAATAAGAATTTCGTTTCTAACCTTTCCAAATATTAAATTGAGCAGTATTATTAAATCACAAAGTAAAGAAAGAAGAATTATGCAAGAAGAAAGAAAAAAAAATAGTGTTGTTAAATACTTGAGTTTATTTTTTATTATCGCTTCGATTGGCTTAATGTCTTGTGGTGATAACGGTTCACAAGATGCAGCTAAGAATAACGATACAAAAAAAACCGGACAGGGAGATATTTCGGCTTTTGAATTAGAAAACGGTTTTGGTCCTATCAAACAAAAAATCGAATTAGCACCTATCGATCCTAAACTTGTTGCACGAGGTAAAGAGATTTTTGATACAAAATGCTCTGCCTGCCATAAACTTGATGAGAAATATGTTGGTCCTGCACAAAGAGATATTACAAAAAGAAGAACACCGGAATTCATAATTAATTTTATGTTAAATCCTGAAGAGAATTACAAAAAACATCCTGAAGCAAAAAAATTATTAGCAGAATATATGACTACAATGCCGAATCAAAATCTAACCATTGATGATGCAAAGGCAATATTAGATTACTTTAGACAAGCTGTAAACGAAAAATAAACAACCATAAAAGGATAGGCTTATGAAAAATCTTTCAAAAAAAAATGTGCTGATTGCTCTTGGTATATTGTTCGGGTTCGCAGCAATTTATTCAGGCTGTAACCAATCCAAAAGTACAATGTCCGGCAATGAAGCCGAACAAGTGTACGTTGCACCTGGTACTTATGATGAATTCTATATGTTCGCTTCGGGCGGATTTAGTGGACAGCTTGCAGTTTATGGTTTACCTTCCGGAAGACATTTTAAAACAATTTCTGTTTTCTCTCAAAATCCTGAAACAGGATACGGCTACTCCGAAGAAACAAAAGTTATGTTAAATACTTCTTATGGTTTTATTCCTTGGGATGATGCGCATCATCCGGAATTATCAATGACAGACGGTGTGCCGGATGGAAGATTTATTTTTATTAATGGAAACAACACTCCGCGCATTGCAAAAATTGATTTAAAAGAATTTGAAACAACAGAAATTCTTGAAATTCCAAATTCTGCAGGTAATCATGGTTCTCCGTTTGTTACGGAAAATACAGAATACGTAATTGCCTCAACAAGATTTAGCGTGCCCATTCCACAAAGTGATGTATCAATTTCATCATACAAAGAAAATTTTAAAGGCACAATAAGTTTTATAAAACTTGATCCAAAAACAGAAAGATTGAATTTAGAATTTCAAATTCTTGTACCTGGATTTAATTATGATCTTGCGCATGCAGGCAAAGGTCCATCGCACGATTGGGCATTTTTTACAAGCTATAACACCGAGCAGGCTAACACACTTTTAGAAATTAACGCTTCAAAAAATGATAAAGATTTTATTGCTGCTGTTAACTGGGTTAAAGCAGAACAATATCTTAAAGAAGGAAAAGCTAAAACTTATTCTGCAGAGTATTATCAAAATCACGTAGATAAAAAAACACACGTTGCAGTATCAGAAAAAAAGACTGAAGTAAAGGTTCTTGATCCAAAAGATTGCCCCGGAATGATGTATTATCTGCCAACACCAAAATCACCGCACGGTGTAGATGTTGATCCTTCAGGTGAGTACATAGTTGCGGGCGGAAAATTATCTACTGTTATTCCGGTTCACTCATTTAGTAAAATGCTAAAGGCAATTGAAGACAAACAATTTGATGGTGAAGTTAGTGGAATTCCAATACTAAAATACGATGCAGTTATTGCCGGTGAAGTTAAAGATCCGGGTCTTGGACCATTGCATACAGAGTTTGATGGAAATGGTTATGCATATACATCAGCGTTTATTTCTTCTGAAATTGTTAAGTGGAAACTTGGAACTTGGGAAGTAGTTGATCGTATTCCAACTTATTATTCAATCGGACATTTATGCATCCCTGGCGGTGATAGCAAAAAACCATACGGTAAATATGTTATCGCACTAAACAAGATAACGAAAGATAGATACTTACCGACGGGTCCAGAGTTAACTCAATCAGCTCAGTTGATTGATATTTCCGGTGATAAAATGAAGCTGCTGCTTGATTTTCCAACTGTTGGCGAGCCTCATTATGCACAGGCAATCCCTGCTGATTTAATTATAAATAATTCAGTTAAGTTTTATAAGATAGAAGAAAACGGAAACCCATACGCAGTAAAAAGTGAAAAAGATTCTCGTGTAGAAAGAAAAGGTAACGAAGTTCACGTTTATATGTCAGCAATCCGTAGTCACTTTGCTCCGGATAATATAGAAGGAATAAAGGTTGGTGATGTTGTTTATTTCCACATTACAAACTTAGAGCAGGATTGGGATGTTCCGCACGGTTTTGTAATAAAAGGATTAAATAATTCGGAATTACTTGTAATGCCAGGCGCAACACGTACAATAAAATGGGAGCCAAAAAAAGTTGGTGTGTATCCTTTCTATTGCACGGATTTTTGCTCAGCGCTTCACCAGGAGATGCAAGGATATGTAAGAGTTTCACCAGCTAATTCCAATATTGCAATTTCTTTTTCGTTGGGAAATTAGTTTTATATTAATTTGGAGGAATAATTTTATTCCTCCAAATCTTTACAAAGGTTTATGATGGTTACAAAAACAAGATTAATGTTATTTATTGCTTCGATTTTATTAGTTCTTACCTTTTTCTTTCCGCTTTGGAGTATAGATTTAAATGCACCACAGTATCCCGAAGGATTGGGA
Source organism: Ignavibacterium sp. (assembly GCA_018059515.1). GTDB lineage: Bacteria > Bacteroidota > Ignavibacteria > Ignavibacteriales > Ignavibacteriaceae > IGN3. The sequence continues at coordinate 3,106 of JAGOXU010000147.1, forward strand.
ATCAGAATTTGGTTGGATCAAATTACCGGATTGAAACCAAATGATTTACAAAGTATAAACGGTTTAAATCACTACATAGGAATGAAAATTATTGACCCCGATTCAATTCCGGAATTAAAAATTATGCCTTACCTAATTGTATTTATGATTTTGTTTGGACTGTTAAATGCCTATCTCAAAAAACCAAAATTAGTTTACATCTGGCTCATCCTGTTTTTAATTCTTGGTGCAGTCGGATTATATGATTTTTATATGTGGGAATATGATTACGGACATCAACTAAACCCCAATGCTCCGATAAAAGTTCCTGGAATGACATATCAGCCGCCGTTAATCGGTTCAAAACAATTATTAAATATTAATGCTGTTTCATTACCATCAATAGGAACAATAATTATTCTGATTTCCATTTTGCTTACGGTGTTTGCACTTTACTATAATTCCAAAGCTTTAAAAAAGGAAAAGGCTAATGCATAAATTATTTTTTACACTAACTTTATTTACTATCCTTCTATCAGCCTGCAGTAAGCAGCCGCAGCCAATTAATTACGGTGAAGATGAATGTGAGTTTTGCAAAATGATAGTTATGGATAAAAGATATGGTGCAGAATTAGTTACTGATAAAGGTAAAATATTTATGTTCGATTCAATCGAATGTTTGGTCGGATATTTAGATAATCAAAAATTAAGTAAGGATAATTATACTTCCGTTTGGGTTGGTAATTATGCAAATCCCGGAAATATTATTGATGCTGAAAAAGCGTTGTATCTAAAGAATGATGAATTGCGCAGTCCGATGGGATTAAATGTTCTCGCTGTGGAAAATCAGGAACAATATGATAAACTGCAAAAAGAATTTGGCGGTGAATCAGTAACCTGGAAGGATCTGTTCGGACTTGTTAAAGAAATGTAAAATGATTTTTCGTTTTAACATTATTTTACTTCTGTTTTTTGTTTTTTCGCCTTCAACTTTTTTGCTAGCCGATAAAATTGTAGTGGATAAAAATTCATCCATCAACTCAATAAAAAAAGCAATTGCCTTATCAAAACCTTATGATGAAATAATTATCAGTAAGGATTATTATGCAGAAGGCAATATAATTATAGATAAGCCATTAAGAATTATTGGAATAAATTATCCAACAATTGATGGCGAAAGTAAATTTGAAATTTTTACAATTCACTCCGATTCAGTTTTTATAAGAGGTATAATATTTAAAAATGCCGGTGTTAGTTATCTAAAAGAAAATGCAGCAGTAAGATTTGAAAAAGTAAAAGACTGTTCGCTTGTTGATTGCAAATTTTACAGTAATTTTTTCGGTGTTTATCTTGCAGCATCAAGCAATTGTTTGATTAAAAATAATTTTATAAAATCAAATGGTAAAAGCGAAACATCTTCCGGAAACGGAATTCATCTTTGGAACTGCGAGGATATCAGTATCGTTAATAATCAAATAAGCGGACACCGAGATGGAATTTATCTTGAGTTTGTTAAAGATGCATTGATAGAAAAAAATCACAGCAAAAACAATTTGCGTTATGGTTTACACTTTATGTTTTCCGATGGCTGTACTTATTCGGAAAATCAATTTGAATACAACGGCGCCGGTGTTGCAGTTATGTACACAAAAAATGTTGTAATGAATAAAAATACTTTTAATAATAACTGGGGCCCTGCTTCGTACGGGCTTTTATTAAAAGATATATCTGAAAGCAGAATTGACAGCAACAAATTTTTAGAAAACACAACAGGTATTTATATAGAAGGCTGCAGCAAATCTGAATTTGAAAATAATATTTTTGATAAAAACGGCTGGGCAATAAAATTAATGGCAAACTCAACTAACAATACTTTTTCTAAAAATGATTTTCTATCGAATACATTTGATCTATCCACAAACAGCCGACAAAATTTTAACCTGTTTGATAAAAATTACTACAGCAAATACACAGGATACGATCTTGATAAAAATGGAATAGGTGATGTGCCTTACAGACCTGTAAAACTTTACTCAATAATAGTTGAACAGCAAAAGCCGGCGCTCGTTTTAATTAATAGTTTATTTATCGATTTACTTGATATTGCAGAAAGTGTTTTCCCATCTTTAACTCCGGAAACACTTGTTGATAAAAATCCAGCACTGAGGAAAATCAATTGATTGAAATTAAAGAATTAGAAAAAAGCTTTGGCAAGTTTGAAGTATTAAAAAATATTTCGTTCAATGTTGATAGCGGTAAAGTCACTGCTATTGTTGGTCCAAACGGCTCTGGTAAAACTACGATTATCAAATCTATACTTGGATTAGTAAAACCAAATCGTGGTGATATATTAATTAATAATAAATCAATTTTAGGTGAACATCTTTATAGAAAAGAAATTGGTTACATGCCGCAAGCTGCAAGTTTTCCGGATAACTTAACAGTGCGGGAAGTAATAAAAATGATTTGCGATCTTAGAGGTTTAGATATCGAGCCAAGTCCAAAATTAATTGATTCGCTAAATTTATCTCCGGAAATGAATAAGCAGATTAAAAATCTTTCAGGCGGAAATAAACAAAAAGTTAGCGCAGTTATTTCGTTAATGTTTAACCCATCTATAATAATTTTAGATGAACCAACTGCGGGACTTGATCCTGTTTCAAGTAACAATCTTAAAGAAATTATAATTGAAGAAAGAAAAAACAACAAAGCAATAATTTTAACTTCACACATAATGAGTGAAATAGAAGAACTTGCCGATAACATTATCTTTTTGATAGATGGAAAAATAAAATTTGATGGAAGCATTCTTTCACTGCTTACTTACAAGGGTGAAAGTAAATTAGAAAAGGCAATTGCAAATTTGATGAGTGAAAAATCTGCATGGAACTGATTTATAAAATTATAAAGTTTGAACTAAGCAATGCTTTTAGAAGCAAGTGGATATTAATTTATTCCGCATTCTTTTTACTAACATCATTTTTACTTTTAAATTTTGGAGAGGATAACAGCAAAGCAATTTTGAGTTTGATGAATATTGTTCTGATTGTTATTCCGCTTGTAAGCATAATCTTCGGAACGATTTACGTTTACAACTCGAACGATTACATTCAGATGGTGCTCTGCCAGCCTATTGATCGTAAAACATTATTCATCGGTTTATATCTTGGTAATTCAATTCCGTTAGCGGCTGGATTTTTATTCGGTACACTGATAGGATTTATTTTAAATGGTTATGCAAACTTTTCATTTGAAAATTTTATACTGCTGCTGATTGTTGGAGCAGCTTTAACTTTTATTTTTACATCAATTTCTTTTTTAATTGGAATAAAATTTTCAGATAAATCGCGCGGATTAGGTTTTGCAATTATTATCTGGCTTTTACTTTCTGTTGCTTATGATGGAATTGTTTTGTTTGTAATTTATTATTTCCGCGATTATCCGATAGAAAATATTGTACTTGCAATTAGCTTGTTAAACCCGATTGATTTGGGAAGAATAATGTTCATTCTAAATTTTGATATTTCTGCTTTGATGGGTTACACCGGCGCATTGTTTCATAAATTTTTCGGCAGTGCGTTGGGTATAATTATTTCTTTTTCACTTCTGTTTTTATGGCTCATCATTCCAACTTTTTGGGGATTAAAATCTTTTAAGAAAAAAGATTTCTGATCATTTTTTACTCATAATCAAATTATCATACATTTCAATATTGATTGTTAAAATCATTCTGGCTAATTTTAATCAGACAATTTAATCTGTTTTAATTATGACTGTTTTTTTCTCTAAAAAATGCGAATACGGCTTGCAAGCGATACTTTTTATGGCTGCTCGAGACTTCAATTGTGTGTGTCCTGCAGAAGAAATATCAAAAAAATTAAACATACCAAAAGAGTTTATTTCTAAAATTTTGCAAAGCCTAACCGAAAGTGGAATTGTCGAATCCAAAAAAGGAAAGTTAGGTGGATTTAAACTTGCAATGCATCCATCAAAAATAAAATTGATAGACATTGTGGAAGCAATTGATGGTTTGGAAAGTTTTAACTCTTGTGTGCTTGGTTTTCCTGAATGTACTCCAGATAAACCGTGTCCTGTACATGATCAATGGGGTGAGTTGCGGGCTAAAGCTCTTGAAATGCTTAGTGCGGAAACGATCGATATGTTTAAGGAAAAAACTTTAAATAAAATTGGAACTATTTAAAAGATATTTTTAGAATTTAATTTTGTAATGCGATGAGTGAAAAAAAGAAGTTAATCCGTAATGATGAAAAAGGGATACAGAAAACAAGATTTGTTATTCAATCAGTTTTTGCTGCACTTTGTATTTGGATTGGAATAGAGTTTTATCTTTTCAATCAGTTCTTGGAGACGAATGGAGCAACCGCATTTTACTCACGCCCGCCTGGTGTTGATGGGTTTCTTCCGATAAGTTCATTTATGAGTTTTTATCTTTTCTTAACAACGGGAGAAATTCATTCTGCACATCCTGCAGGATTTTTTATTTTCCTCGCGATTGTTTTAATGTCTTTAACATTTGGAAAATCATTTTGCAGTTGGTTTTGTCCAATAGGTTTTATTTCAGAATTAGTTGGAGATTTTGGTGAAAAGATTTTTAAACGCAGATTAAAACTTCCAAAGTTTTTAGATTATCCCTTAAGAAGTCTTAAATATTTATTATTAGGATTTTTAGCTTACTCTGTAATTTTTTTGATGAGCAATCTTGCATTAAAATCTTTTTTAGATAGTCCGTACAATCTTGTTTCCGATGTAAAGATGTATTATTTCTTTGCAAACATTTCTCAAACCGCTTTAATTGTAATTGGAGTTTTATTTGTCCTTTCAATAGTGATTAGAAATTTTTGGTGCAGATTTCTTTGTCCTTATGGTGCATTACTTGGAATTTTCACTTTGTTAAGCCCAAACAAAATTCAAAGAAAAGCTGCAAGCTGTATAGATTGCGGACTTTGTAACAAAGCTTGTCCATCTTTTATTAAAGTAGATAAAGTAAAAACAGTAATTTCTGATGAATGTTCAACCTGTATGAATTGTGTTGATGTTTGTCCGGTTAAAGACACATTAGAATTGAAATCAATTTTACCACAAAAGAAAAAAATCAGTAAAAGATTTGTTGCAATCGGTGTTGTTACAATTTTTATGATTGTTACAGGATTTGCAATGTTGACGGGCAACTGGCAGAATAAAATTTCTAAAGAGGAATATTTAAATCACTATAAATTGATGAATAGTTATGGTCATCCAACAGGAACAAAAGAGTTCAAAAAGTTAAATGAAGAAGTTGAGATGAATCGAATGAAGAAAAAAGAGAAATAGATATTTAATATTATTATCTTTAGTCATTACA
>JAGOXU010000355.1 GCA_018059515.1 Ignavibacterium sp.
AACTCTGCGAATCCCATGACGCATAAATAATTTGTACGCAGTTTTTGCTAATTGCTCTGATTTAGAACTATTTCCTTCTGTATTATTAATTGCTTTAACCATAACGAAAACTTTAATGATTTACGATTTTAGAAAAAATATACTTAATTCGTAAAGCAAGCTAACTAAAGTATAACCTAACATCAAGTTACTTGTGCATTATATCAAATTAAAAAAAGATCAGACAGGATATTTGTTTCGAACAATAAATGAGAAGTAAATAGCATCATAGGACATATTTTATTCTTAAAAGACAAATCTTTTTTAATACTTGCTACCTAAGTATATTTGCACACAAATAATTAAGAGAATATGAATAACATCCGAAATTTTTGCATAATTGCACACATTGATCACGGTAAATCAACTATCGCAGATTGTCTTTTAGAAACCACAGGCGTTGTATCTGCACGCGAAGCTAAAGATCAAATTTTAGACAATCTTGAACTAGAGCGCGAGCGCGGCATAACAATAAAATCTCATGCCATTCAAATGCACTATCGTGCAAAAGATAAACAGGAATATATTTTAAATTTAATTGATACTCCGGGACACGTTGATTTTACTTACGAAGTTTCGCGATCGCTTGCGGCTTGTGAGGGCGCTATTTTAGTTGTAGATGCTGCGCAGGGAGTTGAAGCACAAACCATTAGTAATCTTTATCTTGCCACAGATGCAGGATTAGAAATAATTCCGGTTATTAATAAAATCGATTTGCCGAGTGCTGAGATTGATAAAGTATCTAATCAAATAATTGATCTGCTTGGCTGCAACAAAGAAGATATAATTTTAGTTAGTGCAAAATCTAAAATCGGTATTAACGAATTATTAGAAACTGTAATAGAAAAAGTACCGCCGCCAAAAGGAGATCCAAATGCTCCGCTGCAAGCATTGATTTTTGATTCTGTGTTTGATGCGTATCGTGGTGCAATTGCTTACGTAAGAATTTTTCAAGGAACTTTAAAGACAAATGAAAAAATAAAATTCTTTAAAGTTCATAAGGAAACCGAAGCGGAAGAGATTGGAACTTTAGGATTAAAGAAAATAAAATCTGATCAACTTTCCGCCGGTGATGTTGGATATGTGATTGCAGGAATCAAAGATGTGCGAGATACTAAAGTTGGTGATACAATAACACATGTTAGAAACGGCGCAAGCGAACCGCTGCCTGGTTATAAAGATGTAAAACCAATGGTTTACAGCGGATTGTATCCTACGGATTCGGATGACTTTGAAGATTTACGAGATGCTTTAGAAAAATTTTGTTTAAATGATTCTGCATTAATCTATCAGCCTGAAACTTCAGCCGCACTTGGATTTGGTTTTAGATGCGGATTTCTTGGTTTGCTTCATATGGAAATTGTACAGGAAAGATTGCTGCGCGAATATGGTCAATCAATTATTACAACACTGCCGAACGTGGAGTATATTGTTTACACTAAAAAAGGTGAAAAAATAATCGTAGATAATCCCGCAGAAATGCCGCAGGTTGGAAACATTGATCGTGTTGAAGAGCCTTATATGAAGGCACAAATTGTTACTCCGAGTGAATACGTTGGTAACATTATGAAAATTGCGATGGATAAGCGCGGTACTTATATTAACACAACTTATTTAGATCCTACTCGTGCTGACGTTCAATTTGAATTTCCGTTAGCAGAAATAATTTTTGATTTTTATGATAAGCTAAAATCATCAACACGCGGCTACGCTTCTTTGGATTATGAATATATTGGTTACCGTGAATCAGATTTGGTAAAGTTAGATATACTTTTAAACAGCGAGCCTGTTGATGCACTATCGATGATTGTACATAGAAGTAAATCATTTGATTGGGGAAGAAAGGTAAGTTCAAAACTTAAAGATTTAATTCCACGCCAGATGTTTGAAATAAATATTCAAGCTGCAATTGGTGCAAAAGTAATTTCTAAATCAGTAATTAAAGCCTTGCGAAAAAATGTAATTGCAAAATGTTACGGTGGTGATATATCCAGAAAGAGAAAACTTTTGGAGAAGCAAAGAGAAGGCAAAAAACGCATGAAGCAAGTTGGCAATGTTGAAATTCCGCAGGAAGCATTTTTAGCAGTGCTGCAAATTGATGAATAATTAATTATATAATTTGGTAAATGAAACGCTTATTAAAGATATTAATTTTACTTTTGATTTTAGCGTTAGTGTTAAAAATATTTGTTGTAGATGCTTTTAAAATTCCTACCGGTTCGATGAAAAACACTTTACTTGAAGGTGATTTTTTACTTGTAAATAAAATTGCATATTCATTCGCCACTCCGCATCAAATTCCGTTTATCAGTAAAAGATTATCACGAACGGAATTATTCTCAACGGGTAAACCATCATTTAATGATGTTATCGCATTTGAGATTCCTGTTGATTATTATGATCCGGCTGCTATGGATTATTCTGTGTTGATTAAGAGAATTACTGGCTTGCCCGGCGATACAATTGAAATAAAAGATCAGATCTTGTATATCAACAATATAATATAT
>JAGOXU010000356.1 GCA_018059515.1 Ignavibacterium sp.
TCAATGTTTAGTTCATTATTTAGTGGAGTGTATAATATTCAAAGTGTATAGGAAATAATGTAAAGACGACTCGCTGAGTCGTTTTCTTTTGTATCATGTTGCAGCCAAAGTATTTTGAAATGATTAGTTAGTAAAGACGAGCCACCGGCTCGTCTTTACTTTAAATTGGTGTGTTCTTCTTAGAAAAGTATTTAGTAGCCCCCTAAATCCCCCTAAGGGGGACTTTAAGTACAACTCATAAAAACAAACAAACCCAGTTTCTTTGAGAAACTGGGTTTGTGAACTAGCATACAAAAATGTTCATTTAAAAAATCTTATTCCAATTCCAATTTTATTTCCAATTCTTGTCCTTCATTCAGATTTATTGCAACATCTTTTTGAACGACTTTAAATCCAGGTTTATAAATAACAAGTTTCAAATTATTTCTAAGTCTAAATTCACCTAAGGGAGTTGGGTCGGCTTCACCAGTAAGATAAAAATTCTGACCAAATGGAATGTCATCATACTTGATTTCAAAGGATCCTGATTTTGTAATAGTATTTGGTGAACCTGCTAGCATTGATTGATCATAGCTTCTGAAGGTTTTTAAAATATTTTTTTCTAATGTGTAAGTCGAATCAGATTCTTGAATATTTAGTAATAGTTTATATCCATTACTTGGAAGTGAATCAGGCATATATTGTACATTATAACTTCCTGGATATAGAGAGCGATCTAAAAGATTAAAGTAAATTGATTTATCTTTAAAACGGCAAACATCTATTTTTACATTAGATTGTTTTCTTAATTGGAATTGAATTGTTGTAGTTAGATCAAAAGGATTTGGATAGTTCTGACCTAAACCAGTTTGGAATGGTGTTGCAAATGTAACATTAACTGAATTGCTATATTCATAAGTACTATCAAAAGCTATTGCTTTTAATCGATAAGTATATGAACCAGGGATAACATTTGCATCAGTATAAGAATAATTCTTAGCTTCAGTTGTTGTCCCACTCCCAGCAACAAAACCAATTTTATTAAAATCACCACTCGCATTAATCTTTCTTTGAACTTCAAATCCAAGATTTTCTAACTCGGTTGCTGTACTCCAACTCAATTTCACACTATTTCCCAAAACTAAGGATGCAAACGAGGTAAGTTCAACAAAACTAATTCCCGTTAGTTTATTTATATTAAAATAATTTTGAGCTTTGGGAAGATTTTGTCCAATATCATATATTATAAAAACTTTCACATCAGAAAGTAAATTACCCTGAGTGTCTTTAACAATTCCCTTTAGATTTTTTTTCGTGCTAGGTTCTGTTGTGCTATCACAACCTACATTAATGATTAAGAGAAAGAACAATAAAAATGAGATGAATGATTTCATAAATAAGCCCCTTAAATATGATTAAATTTTCTTTTTAAAAATAAACATCTAAAATATTTCTAACTATGCCTAACAGAAATTATATCACCATCTTTAACGATATATTCTTTTCCTTCAAGCCGCCATTTGCCAACTTCTTTTGCTTTTGCAAATGAGCCTGCTTCTATAAAGTCATCATAGTGCACAACTTCTGCACGAATAAATTTTTTGAAAAAATCTGTATGTATTTCTCCCGCGGCTTCCTGTGCCGTCATTCCTTTCTTAATTGTCCAGGCACGGCATTCATCTTCGCCAACGGTAAAAAATGATTGAAGTCCAAGTAAATCATAAGCCTCGCGAATCAATTTATCCAAAGCAGATTCAGTAATTCCGTAATCATTCATAAAAACCTTTGCATCCTCTTCAGGAAGATCAGCCATTTCTTTTTCAATCTGACCAAAGAAAGATAATGCTTTTGTGTTGTGTCCGAGTTTGTGCTTAACAAGTTCTTCCAAATATTTTTCTGTGTCATTTATTTGTGACTCATCAAAATTTAAAGCTATAAGCATTGGCTTTACGGAAAGCAGTTGATATGTTTTTAGAATGTGTAATTCATCCTTTGTCAGTGCAGCATCGCGTAAAGGTTTTTCAGTTTGAAGAATTTCATAACATTTTTCGAGCACGGGCAACTCACGTTTGAGATTTTCATCCTGAGTTTTTAAGATTTGCTTTTTTATCGTCTCCAATCTTTTTTCAAGAATTGCCATATCGGATAAAATAAATTCTGTTTCAAACGAGTTAATATCACGCATCATATTTATTGACCCGTCGGGATGTGGAACAGTTTCATTCTCAAACAATCTTACTACCTGCACTAAAGCATCGTTTGTTTTTACTTTGCCTAAAAAATTTCCTGTAAACTGCGTTGAACCTGAATCACCTTTTTGCAATCCGACCACATCAACAACTTCAATTGTTGCATTAACTTTTTTCTTTGGAATGAACATTTCAGTTAACTTATCTAATCTAGCATCAGGTACTTTTATCATAGCCTGATGAGCTTCAGATTTTGTCAGTTCGTTTGGATCAAGTAAGGTTTTTGTTATTGTTTGAAAGAGAGTTGATTTTCCTGTAAATGGCAGTCCAACAATTCCTATTTGCATTTATTCCTCTGGTTAAAAAATTTTGTAAT
>JAGOXU010000357.1 GCA_018059515.1 Ignavibacterium sp.
GCAGATTTATTTTTAAAATATCTTAACGAGATACAGGAACAAACAAAAAATATTTACAAAAACATTATTAATTAATATTTAAAACAGAAAATGAAATACTTGCAAAAATACTATTACTTGTTAACACGATTAATCGCTTTTGTTTTTTATATGTTGACAATTGCCCCATCTGTAATCGAAATAGACACAGGCGAATTAGCTACTGTTCAATGCACACTTGGCATTGCACATCCAACTGGTTATCCAATTTATACAATGCTTGGATATTTGTTTTCTTTACTGCCGCTTCCCTTTTCAAAAATATTTCAGATGAACTTATTAGCTGCAATTTACTGTGCTGCAGCAGTAACTATCTTCAGTATTACAGTAAAACTTGTTTTGGATAATCTTAATACGTTTCAATTTAACAAAATAAAAAAAGAAAAAACAAAGAAGAAAAAACAATCTGATAAATCTAAAGTTGTATCAATTCATTCAACATTTGTGTTATCTGATAATGTAAAAATTATTGCAGCCGTTTTTAGCGGATTGTTTCTTGCATTAAGTAAAACTTTTTGGTTTCAAAGTACTTCGGTTGAAGTTTATAGTTTACATCTTTTATTAATAACAATAGTAATCTTTGTTTTAATTAAAGCATTCCTGTTTTTTGATTTTGAAAAATCGATTTCAAAATACTGGATTGTGTTTGCAGTAACGTTAGCACTTGGATTTTCAAATCACATGACAACGCTGTTAATTATTCCCGGTGTTGCTTATTTGTACTTTGCAAAAAATGGATTCAATACAAAAAGTATAAAGCAAATTATTTTTATGCTTCTAATATTTTTTCCAATTTTGATTCTGATTTATTCCTACCTGCCAATACGTGCATCTCAGAATCCGTTAATGAATTGGGGTAATCCAACCGATTGGGAACACATAATCCGACACATTTCCGGTCAGCAATATCAAGTTTGGCTTTTCTCATCTAGTGAGGCTGCGGCAAAACAGTTTAATTATTTTATTGAGAATCTTCCTAAAGAATTTTCATTAACATTAATTATTGTAATTGTTGGTTTGATAGTTTCATTTATCTATGCAAGAAAATTTTTCATTTTTAATATGATAGTTTTTTTATCAACAGTTTTATATTCGATTAACTACGATATTAATGATATTGATTCCTACTTTTTGCTTGCTTACATCTCACTTGCATTTTTTGCTGTTTTTGGAATTGTGCAGGTAATAACTTTTGCGGTAAGAAATAAAATGAAAATTATAATTCCGATTTCAATTCTTATTTTGTTTTTGGGATTACAATTTTATTCAAACTATGATCAAGTGAATCAAAAAAATAATTTTATTTATGAAGATTACACTAAAGTTCTTTTAAATTCGCTTCCAAAAAATTCAATTGTGTTTAGCTATCAGTGGGATTATTTTATTTCCGCAGCATACTATTTTCAGTTGGTAGAAAATTTTAGAAAAGATGTTACTGTAATTGATAAAGAGTTATTACGAAGATCCTGGTACTATAATCAGTTAGAAACAAATCATCCAAACTTGTTAAAAGGTATAAAACCTGAAGTTGAACAGTTTATTGAAGCGTTAAAACCATTTGAACGTGAACAGAAAGATAAAACCAACAACCAGCTACTGGAATCTTTATATAGAAAAATTATGACTGGATTAATTTCAACAAATATTATTAAGCACGATTATTTTATTGCACCAGAACTTGTTAATGGTGAAATGAAACGTGGTGAATTTCAATTGCCTGAAGGATACACACTTGTTCCATATCTGTTTTTATTTAAGGTGGTTAATACAGGCGATTATGTTAATGCACCTTTACCTGATTTTAAAATTAGATTTGAGAGTAGAGATGATAAATACGTTACTTCTTTAAGAGGATTTATTGCTTCAATGTTGATAAGCCGTGCTTTGTATGAAGTGCAATTTAATAAGTTGGATATAGCCAGAACTTATACGATGAAATTAGCGGCAGATTTTCCAGAGTTTGCTCTGCCGCCGACGTTATCAAATTTAAAACTTAATTGAGTCGTCTATATCATCAATAAGATCTTCAGCGCGGTCTTTTGAAATTTCATCCCTGGTTAAAAACGATTGAAGTATTATATCTATTTGTTGAATAAGATTTCGTTTGTAATATTTTGGTGCAAAGATTGATCCATCAAGCATGTATAATCTTTTGCTCTTCTCATCATAAAAAGTATAATTGACAAACGGACCGCCCATACCTTTGATATTTAAATCCCATAAACCTTGTGTGTAAAGTGCGTATCTATTATTAAAATTTACTTCGCTTGTTGTGTAAAAACTATCAACCAAAACAACATACGCCGAATCCTCATCGCGCACTTGATAAAATTGTTTTGTCATCCGATTTCTTATTGCTTTAATTGAATCAGCATTTAAATATTCCGGAGTAGCATTATCTATCCAATGAATAAAAATCCATCGTTCCATTTCACTGCCCGGTGATCTGCGCAGCCAAACAAATTTATTTTCAGCATCACTTTTTGCAAGCTTATAATC
>JAGOXU010000148.1 GCA_018059515.1 Ignavibacterium sp.
TTTTATTACATAAAAATGTCCGGCTGGTGCGCCAACAACAGCTTGAAAAAATGCAGATGTATCGTTATCACCGCGAGCTTGTTTTAAAGCTGTTAAATCATCAAAATTGAAAGTAACTTCATTCCAACCGGGGAATACTGGCTGGCGATACTCGTAGTAGTTATTTGTATCACCGCCAAATCTAAAATAAACCTCTGATGAATATTGAAACACTCCGCCTAATGTATCAGCGTAAGAAATGCTTCCTGAACTATTGTTTTTATCACCATGGATAAACAACTTCATCTGTTTGTAGTTAAAAACATCTAACGGTCTGTAAAGAATTTTTACGGCTTCTCTTTTATCTCCATCAGCCAAACCCTTTAATATTAAATTAAGTGATTGCTCATTTCTTAAAATGTTTTCATCAGGTCTGGTTCGATCGCGTTCTTGAAAAACACCTGGTGGGCTAGAATACGGGTTCCTTTGATCACTTTCTTCAATACTAGCTACTGAAATAGAAAGTATCGTATCAGTTTGTGCTATTGAATCAGGAAGATTTTTTAACCACTGATTACCAACAAGATTAAATTCCGTAACACGGAAGTGTACCATACTATCGGCACCTTGAATAAACATTCTGATTGTTTTAACATCTGTAAAGCTTGGGTCACCAATTCTATCTTTAAAATCTCTTAGAGGAATTCTATACAGGTACCATTTTTTAGTGAGTTTTGGATTTAATCCACCGCCAGCTAAGAAAGGATTTGTTGCAAAATTACTGTCGAGTGAAACTTCATATCTAAAGTAGTTGTTAGATAAATCAATTTGATCATTTCTATTTAGATCTTCTGTATCAGGTATTCTTCCAATATCAGTTAATACTGCATTGCCCTGCGTACCGTTAATCGAATAATAATCAAAGGGCCAAATATCCGGATTTCGCTGGAAGAAGAAATTATCACCGCTGGGATCAGATTTTGTGCTATTGAATACGAGTCTTTCAGCATCATCCATTAATCCATCAATTCCTGTATCTTCAGTTCCATCGGGATCAATAGCATCATTTCTCGGTTCCCGGTCTTCAGTATCTAATTTACCATTTGGAATTACGTCTTCACTAATTTTGCCAATATCTAAATAAACTTTTAAATCAGGCGGTGCATTTAATGTCTGTGCCCAAAATTCAATGTATTCAATATTTTCATCTAATAAATTGTTAGCTGTAGAAGAAACTAGTTTCATTACCCCGCCCCAGGATTTATTTCTTTCGGTAAGCTGTGGATCATAATTATATGTTCCCGGAGTATCGGGTAGAAATACAAAATCCAAAACAGAAATTTGCTGATCAGTTCTGGCAACTTGTTTTTTATCGTAATATATGTCTTCAATAGTAACGATTGATGGAGTTTCGGTAAACCAGAAAGTTTTGGCTTTGTGATTCATCAATTCGGTTTTACTTAATCCAGGAACAAGATACATTGAATCGGGTGGGCTAATATCTTTCCACGAAGTGTATGAGACACCAATTGGAATTGTTTTTTTGGCTCCTTCAAAATCATCAATGTAAGCAATACTTTTGCCGCCATCAGAGGCAATAGTACTTTTCTTAGTATTCGGATCAGGATCGATGTAAGCATATTCAGCCGATAAGTTGAAACTTGACATCTCGCGAGTTGAAAAAACATTATCAAACAATTTTGTAAGGAATGGTAAATCTGCACTTGTGTTAAAATCTAAACCATAAATACTGTTGCTTAATGGTTCTTCTCCAATTCTAACTTTATCACTTAAAGTCTGTTGGTTAAGATTTAAAATCGAAAATCCAAGTTTAGTTTTTTTAGAAAACTCATAAATACCTCTTGCACCCAAAAGTGTTTTTGAAGCAAGTGAAAAAAGATCATTCTGTTCATAAGTAATTCTAAGATCAGCGCCTGGAACAAGCGCTGCATCGTTTCTAATTGTTAATTGCCCGATATTGTAATCAACAGAGTAATCGCTGCCCACACTAAGTTCTCTTCCGTTTAATAAAACTTTTACAGAATTTTCTACAACATTAAATCCAAGCTGATATATAGATGTCGAGCTTCCCTTACTTTTACCGACCAAGATCCACTTGTCTTTAGTGCTCTGCCTTTGAGCGGCATTTCTTGTTGTATCATAAACCTCATCAAAATTATAAATTGCCTTGTCTAATGATGCTGGCAAATCATCGCCGAATGGCTCAAGATTTGGAAAGATGACTTCACCGGTTTCCGGAATAATTGTTATACCTCCTCTGAAGTCAAATATATTATCAGGCTGGGCTTGCTGGCTTGAGTTTAAAAGATCTAAACCAAAGGCATTTAAAAATCTTGTGGTTCCAATCTCACTTACTGGATCTTGTCCGGCAATTTCTCTTTGGATATCAAATTCAAATCCTTCTTGCTTAATACCTCTTGGACCTAAAGCGTAAATATTTTTTAACATCAAACTCCAGGCTTCAGCATAATTGCCGCCTGGTTTTAAATTTTCCGGTTTTACCATTTTCAGGACTAATCTTTTCGATGTATCAGCCGGATTTAAAAACTCACCATATTTTATATCATCGGTTATTCCAGGTCCATTTTCCTGAGTAAATGCAATGGCTATTACTTCTTCATCATTAGGAGTAGATTTGAAAGTAATAAATCCCGTTTCTTGGTGCATTGTATAATCGTCATTTTCTTTTAACAGCACAAACCTGCCGCCATAGGATTTACCGGGCACTGGATTTGTAAGATCAGCACGCTTATTGGCATCATACTCTTCATTAACACCAAGCGGGTTTAAATCTATATAGGCATTTGCCAGTCTTTCTTTAGAACGATCATTAGAAAACTGAGCAATTGATTTCCAAACTTCAAACTTAGTAACTTGTAATGCGGGATTTACTTGAGGAGTTGGATTTCCATAATAATTATAAAACACTTTGCCAGTTTTTGATGCATAAACCGTATCAATAAAAAAGTGATTTGTAGAATATTCATAAGCTCGCTTTTGAAAAGGAGTTTCTGATGTTCCACCGGAGACCTGCACTTCTTTCGTTTCACCTTTTTTCTGACTTGCGATTGTGGTTAGAGTAAACGGACCCATTTTCATTTGAGCCTTGATTCCAAATAGTGCTTCACTTCCGCCAACTAACGGAGATGTTTGAAGTGAAACGTTTCCTGCTTCTATGCTCTGAATTATTTCATCATCATAACCGGTGTATTTAATTTTAAGCGAGTTTTCATATTCAAATGTTCGCTCCGTATTCCAATCGGCAGCTATATTTAGTTTATCACCGATAGTTCCGTTTACATTTATTTGTACTTGCTGTTTAAAATCCGGTTCATTTCTTGTGTTACCCAATCTTGATGCAGTAATACCTTCTGTGGTTTCGCTTCTCCAAGCTCCGTGTATTTGAACTGATCCACCGATCTTTAAACTTATTTTTGGGGGACCAAATATGCTTAACACGCCAACACTCGGTAATGGAATTTCAAAATCAGTAAAGCTCTTAATTAATTCTCCAAGCCCAACTTTGCTATCTTTTAACTCATACGCATAACCGAGAGCTTCCCATTTTTTTCGTTCTTCAATTTGCAAACGGGTTTCAATATACTCTTCAAGCGGTACTCTTAAAATTATTTTACTCGGTTTGCCGGCAATTGATTCTTTTATCTCTACAAACTTGCCTGTGGAATCAATTGTAACTGTTGTTGTTTTATAAGTGGGTGACGGCTCAACAAAAAATTTAGATTTTTTCTTTTGCTTTAAAGTTGTGTAAGGAACATCTTCGCGCTGATATCTAAAGTACTGCAGCCTTGCGGTTGAATCCAAAGCCATCTGAACTAATCTTAACGAATCCTGGTTAATTTTTACTTTTGTTTTGATTGAATCTTTTCCGGAATCCAAAACATTTGTTGAATCAAGAAGATTGCTTAATGCTGTTGAATCTTTTAAGAATAAAACGGAATCTTCAATAATATTTGTGGAATCAAGAAGATTGATTAACGCTGATGAATCTGTTAAGGAAATTATAGAATCATCAATAGCAACAAATGGAGAATCCGGTGAAAAAGAATTATCAATGATAACCAAATCATTTGACTGTCTCTTTTCAGAATCGGGTTTGATCAATCCGGTATCGTATTGATTGTGCAGATTAAAATTCCGTAAATCGGAAATTAAATCGTAACAGGCAGCCTGAAGCATAGCTTCATTTACCTGAGATTTATACCCGGAGCCAAATCCGAGATTTATACCTGCGTAAAATATCACCAAAGAAACCACAATTAATTTGGCGGCTTCGATAATGATCTTTTTTATTTTGTGTTTAATGCAGTATTCCTAGTAAAGTGAAACAAAATAAATCCGTAGAGTATAATCGATAAAGCTCCTCTATAAATTTTAAAATTTGTGGCAAAAATTATATAAAATCGGTTAATAATTCAATAATAAATCAATATCAAATTTTACGATTCCAATCTATTCAAATACACGATATAAATGAAGGTATTTTTTTTTCGCAACTTGTCAGATGCACTTTTACAGCTTAACTCAACTAACGCACGCAAGACAAAAACCTCCAAGGTTTTAAGATTTTTACTGAGATAATACTGATTTTAGCAAAACCTTTTATTTGAAATCTTGGAGGTCTCAAATTTTTCGTAAGGTAACAGTTTAAGTTAATTTTTGGATTAGCCTTTTATGATCCGGAAAATTTTTCAAAAGATATTCCACATCCGCAAGTTCAAAATCAGAAAAATCAAACCCTGGTGAAACTGTACAACCAATCAATGCAAAAGATTTTTTATTTATTACTTCTGCAGCAAACCAATTATTTTTTTTGATAACGGTTTGAAACACTTCGCCGTCTTCAGTTTTTCGTCCCAAAGTGATTTCATCCAATTTACCGCTTTCATCAATCACATATATTTTGATTGAACTGCCATCGTAAAAATGCCAAAGCTCATCCGATTTTAATCTGTGGAATTTTGAAACCTGCGAACCATCCAGCAAAAAATAAATTGATGTCGAAACATTTCTTTTAAGATTTTTCTTTGGCGGATCAATTGAAAACATTTCTGCCGAGCGATATATCTCTCTGTAATATCCACCTTCGGGATGTTTTTTAAGTTCAAGTTTATCGATGTAGTATCTGGCTTTCTCGTTCATTGTGTTTTTTATTTTATTGATTCAATTTTTCGTTTAAAATTAATTCCGCAGCCATTCTACCGCTTTTAACTGCGCTTTCAATTGTAGAGGGCAATCCTGTGTTAACCCAATCACCAGCAAGAAATAAGTTTTTAAATACTGTTTTGCTGTCTGGTCTTTTATCTAAAATATCAATCGCAGGAACGAATGTTGCGCGTTTTTCTTTTATGATTTTGTAGTTCAAAATATCTGTTTTACCAATTGAAGTAAATTGAAAAAGTTCATCAGTTGCAAAATCAAAAATTTCTTCTTTGCTTTTTTCTGCAAGATAATCTGCATCACTAATTACAATGTTTATGTGATTCTCTTTTACAAATATCCAATGCAGTGGAGAATCAAGTAATCCATAAAATTTTTCTTTTAGATTATTTTCCTTCAACCAAATATGAATATTTAGAATTGTAGAATGAGTGAGTTCAAGTCTCTCCACAAGTGCGGCAGATTCAAAATTTGGATTTCCATTTTTAACTATTTTATTTAGTGCATAAAATGGAATTGCAGAAACTACATAATCAAATTCAGTAAAAACATTTTTATCTGTTTTAATTTCCACGACTTTTTGATTTTCTACCACAATCTCTTTTACAGTTTCCGATAAAATAATTTGTCCATTATTTTTTTGTATAAATTCCTGTGCGGGATTTATAATGCTTTCACTCAATCCAAACTTTGGAAGTACAATTGTTGATGCGAAATTCCCATTAAAAAATATTTCGATCAGTACATCATAAAAAATGTAAGCAGATGCTTTTTCTAAATTTGTATTTAAAGCTCCGACACAAAGAATTTCCCAAAAGTTTTTAATTAAAGTTTGGTTTTGATTTTCTCTCTCAAGCCATTCTTTTACATTTAGTTTGCTTAACGATTTTTTACTTATAAATGGAAGTTTTATCAAAAAAGAAATAAAGGCTAATTTATCTTTTGCCGTAAAAGCATAGTAATTAATTATTGCAGATAAAAGATTAAAAGGATAAAACAATTTAGAAGCATCGATTTTAAATTGTTTTTTATCTTTGCTTATAAATTTTAGATAAAGATTTTTTTGATATTCAAAATTATTTTCCGCTCCAATTAATCTAAGAAATAAAATAGTTTCTTTGTAACAGCCCATCAAAATATGCTGTCCGTTATCAATAATGGAATTAGTTTCTTTATCAAAGAAAGAATATGTTCTGCCGCCTAATTTTGGGGATGATTCGATAAGTGTAACTGGAATGTTTTTTTGTGATAAGATAGATGCAGCAGTTAAGCCCGCTAATCCGCCTCCGATAATTAAGCACCGTTTCATTAATAAACTAAATTATACTTTGCCCAAACTCCCAAAGCTATTCCAACTTTTTCAAACTTCGAGACTTTAATATCATTGTTGTAAACATCATAATCAGCAGCGATAATATTTTCCAACATTTTATAATAAATATGCTGCATTGCGCGCGCAGCGAACATTGTTTTTTTGTCATCAAGATCAAGGTGTGCGGTTGCTGAGTTAAAATATTGTTTTGCTCTGGCGGATTCATAAATCATTAAGTCTTTAAAATTATTATTGTAAACAAGCGACAGAATTTCCTGCTCACTGTAATTAAATTTTATAAGGTCTTCCTGCGGTAAATAAATTCTTCCGTTCTTTGCATCTTTGCCAATATCGCGCAAAATATTTGTCATCTGCAAAGCTATTCCAAGATCAACAGCAAATTGTTTTGTTGATGGATGTTTGTATCCAAAAATTTCTATACACATCAACCCAACTGTTGAAGCAACGCGGTAACAATAAAGCTGCAAGTCTTCAAAGGATTTGTAACGATCTTTCTGCAAATCCATTTCCATTCCTTTTATCAATTCAAAAAATGGATCGAGAGGGATATTAAATTTTGAGATTGTTGTTCCAAGTTTGTTAAGCAAAGAAAATTCTGAATGCCCTGAAAAACTTTTTTCAAATTCGATTCGCCATTTTCTAAGTTTTTCAAATTTCAAATCTGTGGAATCGGAATTTTCATCCACGATGTCATCAGTCTTGCGGCAAAAAGCATAAACAGTATTCATAGCATCGCGTTTCTCTTCCGGAAGAAGATTGAACGCGTAGTAAAAACTGCTTTTACTATTTTTAGATATTTCTTTTGCTGATTCTGACATCAAAAAATATTTTTAATTAATAATGAAATAAAATCTACTTTAGTTAGTTTCGGTCTTTCAGAAAAAACATCATAATCATTTTTTCTAATCTTTTCTAAAATTTTTTCACCGCCAGCAATCGTCCATTTGATTTCAAGCTTAAACCTGCCATTTAAATACTTAAGCAGATTTCTTCCTTCGTTAAACAAAGCCTGCGTGCGCTGCACATTATGTTTAACTAACGCTTTAATATTAGGATTATTTTGCTTTAACCCAAACATATTTTTAGTAACATTAAACATTTTCATATCATCCTGCGGATAATAATTTCTGCTTTTACTCAGATCAATCACAGTATCCTGATAAAAATTTGTAAGCTGAAGTGCGGTGCAAATCTTATCTGAGCTTATTATCGCATCTTCATCATCAATCTTAAATATTTCAAGTAAAATTCTTCCTACAGGATTTGCAGATCTTCTGCAGTAATCCAAAACATCTTCATAATTTTCATATTCTTTTTTAACTAAATCCTGCTTAAAGGCGGAAAGTAAATCATAAAAGTATTTTGTTGATAACTTTTTCTCAGTGATAGTTTTTGCAAGTAAATTAAAATTAAGATTTTCGCTTTCACCTTTTAATGATTTTGTAAATTCATTTTCAAAATTGTTCAGCTCGGTTAATCTATTTTCGGAATCAACATTCCCTTCATCTGCCAGGTCATCAGCGGTTCTTGCAAACCAATAAACAATCGCAACATCTGTACGATAATACTTTGGGATTAAGAAAGATGCGACCGGAAAATTTTCGTAATGATCTTTTGCCAAAGTCGAAATTCCATTTCCTAAAGTTTTGATGTTGTTCATTTAACTAAATGTTGGTTAATATTCTTCAGTTGCCTGATTTCATAATGGAATAAATATTTGATATTCAATATCAAAATGAGGCAAAATAAATAATTTGTATGCGAAATTTAACAAAAAAGGAACAAATAACTATGGAACAAATATTGGTTTATATGGCACGATGCATGTTTAAACT
>JAGOXU010000149.1 GCA_018059515.1 Ignavibacterium sp.
CAACAACAAGCCATAAGATTATTTGTGATGGAGTTGTTCACAAAAAAATAATTAATACAATTGATACACTTTCGATCGATATTTTGAAAATAGATTTTTCAAAAAATGATTTTGAATTAAGAGCAGTAAAAGCAAATAACCTTTTAAATGATAAAGCCACAACAAGCGAAATGGTTAGCGCACTTACGGATTCAGGTTATAATGTTATTGCCGCAATTAACGCAGATTTTTTTGAAACTGACGGTGAACTCATTAATAATATGATTTCCAATGGCATATTTGTTAAAGCAGTTAAATTTACTGATTCACCTTTTAATGATTTTGTTAATACTCAGTTTGCAGTAACTGACAATAAAAGTTTTTTAATGGAGCAATTTGTTTTTAGTGGTCGGTTAATTCTGGCAGACGGGGTATCTGAATCTATAAATAGAATTAACTCGAAAGCTGATAGTAATTCAATAACACTTTACAATTCATTTCAGGGAGAGTTAACTCCGCAATCGACACATAATTGGTACACGAGCAAAACTCCATTAACCCTTATTAAAAATAATCATGATACTTTATACTGTGTTGTTTCTGATTCATTTTATCACGGCGGCAATATTAAAATTAACTCACAATATATTTTATCAGTAAATAATAAATTTGCACATTATCTTGAACGAGAAATAAAACTTGGCGATACATTAAAAATTATTTTAGGTTTTAATCCAATCTGTAATAATATAAACACACTTCTTGGCGGCTGGCCAAGATTAGTTAAAGATGGAATTAATTTAATTAAATCTGATAGCACCATAGAAGGTGTGTTTCCGAGATTTTCAAAAACAAAACATCCAAGAACCGGAATTGGAATATCCAGAGACAGCACAACAATTTATTTTATTACTGTTGATGGAAGACAAGAATCAAGCAGCGGAATGTCGTTAGATGATTTTGCCAACCTAATGATTGAGCAGGGAATTTATCAGGGGTTAAATTTTGATGGCGGCGGTTCTACAACTATGGTTATAAATAACAAGGTTGTAAACAGTCCCTCTGATCAAACAGGTGAAAGAAAAGTTGGTAATTGTTTAATGTTGATTAAAAAACAAGAGAACTAATTAATTTTTGTTCAAGATATTTTTGCCGGGATAATTAGTCCTGATTTTATATAAAGAATTTGTTTCATCTTCGGTTAAGAATAGAGTCTTATAATCTCGATCTCCAAATTCAAGATTGCTTGGTTTGCTGCCAGGAGTTTCGATTTTTTGCTGCAGTTTTCCCTCGGGAGAAAAAATATAAATAGCTTTACCGCCAAAATGTGCAACATAAATATTTCCCATTTCATCAAACTCAATTCCATCAGGATCACCGCCCGGCAGCTCAACAAAATTTTCTTTGTTAATTAATCTAATATCATTTGTGATTGTAAAGCGAACAATTTTTTGTTTTGCTGATTCACATACATAAAGCTTTCCGTCAATCGGTGAAATATTTATCCCATTTGGAAATGCAAGACTATCATCAAGTAAAAAAACTTCTTTTGTTTTAACATCAACAAAAAATATCCTGCCATCCAATATATTTTTATCATAACTTTTTGGATCAGTAAAAAATAGATTTCCATTTTCATCAATTATTATATCATTTGGACGATTGAACCTTTTTCCATCGTAACCATCAGCTAAAACTTCTATCTGTGCATTTTTATTTATTCTCAGAATTTGTCCTTTGCCATATTCACAAACATATAAGTTTCCATCTACACCACAAGCCAAGCCATTTGTTTTTTCTATTAATAACGAATCGTTTGAGATAGAAACAAAAGTATCTGTAATTCCAGCAGAATATTTCGCAATCCATCCACCGTAGCAGTTAGAAAAATATACTGATGCTTTTCCATCATATGCAGGACCTTCGGGAAAATTTAATCCCTCCGCAACTTTTATCCAGTTTTCACTTTTATCAATAACTTGTGGATATAAATTAAAGTTTACGATAGAGAGAAGAATACCGAATAAGACGATTGTTTGTAAGTATTTTTTCATGGTTAATCCTAAATTCTTTTATCAATTTCTTCTTAATGCTAAATCTAATTTATAAATTTAACTGCAATTATTTATAAGGTATTTAAGAAAGCGCAATGAAAAAAAATATTATTAATTTGATTTTAGTTTTTTATTTTATTCTGCCAATAACTTTTAGTCAATCTATTCAGCAATTTGCTGAGATTGGTAATTTAGATTTGGTAAATGGACAAACAATTGAAGATTGTAAAATCGGATTTAGAACATTTGGCAAACTTAACAGTGATTCATCAAATGCAATTATATTTCCGACCTGGTTTGAGGGTACTACAAAAGATGTTGGCACACTGATTCAGAAATACAGTTTTATAGATACAACAAAATATTTTGTTATCGCTATTGATGCACTTGGTAATGGTGTTTCATCGTCTCCATCAAATTATAATTTGTTTAAGATTAAAACTTTTCCGGAAATTTCAATTCGTGATATGGTAAACTCACAACATAAATTTGTTACAAAATATTTTGGATTAAAACATTTGTTTGCCGCAGTTGGCGGTTCGCTTGGCGGAATGCAGGTTTTGGAGTGGTCGGTTGCATATCCGGATTTTATAGATAAAATTGTTTCTTATGTTAGCACACCTAAGTTAAGCAGCTTTGATTTGCTTATGATGAACATTCAATTAAACATTATCGAAACAGATAAAAGGTATGGAGTTAGCGAACAGGAAACACGAAAAACACTTGCAATGTTGATGGGTGGATTAGGCAGAACTCCAGATTATTTTGTTAGTAAAATAAAACCGGAAGATTTTGAATCTTACTTGAAAAGTTTTGATAAAGATTATTCACAAACATTTACGCTTGAAGATTATTTTTTTCAGTTAAAAGCTATAATCAAACACGATATATATGCTTCATACAATGAATCGAGAGAAGAGACGGTTAAACATATAAAATCAAAACTGTTTTTAATAATATCTGAAACTGATTTATTGGTAACTCCAGTGGAAACAAAAAATTTTGCTGAGTCTGTAAACGCAAAAACATTGTTGTTGAATAATAATTGTGGTCATCTTGCAGTAAGCTGTGAGATTGAAAGATGCAGAAAAGAAATAGATACATTTCTAAGCGAATGAGTCTCTATCCAAATATCTTTTGAACAGCAAATCAAAAATTTGGATACTTGCCGGTAATTTTATTTACCCAACGATGAAATTTATGGATTGATGTTACAGGTTCAGCAAACATCAGAATACATTCATTTGCCACATAGTTAATTTTATTTTGCTCACAAAACTCAATTGCATTTTTGGACTCAGAACCTTGCTGCATCCAAATATTATTTATTCCCAAATCTTTTGCTTGCTGCACTACAATTTCCGTTTCGACCGGAGGAACGATAGTAACTATACCATCAATTTGATTTTCAATTTTAAACAGCGACTCGTATAGTTTAGTGCTATTTGAAAACCCACCTTTTCGATTTAATGCAAAAACCGTATAACCATTAGCCTTTAAGTGATTATAAACCGCAACTCCAAATCCTTTTGTGGATCTTGAGACACCAACAACAGCAATGTTTTTTAATTTTAGAAATGATTGAATTGATTCACTTTTCATAAAACTTTTTTCCTCTGAAATAGTACTACAAAATTACTACTTTTTATCTTAAATTTTTAACAAATAACTATCGATAGATCAAAAATATTTTTGAACTAATTTCATAAAATATTTGCAATTACTTAACTTTGATTAGAATTTATTATCAACTAAATCGCCTGAAAAATATGAATTACGAAGAAGATAAACCGATTTCTTATTGTGGAATATTTGGTATTTATGGTTCCGATACTGCATCTGCGCAAGCGTATTATGGACTGCATGCTTTACAACATCGCGGACAGGAAGCAAGCGGCATTGTTACCCGATCTTTCAACGGTGATAATCACGCACATTTTAATATCGTAAAAGGTGAAGGATTAGTATCTGAGGTTTTTGCTGATCACGATTTACTTACTGATCCTCTTATCGGTAATTCTGCAATTGGGCACAATAGATATTCCACAACCGGATCCGCAAAATCAAGAAAAAATATTCAACCGTTTATGGTTAATTACCGAATGGGTAATCTTGCAATCGGGCATAACGGAAATCTTACCAACGCTAAAGAACTTAGAGAAGAACTTGTTAATGAAGGTGCGATTTTTCAGACTACAAGCGATACAGAAGTAATTTTACATTTGATTGCACGAAGTAAACTTGATAATCAAATTGATCAGATTCTTGAAGCGCTTAGAAGAGTTAAAGGTGCTTATTGCGTAGTAATTTTAACAGATGATAAATTAATTGCAGCCCGCGATCCATTAGGATTTAGACCTTTAGCTTTGGGTAAGTTAGATGATGCGTTTTTAGTAGCATCGGAAACTTGTGCGTTTGATATTCAACACGCTGAGTTTTTACGCGAAGTAACTCCGGGAGAATTAATTGTAATTGATGATGAATCAATCCAGACAAAACAAATAAAATCATTTCGAATAAATGGGAATCCCGAACCAAAAAAATATTGTGTGTTTGAGTACATTTATTTTTCAAGACCTGATAGTTTTATCTTTGGGCACAACGTAGATAAAATGCGCCGCAGACTTGGCAAAGAACTTGCGCGCAAACATCCGGTTATTGATCCCGATGGTGAAAGAGTTTATGTGATTAGCGTTCCTGACAGCTCTAACACAACTGCTTTAGGTTATGCAAACCAATTGGAAAAGGACGGAATTGATACAAGATTAGAAATCGGTTTGATTAGAAGCCACTATATCGGGAGAACATTTATTCAGCCTGGTCAATCAAATCGTGAAACGGGAGTTAGAATAAAATTTAATATTGTAAAAGGAGTTTTAGAAGAAAGAACAATTGTAGTTGTTGATGATTCAATTGTTCGCGGTACAACATCAAAACAATTAGTGCATTTATTACGAGAAGCAAATCCGAAGGCAATTCATTTAAGAATATCATCACCGCCAATAATGTATCCTTGTTTTTATGGAATGGATTTTCCGAGTAAGCAAGAATTAATAGCAGCGAGACTAGAAGGGGATATAAAGGAGATAAAAAAATATCTTGAAGTTGATAGCGTAGAATACCTAACTATCGATGAGATGTTGGAAGCAGTTTCCGAAGCAGGCAAAGAAAACTATTGCACAGCCTGTTTCTCAGGTAAATATCCAACAAAAATAGACACTAACTTCAAGAAGGAGATGTATGAAGTTTAATCCGGTTTTATTAACTGCCGCACTTTTATTAATTACCTTCACATCATTTGCACAAAAAACATACTTTATTAAATATAAAAGTAATGTGCCAATTAGTGTTGTTGAAACAAATATTTCTCAGAAAGTTTTATCAAACAATCTTGACGATGCCCCATTAGCACTGCCAACTTACGATATAAATTATCTTGCAAAAGGTTTGGGCAGGGGAGATGAAGTACTTGGAAGAATTGTAAAAGTTCAATTCTCAGAAAATGTGGCTGAGGCAAATTTAAATTCTATACTTTCCTTGGATCCGGATATCGAATACATTCAATTATCTTCAACCTATCAATTAGATTTTGTTCCGAATGATAGTTTATTATCGCAGCAATGGGCTTTAGAAAAAATAAAAGCGTTTGATGCGTGGGATATAACTCAAGGGTTGAAGTCTGTTATTGTTGCAGTTATAGATATGGGAATGGATTATAATCATATAGACTTAAAAAACAATATATTTCAAAATAATGGTGAGATCGGAATAGATAACTTTGGAAGAGATAAAAGATACAATG
Source organism: Ignavibacterium sp. (assembly GCA_018059515.1). Classification (GTDB taxonomy): domain Bacteria; phylum Bacteroidota; class Ignavibacteria; order Ignavibacteriales; family Ignavibacteriaceae; genus IGN3. The sequence continues at coordinate 5,836 of JAGOXU010000149.1, forward strand.
GTGTTGATGATGACAATAATGGATTTATAGATGATTATCGTGGATGGGATTTTACGGATAGAGTTGGATTTCCGTTTGATTCAACAAGCGGAGACTACTTAGGTTGGGATAATGATCCATATGATGATTCAAAAAGTTCATTAGCTTCTGGGCATGGAACACAAGTGGGCGGAGTTATTGCTGCGGAATCAAATAATCTATTTGGTATCTCAGGCGCTGCCCCCAATGTAACTTTATTAAACATAAGATCGTTTGATCCCTCAGGTGATGGAGAAGAAGATGATGCAGCTGCTGCTATTTTATATGCCATAAGGATGGGTGCTGAAGTAATTAATATGAGCTGGGGTGATTATTCCTTTTCATTTGTATTGCGTGATGTTATAAGATACGCCTATTCACAAAATGTTATTTTAGTAGCAAGTGCTGGAAATCAGAATTCAAGTCAACAGCATTACCCATCTGGATATTCTGAAGTAATCAGTGTAAGTGGTTCAACTCAAGAGGATTTTATTGCAGGATTCAATTGGGGACCAACTATCGATTTGGTTGCACCTGGTGTCTCTATTTTAACTACCGATTTAAATTCAAAATATTCTCTGAAAGCAGGCACATCATTTTCAGCCCCGTTTGTTTCCGCAACTGCTGCTTTAATTATGTCACTGCAAAACTTTAACAACGAAGAAGTTAAACAAATAATTAAATCAACTACTGATGACATCGGAGAATCTGGATGGGATATTAAAACTGGAGCAGGCAGATTGAACATGGAACGCGCTCTTAGAGTGCTGGCACCTTCAATTATTAAATTTGATTTTCCTTTAATGGATTTTGCTACCAACAAAGATACCATTCCAATTATTGCCACAATACTATCTGCAAATTTTATTAATTATAGATTGGAAATTGGAGAGGGGATTGAACCTATGGATTGGACTCAGTTAATAGAAAATGGACTAAGCCAATTTGCCTCAAAAGAAATTTATAATCTAAACATTTCTAATTATACGGAAGGTCGATATACTTTAAGATTAATTATTAACTCAAACAATGGCAGAACATTGGAAGAGCGAGTTATTTTTCACATTGTTCGAACTGCACCAAAAGTTGTGGAAGTTGGCTTAGGTTCAATTTATTTTGGCGACAGGTCTACCGTTGCTGGTGAATTTTATACTAATCAGTTAAGTGTGATGAAAATGTACTTTAGAAGGGTTGGTGAATCTAACTTTAGTTTTGTAAGTTTAGATGGATTTGATACTAATAATCTCTTTGTTAAGCAATTTCATTATGGATTTATTCCAAAAGATTTAGTTCAACCATCAACCAATTATGAAGTTTATTTTGAGGCAGAAAATCTTGCTGGATTAAAAACTGCGGTTGTCGATTCAGCAAACGGTAATAACTATTTCCAAATCAGGACGGAAGATTTTCCATCATTAACTAATTATAATGAAATGCCATTTTGGATGCCTTTAGGAAATATGTTTGATGAGCCGGTTAGTTTTCTTTCAGATAATTACGATGAAATAATTTGTCAGATTCTCTATGAATCGCCCATCTCTTATTTTGGATTATATAAGCTTGAAGGAGATTCATTCATTAAAGTTGATTCTCTTGATAGCAAATTCCCAAGAGCATTTGGAGATTTTAACAATAACGGTAAAAAAGATTTGATTAGTTACAAAATGCCTGATGTAATAATTGACGAACAGCAAACAGTAAATATATTTAATCTGACTGAAAAGTATAAAAATCCTGCACCGGATAACGTTGTTTTTGTTGATGATTTGGATAATGATGGAACATTTGAAATAATCTCACAAAAAGATTTTACTTCATATCAAATAAGAAAAATTAAAAGCACTTTAGATGTTGATACAAGTAAAATTATATTTTATAAATCATACATTGATACGCTTGACTCAGATAAATTTTCTGCATCAAATAATTATGTTTATAATAATTTGCTTGTTATTGATTCTGATAATGATGGTAAAAAAGAGATATGGTTTGTCGATGCAGATGGTGATTTAATTTCTTATACTATTCAAAACTTAAACAATATAGTTAAAGGTGATTCGTTAAAAGTAATTGGACTAACTACACTTAAGAATAATATTTTATCATCAGGTGATTATAATGGTGATGGTAAAAAAGATTTTGCGATTTTATATGAAACAAATTCAATTGCTCCATCATTTTTATTACTAATTGTCAGTTTTGAAAATCATCAACCACAAATATTAATGCAAAAAGTCTTCCTTGATCAATCGGCTGAATACCGGGGTGGATTATCTTTTAGCAATATTTATCAGTCGCTAAGATTTGTGGATGTGGATAATGACGAGAAAGATGAATTATTGCTAAGCATATTTCCATCAGCCTATCTTTTTAAGCATCAAAACGATAAAGATAATATTATATTCTACATTGAAATCGTAAAAGAAAGTTTTAGAGAATTGTATAAAGTTGGTGCACAATTAT
>JAGOXU010000150.1 GCA_018059515.1 Ignavibacterium sp.
CTCATTTTCTCGGTCACAAAAATATTCTTTCGAAATATAACCGCTAAGCAAAAACGGATTTGCAGTTTTCATAAAATTCTCCATTACGTAAATTGCGTTACGTAAAATACGTAATATTTTTCAAATTATCACATTTCATTAGTTAAAAATTAATTCAATCCTTAATGATTATTAATTTATGCTATAGAGATGTTTTCCATAAACAAGTAAAAATTGAAAAAAGAGAATAAACATAATACTTAGGGTAAGAGACATTGGTTCAGTTAACTCAGTACGACTTGCCAAACATCATTCATATCTACAAAATATTTTATTATTTTCAATTGCACATTGGAATAAAAAGTCTGTTTACGAATAAAAACATATAATCAAATTTCTCTCATTTAATAAAAGGTAAAACTATGAAAAATTATTACTCACTTGTTACTTCTCTGCTCGCCCTTGTATTTGTGCTCTATACTTCAACTCCGGCACAAATGCGATCAAGCTTCGTTCCTGATCTTGATGGTGCTACTCTTGTTTCTGATATAATTGTTGAATCTAATACTTACAGCGATATGTATGATCCCGGTTTTACCGTTTATCCAGGATTTCCACAACAAGGATTGTATACAGTTATCTCTCCCAAAACAGGAGCCATTTATTGCAACCTTGATGCTGATGCAGAGATGGAAATAATTTTTGGCGCAGGTGAAACATTATACGCTGTTAATTTAGATGGAAGCGCTGTTACCGGATGGCCTAAAACTTTTACTCAATACTACGAAGCTGTGTGGACTGCATCCTTCGGAGATATAGATAATGATGGCGAAGGTGAAATTGTTGCAGGAATAGGCGGTCCGCTCGGTGGTCACATTCAAGCATTTAAAAAAGATGGTTCCGTTGTTCCCGGGTTTCCGGTTAATGTTGGAAAATATCCGATGAGTGCTACGCTTGCTGATTTAGATGGCAACGGATCAATGGAAATAATTCTGGGTACAAGAACCGGGCAAGCATACGTTTATAAAGGAGATGGAACTGTTTATCCCGGCTGGCCTAAAATAATGGATCGATATGTTGGTGCATCCGCATCTGCAGGTGATGTAAACAATGATGGTGTTATGGATGTTGTTATGGAATCCAGAAATCTTTTATATGTATGGAATAAAGACGGACAAATATTACCCGGATTTCCTTTTGCTATTGTGGATTCATTAGTCGGATCAAATTCTTATTCTGCACCTGTACTTGCTGATTTAACAGGCGATGGTAAATTAGAAATATTATTCTGTTCACATTCTTCTGCTGTTGATTCCGGTGGAATTACTTATGCAGTTAAATACGATGGAACAATTTTGCCCGGCTGGCCCAAGTTTGTTCCCAATTGGATTTACGGCGCACCTATCGTTGCGGATATTGACGGCGATTCTCAACTTGAAGTAATTATTGGAGAATATGGATCATCACCAACCCCCTATTTTTCAGTATTTGCTTATAATGTGGATGGAAGTTTAGTAAATAACTTCCCGATGGGTCCGTATCACGGATCAGCAAATCAAATTACGATTGCTGATATTGATAACGATAACGAGTTTGAAATTATTTTTGATGAGAACGTAACCGAAGTTAATTTGGGAAGATATAGGGCATTAAATATGGATGGCTCACTCGTTACAGGCTGGCCTCTTGAATTTATGCAGAACTCAAGTTTTCAGCAGCCTCTTTTGGGTGATTTAAACAACGATGGTTTGCTTGATCTGGTTGGGGGAAGTTTTAACTTCGATATAAATAACAAGCAAGTATTCTTGTATGTTTGGAATACAGGGTTGCCTTACAATCCAACAAAAATTGTAAATGCTATGTATCAATTTAATCCGCAGCATACTGGTGTTTATATTGATCCCTCAACTGTTCCTGTTGAACTTGTGTCTTTCACTTCATCAGTTGCTGATAACAATGTTACTTTAAATTGGATTACGGCAACCGAGCTAAATAATTTAGGATTTGAAATTGAAAGAAGCCTAACCCCAACCTCTTCCCAAAAGGAAGGGGCTTTAGGAAATTCAGATTGGGAGAAAATAGGATTTGTTGGTGGTTATGGGACAACGACCGAAAAGCAAGTTTATTCAATCACTGATGAAAATTTAGCTAAGGGAGAATATACTTATAGATTAGTACAAATTGATTTTGATGGAACAAGAACAATTTCAGGAAATATAACGGTAAATGTTGGCGGCGTTGTAAATAATTTTGTACTCGAACAAAATTATCCAAATCCATTCAATCCTGCCACACTAATAAAGTATAATATTCCGGAACAAAGCACCGTGCAGTTAAGTGTTGTAAATATTTTGGGAGAAGTTGTTGCTGAGCTTGTAAATGAAGTTCAAACGGAAGGTAATCATACAAAGTTATTCGATGGTTCTAAATTATCTTCTGGAATTTATTTTGCTGTGCTAAATGCTTCATCATTAACAACCGGAAAAGCTTCATCTCAAATGATTAAAATGGTTTATATGAAATAATTCTGTCTTAATTTTCTAATTATTAAAACCCGGTTAAATGTTAATCGGGTTTTTTATTTTATCAAACTAATTATGAATAATATTTGTAGGCAATATTCCTTTGTCAAATAAACTCAGACCTTATTCTCAGAGAGACGAAATGTTGATAGGCAAAAAATATATTCCGTAAATAAAGTTCCGCAGGGACGAAATATATGCTCCAATATTTTTTATTATATCAGGTGTTCCAATCAATCTTATTTTATAAATTTATCCTGTGTCTAAATTTTCTTTATTAAAGGAGTGCTAATGCAAACCCATATTAAAAATGTAATTAAAAGAACCGGCGCTATTGTGCCTTTTAATCAGGAGCGTATTGCAAATGCAATTTACCGCGCTGCCGTTGCTGTTGGCGGTCGTGATAAATCAACTGCACAAGGTTTATCTGAGCAGGTTGTTGAATTGCTGAATCAAAAATTTCCTGAAGGAACAACTCCGCACATTGAAGATGTACAGGATGTAGTCGAAAAAGTTTTGATTGAAAACGGACACGCAAAAGTTGCAAAGGAATATATTCTTTACCGTGATGAAGCAGCTAACAGAAGAGATGCTGAAGGCAGATATGCATCCAAGTTAAATGAAAATGTTCCGTGGCAAAAGATTTGGAGAAATCTGGATTGGGCTGTATCGCATAATCTTCACACCGTAGATAGTTTAAATGAAAGAATTGCTAAAGGTGAATTTCCGTATATCGTGCACGAATCCGAAGCGCTTTACGAAGATGATGTTGAGCTTGCTGCAAATTTAATCATCGAAAGACTTGATGCGCTTAGAATGGTTATGATCAGCGGTCCATCTTCATCCGGTAAAACCACAACTACAATTAAACTTGAGCAAAAGCTGATAAAAAAAGGATTCAAGTTTAAAGCATTAAATGTAGATCATTACTTTTTTGATTTGGAGTTCCATCCAAAAGATGAATTTGGTGATTACGATTTTGAAACTCCGCAAGCTTTAGATTTAGAATTGATTAACGAACATCTTGTTAGGATGAGTAACGGTGAAGAAGTTATGATTCCATTTTATGATTTTAAAACCGGGACGAGAACTCTAAACGCAACTCCAATGAAACTCGCAAAGGACGAATTACTTTTAATCGATAGCTTACATGGTCTATATCCTGCCTTCAGTAAAGATATTTCTGCAGAAGTAAAGTTTAAATTATATCTTGAACCGCTTTTGCAAATGAAAGGGAAAGATGGAAGATATATTCGCTGGACGGATTTAAGATTGATGCGCAGAATGTTGCGTGATTCTGTTTTCCGTGCTTACAATCCGCAGCAAACCTTAGAACACTGGCATTACGTGCGCGGCAGCGAGTTAAGAAATATTATTCCATATTCCAACACTGCAGATTTTGTAATCAGCAGCGGTATGCCGTACGAAGTTCCAATCTATGCAAACCGGATGCTAAAACTTTTTGAAGAATGGAAAGAAAAGTACAAAGGCGATCCGCTTAAAGCTGATGCACTTGAAAGATCAACAAGAGTTTATGAAGTTTTAAAAACTGTAACTCCTGTTGCAGATGAATCATCTGTTCCAGGCGAAAGTGTGTTGCGTGAATTTATTGGTGGAAGTACACATCAGTATCATTAAATTCTTGTTTATCATTTTAGACTATTGGCTAATATTAGGATTCTAAATAAGACACTCGCTTTGATAATATCTTTTGATTTTATTTAATTTTACAAACAAATTGTTGGAATAGTATTTGACATTCACGGGTTTTTAATTAGTATTACTTATAAACGATTTACAATTTCTGAGCAGTAAATGAAAAGAATAAATAATCACTTACCTATAATTTTAATATTAGTTGTTGCCAGTTTATTATTAATTGATAGTACATCTGCACAAAGAAGATCATCCGAAAGCAAAAAATCCAAGAGAACTTATTATAGCAATTACGAAAAAAGTGCTTCAACAAAAGGCTCGGCTGCAGATATTCAAATCAAAACAAATCGAAAAAGTAATAACGAACTTTCAGAATATTATCCGCCAAACAAAAAAACAGAAAAAGATAGTTACACCAGAAAGAAAAACAATTATCGTAATAAAGAAAATGATTTTTCTGAAAATTATTTCAGAATCGATAAATCAAAAAATAGTTTGTGGGATGGAAAACATTGGGAGGAATCAAGATTTCCGCTTAACATTTATGTAAAAGAATCATCATCGCGCTATTACAAATCAGCTTATAAAGATTATGTAAAATACGCGATGGATGTTTGGCGCAAAGCTGATGATAGAATTCAATATAAATTTGTCAAGTCGGTTAATGACGCTGATATTGCCGTTTTATTTGTTGAAAATCTAGGTGACAAGTACGAAGAAAATTATCTCGGTTTAACAGACTACGACACTGATAAAAACAAACAAATTGAGTTTTCAAAAATTCAAATTAGTTTAATAAAAAACGGCGATGAAAAAATTTCAGCGGGAGAAATTAAAGCAACAATTATTCACGAGCTTGGGCACGCATTTGGACTCGGACACAGCGATAGCGATAAAGATTTAATGTACCCTTACATTTCTCCAGAACATACACCCGAATTATCGTATGATGAATTATCAATCGGCGATAAGTTTGCAATAAAAGACTTAATCAATTTAAGTTTTGAAGAATATTTTGTTTGGAAATAAATATTACTCCTGCGCCGGCATACCAAGTTGTGTCCATTCTTCTTTTGATGGACCATAAATTCCGGGAACATTAAGTCCGTTTAACCTCATAACAATAGTAAGCTGCGCGCGATGATGAGTTTGATGCGATATGATTACACCAGTGTGGTTCCTCTTTTCCACATTTCTCCGTACATATCATCTTCCAATTTTAAAGATTCGTCACTCCAGTTTGATTTAATCGCAGAGAGCAAATTTTCCGATGCTTGTTTATAAGCATTAACAATTTCTTTTGCAGTTACTGGAACAGGAGAATTACTCTCAACTGTTTTAACGATTAGTCCTGTACGATGAGCCATTTCTCCAATTGAAGTTGTAATGTGCCAGGCTAATCTTCCTGCAGTTCTTACATTTTCATTAACCTTTTTTGTTAATGCTTCATCTGTAAGATTATTAAATACTTTTAATGTTGATTCGGACTCAATTGCCCAATCGTTGACGAAGTCTTGCAAATTTCGATACAGTATTTTTCTCCAAAATTTAATTGCCCCGACCTAAAGGTCGGGGTGAAAATAATAAATACTCTTTCGGGCTTTAGCCCAATTACTTTGGCTAAAGCCAATGAATAACTTAACTCTCCATCCACGAGCTAAAGCTCGTGGCAATTGCTAATTTAAATTATTTAAAATCTCTTTTAACTTACCAATATTATCTAACCAATCTTTTTGCTTTGCTTTTTCTTTTTCAACAACTTCAGGAGCAGCATTTGCAATAAACTTTTCGTTAGATAATTTTTTATCAATTCCTGCAAGCGAGCCTTCTAATCGAGTTATTTCTTTTTGGATTTTTTGTCTTTCAATATCAAGATCAATTAATCCTTCAAGCGGAATAAATATTTCAACTCCTCTCAACACTGCAGATGCACTTGCTTTTGGTTTCTGAATGTTTGTATCAACTTTTAGTTCTTCAACCTTCGCAAGTTTTTTTATGTATTCCATCTGGTGTTCTTTTACTGAAGATGATTTAATCATTGCATTTACTTTTTTAGATGGTGAAATGTTCATCTCACCGCGAATATTTCTTATCGCTGTAATTATATCTTTAACAAAATCCATTTCTTCATCTGCAGAATCTTTTATCAACTTTTCATTAACCGTTGGATAATTTGCCGTTGAAATACTTTCACCATCTTTTCTCTCATCTATTAATTGCCAGAGTTCTTCCGTAACAAACGGCATAAAAGGATGGAGCATCTTTAATGCGTCTTCAAAGATTGAAATTGCACGAGTTAGCACAGCGGATTTTATTTCCTCATCATCAGCATAAAGTCTGTTCTTTATCATTTCAACATACCAGTCGCAGAAGTCATTCCATATAAAACTATAAATAAGTTTTATTGCATTGTTTACTTCAAACTCATCCATCGCTTTGTTAAGCTGCTGCAATGTTTTATTTAAACGTGAGTATATCCATTCATCTGCAAAGTCTAAATGAGAATTTTTTTCGAATAGTCCTTTGGACAATTCCTTATTGAGAGGACTGTTTTCAGCACCTGCCTGTCGGTCAGACAGGTTCATCAATAAAAATCTTCCGGCATTCCAAATCTTATTTGCAAAGTTTCTTCCAAGATCACATTTATCAGTACTAAACATCACATCCTGCCCAAGAGGCGCAAGATAGATTACTGTAAATCTTAAAGCATCAGCGCCGTAATCTTTAATAACATCCAGCGGATCTGGAGAATTGCCGAGAGACTTGCTCATCTTTCTTCCCTGTACATCGCGGATAATACTTGTAAAATAAACATCGCTAAAAGGAATATTTTTTTGGAAATGCATTCCAGCCATTATCATTCGCGCTACCCAAAAGAAAATTATATCCGGTCCGGTTACAAGTGTATTTGTAGGGTAATAATATTTTCTTTCATCCTCAGTTTTAAATATTGCATGCGCCCACAACCAGCTTGATGCCCACGTATCAAGAACATCTTCATCCTGTCTTAGATTCTTTGAGTCGCAATGCGGACATTTTTCCGGATGTGTTATGGAAACAATCGGCTCCTTGCATTCAAGTTTGCAATGATCATCACCAATGCAATACCAAACAGGAATTCGATGTCCCCACCAAAGCTGGCGAGAGATACACCAATCACGAATACCTTCCATCCAATGGAAATAAGTTTTTTCCCAATGCTTGGGATAGAATTTTATTTTTCCTTCCCGAACAACATCAATAGCGGGTTTTGCAAGTTCGTCCATTTTCATAAACCATTGTTCACTTAAGTATGGCTCGATTGGAACGTTGCCGCGCTCAGAATATCCAACCTTGTTTTGATAATCTTCAATCATATGAAGCAGTTCAAGTTCCTCCATTCTTGAAACAACTTTTTTTCTTACTTCATAACGATCAAGATCACGAAACTCTTTTGGAACATTGTTGTTTGTGGTAGCATTATCATTAAAAATATTTATCATCTCAAGCTTGTGCCGCTGACCCATATCGTAATCATTAACATCGTGAGCAGGAGTAACTTTTACAACACCTGTTCCAAATTCCATATCAACATATTCATCTGCAAAAATTGGAATTTCTCTTTCAGCGATAGGAAGCAAAACTTTTTTGCCGATAAGATGTTTGTATCGTTCGTCATTAGGATTAACTGCGACCCCAGTATCACCCAACATCGTTTCTGGTCGTGTTGTTGCAACAACTACAAACTCTTCGGAATCCATTACAGGGTATTTAAAGTACCATAGCTTTCCGTTAACAGTTTTAAATATTACTTCTTCATCAGATATTGCGGATTTGTTTGCTGGATCCCAATTAACCATTCTGTATCCGCGATAAATCTTTCCCTCTTTGTAAAGATCAACAAAGGCTTTTATAACCTCGTGATAATATTCATCATCCATTGTAAAACGTTCGCGCCGCCAATCGCAGCTTACGCCAAGCTTTTTTAACTGCTGGATAATAATTCCGCCGTATTCTTTTTTCCATTCCTGACAATGTTCTAAAAATGCCTCGCGTCCAATTTGATATTTATCAATCTGTTTATCAGCTAAAAATTTTGTTACTTTAGTTTCTGTTGCGATAGAAGCGTGATCTGTTCCAGGGACCCAGCAAGCGTTGTAGCCTTGCATTCGTTTTG
>JAGOXU010000358.1 GCA_018059515.1 Ignavibacterium sp.
ATATAATCTACACTTTCATAATACCTTCCTAAATTATTCAATTCTGGTTGTGGATAAGTAACCAACATATCCAAAGTTGCATCGTAATGCAAATCAAAAATTTCTTGGGAAACAGAATAATCTTTTACAGTAAGAAAATGTTTTTTATCAGTTGAATTCATTTGAGGTTGATTAATTGCTGAAAAAGGCATTACTCTTTTTACAAGTAATGCCATTATTTTTTATTTAAGTTTCACGTGGAACAATTCGATTAAAATTTTATCTGCCCATATAGATTAAAAGCACAGATATATCGCTAGGAGATACTCCACTAATGCGTGATGCTTGAGAGATTGTAATTGGACGTATCTTACTCAGCTTTTGTCTAGCTTCAATAGACATCGATTTTATTTTTGAATAATCAAAGTTTTCAGGAATCTTTACTTCTTCAAGACGTGTAAGCTTATCTGCATTATTACGTTCTTTTTCTATGTAACCAGAATATTTAACTTGTATTTCTGCTTGTTCTAAAATTTCTTGGTCCAAATTATTATCCTGAACGTATTGCTGCACTTTCTCAAATTTTAAAATATCTTCTAAATCTATTTGTGGACGTGAAAACACTTTAAACATTTTATCCCCTTGAGAAATCAACGCAGTTCCTTTGGATTCTAAAATTGGATTTGCTTCAGCAACAGTAACACTCGTTTCTTTGAAAAAGGAAACCATTTTTTCCGATTCATTTAGCTTGTGCTCCATGCGGCGCAATCTTGTTTCAGAAGCCAAACCAATCCCGTAAGATAAAGGAGTAAGTCTAAAATCTGCATTATCTTGACGCAATAAAGTTCTATACTCTGCTCGAGAAGTAAACATACGATAAGGCTCTTCAGTTCCTTTGGTAATTAAATCATCAATAAGAACACCAATATAAGCTTCATCTCTTTTTAAAATTAATGGTTCTTTCTCATTAATTTTTAAATGAGCATTAATTCCAGCCATCAATCCTTGAGAAGCCGCTTCTTCATATCCAGTAGTCCCATTAATTTGTCCAGCGAAATATAAACCATCAATAAGTTTAGTTTCCAAAGTATGCTTTAATTGCGTTGGTGGAAAATAATCATACTCGATAGCATAACCTGGTCTAAAAAACTTCACATTTTCAAAACCAGCAACAGAACGTAATGCTTTAAATTGAATATCCTCGGGTAAAGAAGTAGAAAAACCATTTACATAAACCTCACATGTATTCCATCCTTCTGGTTCAATAAAAAGTTGATGACGCTCTTTATCCGCAAAACGATTTATTTTATCTTCTATAGAAGGGCAATAACGAGGACCTAAACTTTTAATACGTCCGTTAAACATTGGAGAACGGTCAAAACCTTCTCTCAAAATAGAATGCACTTCATTTGAAGTATACGTCATATAACAAGAACGCTGATGAGTAAGTGGAGAAGTCACATCAGAATAAGAAAATTTATCAGGACGCGCATCACCTTTTTCTTCATTCATTTTACTATAACCCAAAGACCGACCATCTACTCTTGGTGGTGTACCGGTTTTCATTCTTCCAGATTCAAAACCTACTTTTACCAAATCTTCGGTTATACCATAAGCAGCACTTTCCCCTGCTCTACCTCCGCCAAATTGTTTTTCCCCAATATGAATTAAACCATTCAAAAAAGTACCATTAGTCAAAACAACAGCTTTAGAACGAATCTCAACTCCAAGAGAAGTTTTAATTCCTTTTATTCGTCCGTTTTCAATAATTAACCCACTAACCATTTCTTGATAAAAATCAAGATTAGGGGTGCCTTCCAACATCATTCTCCATTCTTCTGCGAAGCGCATACGGTCACTTTGAACACGAGGAGACCACATTGCAGGACCTTTTGATTTGTTCAACATTTTAAATTGAATTGCAGTACGATCAGAAACTATCCCAGAATATCCCCCAAGAGCATCAATTTCACGAACAATCTGACCTTTCGCAATTCCACCCATAGCAGGATTGCAAGACATCTGAGCAATGTTTTGAAGACTCATTGTAACCAATAAAGTCGAAGAACCTAAATTTGCGGCGGCGGCAGCAGCTTCAGAACCTGCATGTCCTGCACCAACCACAATAACATCATACTCATTTAAAAACATAATACTAATATTAAAATCTATAAATGTTCCACGTGAAACCTATACTTCAGTTACAAATGAAACCTGTGTTTGGGTTCCACGTGGAACAAACAAAAAAAAACATACTTAAAAAATGTTTCACGTGAAACATAAAAGAAATTTTATAAATTATTGTTCCACGTGAAACAGTTGTATTTTTTCATCTTCCTTTTGGCGCATTATTAATTCATCGGACTCCGATTTGTCTTTATATCCACAGTAGTGTAAAATACCGTGAACCATAACGCGTTTCAATTCTTCATTAAATGAAACATTAAAATCATTAGCATTATCTCTAACTCTTTCAATAGAAATAAAAATATCACCATTCAATTCATTGCCTAATGAATAGTCAAAA
>JAGOXU010000017.1 GCA_018059515.1 Ignavibacterium sp.
TTTACTTACGAACTTCGCATTTCATTTATCTTCAAATCAAGTTTTAAAAAAGCTAATCGCACAAACTTAAAATCTTTTACAGGATTAGGTGATGAAGAATCAATAGCAATTCTCAAAAAATTAAAAGATGAACTAAACTTATCTATCGTTACGGATATTCATACAGAATCCGATGTAAAGTTAGTTGGTGATGCAGCAGATGTTTTACAAATTCCTGCCTTCCTTTGCAGGCAAACTGATTTGCTGATTGCCGCTGGTGAATCAGGTAAAATCGTAAATATAAAAAAGGGACAATTTCTTGCACCCGAGGATATGAAACATGCCGCCGATAAAGTTGCATCAACAGGCAATAATAAAATTTTATTAACAGAACGCGGAACTACTTTCGGTTATCACAATCTTGTTGTTGATATGCGCTCGCTTGTAATTATGAAAGAACTTGGATATCCGGTTGTAATGGATGCAACGCATGCAGTTCAGCTTCCGAGTAAGGATTTGATCAGCGGCGGACAGCCAAAATTTATTAAACCTCTTGCACGGGCTGCAATGGCTGTGGGAATTGATGCGCTGTTTCTTGAAGTTCATCCCGATCCCAAAAATGCGCTAAGTGATTCTGCCAGCCAGTTACCGCTATCAGAATTAAAAGAACTTTTAATTGATTTGAAAAAGATAGATCAAGTAATAAAAAATTATAATTGATCGTTAAAGGAAAAATTATTTTGAATGATATTATTAAAAACGGAAAAGAAGTAATTAGAATTGAAGCTGCGGCAGTTGCAGATCTTCAGCACAGCATTAACCAGGATTTTGTAAATGCAGTTGAAACAATTTTTAATTCTAACGGCAGAGTTGTTTTTACCGGCATGGGAAAATCAGGTTTGATTGCTCGTAAAATAGTTGCAACTTTAAATTCAACCGGCACCGCAGCAATTTATCTGCATCCAACAGATGCTTTGCATGGTGATCTTGGAATGGTTAGAAGTGATGATGTTGTTATATTAATTTCTAAAAGCGGGGAGACAGAAGAAATATCAAAACTGCTTCCGATGTTAAAACGATTGAATGTAAAATTAATTGCAATGAGCAGCAATAAAGATTCTAAGCTTGTCCGAGCATGCGATATTTTTCTTAAAGTTTCAGTCAAAGAAGAAGCCTGCCCCTACGATCTTGCACCAACCGCTTCAACAACTGCAACTCTTGCTTTAGGCGATGCACTAGCAGTTTCATTACTAAAGAAAAGAAATTTTACTGCTACTGATTTTGCATTTCTTCATCCGGGCGGTAGCCTTGGCAAACGTCTTTCTCTAAAAATTAAAGAAGTGATGATTACAGGTGACCGCATTCCAAAAGTAAATAAAGATACTTCAATTAAAGATGTGATTTTTGAAATTACGAGTAAACGATTGGGGACAACTTGTGTGTTGGATGAGAGCGGAAATCTTGCAGGCATAATTACAGATGGTGATTTAAGACGACTGCTTGAAAAGACTTTGGATATTAGCGGACTTTATGCAAAAGATGTAATGACATCTAAACCAAAAGTTTTAAAGGAAGAATTTCTTGCATCGTTTGCATTGCAGCAAATGGAAAATTTTAAAATTACAAGTTTAGTTATTACTGATGATGCAAATAAACCTGTAGGTATTATTCATCTGCACGATTTAATTAACCTTGGATTGCAAAGCAGATGAAGTTTGTTATTTTAATTTTATCTGTGCTGTTTCTTTTCCCATTCTGTTCATCAAAGCGGGTTAAACCTTCTATTGATGCTAATGTTAGACTTGAAGAATTACCTTCTCAGGAAAGCTGGAATTCGGTTATTACTTTTTCCGATTCAGGAAAGATAAGTGCAATATTAAATGCAGGGCACTTAAGAAAATATGATGAAAAACGAGAAACATTTCTTGATCAAAATATAAAAGTAGATTTTTACAATCCGCAAGAAATTCATACTACTACTTTAACATCAATTAAAGGCAGGGTTGATGAATCAACAAATAATCTTTTTGCGATTGACAGCGTTGTAGTCTTTAGTGATAGTGTTACAATCAAGACAGATGAAATGATGTGGCGAAATAAAGATAGAAAAATTGTTTCTGATAAATTTGTAACCGTAATTTCTCCTAACGAAACAATTCAGGGTTATGGATTTGAGTCCGATCAAAGTTTACAGAATTATGTAATCTATAACATCACTTATGTTACAAGATCGGATACAACGCAGTGATAATTTATTTGAATAATATTTCCAATGTCATTTCGACTCCCGCAAAAAGCGGGATAAACTCCGGGAGAAATCTGATTAATTATTGGGAAAAGATTTCTCAGTCTCCCAAAGGGATGCCTATGGCAGAGGACTCTTTCGAAATGACTTTTAGATATCTACAAATTACTATTTGGATATTATCTTTATTGACTATAATTCTAATCAATTCTAATGTTACATTCGCACAGCAAAATAAACTTATTACTGTTATCGGTGATTCGCTCGTTGGAAAAATGGTTAATGGCGAATCTACTCGTGAAGTTTATGGAAATGTTGTTATTACACAGGGTGATGTAATTATTAATTGTGATAAGGCAATTCATTTTATTTCCCGGAATGAAGCGGAATTAATTGGTAATGTAGTTGCAAGAAAAGATACACTTACAATAAAAACTCCGCGCGGATTTTATTACGGTAATCTTAGTAAAACACGCAGCAATGCAGGTGTTTTTCTTGATGATAAAAAAGTTATTCTTACTGCCGATAGCGGTGAATATTATTTTGATGAAGACCGTGCTTTTTTTGAATCAAAAGTTAGATTGTATGATACTACCACTACACTAACTTCTAACGAACTTACTTACTTTCAACAGCAGAACAGGGCAGTTGCAATTGGAGATGTTTTAATAATCGATGCCGATAATCAAATTATAGCTGATACTCTTGAACATTTTAGAAATACTAAAATAACTTTTGCATTTAGTAATGTGCGATTAACTAATCTTAAAAATAATTCTGAGATTTACGGCGAACATCTTGAGGATTATAGAAATCGCGGTTATTCTCTCATTGATGTTAAACCATTATTTGTTCAGGTTGATACTTCCTATGTTGTTCGAGAAGATAGCACGGAGGAGGTACAGCTTGATACGTTGTTTATCAAATCACGAATAATGGAAGCCTACCGTGATTCATCACAAAGGTTTTTTGCAATTGATTCCGTAAGTATTCTTAAAAGTGATTTTGCATCAAAGAATGATTTGACTGTGTTTTATCGTAGTGAAGATAAAATCATTACAAAAAAAATAAGTGAGTCTGCACGTCAGCCTGTTCTGTGGCAGGAAACATCACAACTAACTGGTGATTCCATTACAATTTATCTTGATGATAATAACATTAAGCAGCTTGATGTTGACGGAACTTCGTTTATGCTTTCACAAAATGTAAATTATGCGGAAAGATATGATCAAACTTCCAGCTCGCAGATAAAAATATTTTTTATTGATAACAAAATCAATCGTGCAGAGTTTTTTGGAAATGTTTACTCAATCTATTTTATGTATGACGGCGAAACAAAAAACGGTTTAACAAAATCAAACTCTGCTGAAACAACAGTTATGTTTGAAGATAATGAAGTAACTGAAGTTAAACTTTACAAAAATCCTGCAAGTGAATACTATCCTGAAAATCAGGTAAATGGAAATGAAAAATCGTATCTTTTGCCGCGGTTTGTAATTTTACAGAACAAACCAACTAAAGAAGAAATGTATAATCTTTTGAATGAACTTAGATAAAAAATTATGAGTACAACCTTAAGAAGTGAAAATCTTGTAAAGATTTATAAAAAAAGAATCGTTGTTAATAAAGCATCGGTTCAGGTTTCTAAAGGAGAAATTGTTGGATTACTTGGTCCAAATGGCGCCGGTAAAACCACTACTTTTTATATGATTACCGGAATGATAAAACCTGAATCAGGAAAAGTTTTTCTTGATGACGTAGATATAACCAAGGTTCCAATGTACAAACGAGCACGAATGGGAATTGGTTACTTACCGCAGGAAGCTTCCATCTTTAGAACTTTATCCGTTGAAAATAATCTTCTTGCAGTATTAGAGATGACCAAACTGAATGCAAAACAAAGAAAAGAAAAGTGTGAATCACTTCTTGAAGAACTTACAATATCCCATTTAAGAAAAAGTATGGGGTTTCAATTAAGCGGCGGCGAAAGAAGAAGAACTGAAATTGCTCGTGCTCTTGCAACTGATCCAAGTTTTATTTTACTGGATGAACCATTTGCAGGTGTTGACCCCATTGCTGTTGAAGATATAATGAATATAGTTTCCAATCTTAAAAACCGTGGCATTGGTGTTTTGGTTACGGACCACAACGTACACGAAACCTTGAGCATTGTTGATAAAGGTTACATTCTTATTAACGGTGTAATATTTAAACAAGGCACCGCAGATGAACTTGCTAATGATGAAGAGGTGAGAAAACTTTATCTGGGTGAGAAGTTTAAATTAGATAGGTATTCTTAAAGCTATTATCACTTTAGATTTTTTATTAAAGGTTCAGCTCTCTCTAAACTATCAATCTTGCCAACATCAATCCATTTTATATCGTTGCTAATAAAAGCGTGAATGTCTTCTGTTCCCGCAATTTTAAGATAAGCTTTGATAACCGAGAAAACTTTTTCTTTGGGAAAGGATTCAATTAAATGCGGATTAAGAATATGTATTCCGCTAAAAGCTAATTGGTTTAATTTAACATCATCTCTTACAATTATTTTTTCATCTTTTTTAACATCCTGCCAGCCGCAGAGAATATTATTGTCATTAAAAAGCAGATAGCGGTTACTTTCTCTATTACTAACAACAAGAGAAGCAAGCGCATCATCACTTAAATGAAATTGATAAAACTCTTTAAGATTAAGGTTAGAAATGATATCAACATTGTGAACAAGAATAGGGGAATCATCAAAAAACTTTTGCGCGTGTTTTATTCCGCCGCCGGTATCAAGCAGTAAATCAGATTCATCGGAAATAAAAATATCTGCGGCAAACGTACTTTTATCAATAAAATCTTTAACCTTATCCGCAAAGTGATGTACATTAATTATTATTCTTCTAAAATCATTTTCAATAAGATTCCTGATTGCAATTTCAAGCAATGTACTTCCATTCACTTCCACTAAAGCTTTCGGTAGTTCATTAGTAATTGGTTTTAATCTTGTTCCTAATCCTGCAGCAAGAATCATTGCCTGCATTATCTTATCACCTCTTCTTCTATTCCTTGCTCGATATGAGAAAGAAAAACATTTATATCATATTTATTTTTTAGATACTTAAACATTTCATCGGCACAATAAACAGATCTATGCTGACCGCCGGTACATCCGAAGTTGATCATCAAATCTTTAAATCCGCGTTTAAGATATGTTTCGATTGTGGAATCAACAAGCGGAAAAATATGGGACATATATTCATCAACTTTAGAATTTTCTTTTAAAAAATCTATAACTTTTTTATCACGACCGTTAATCAATTTAAAATCCAAATGTCTTCCTGGATTATTCAATCCTCTGCAGTCAAAAACATAGCCGCCGCCGTTGTCTGCAAGATCAATTGGAATTTCTCGTTTGTATGAAAAACTTGTTATCGTTACGGAAAGTTTATCATTCGGTAAAATCTTTTCTTCGTAAATATTAAATTCATCTGAAGTGATTATGTTTTCAAATACTTCATGTAAATGCGGAATACCAAAATCAAGTTTGCCGTTTTCTAATAAGTATTTAAGATTTTTTCTTGCAGGCAAAATACTTTTTATAAGATGTACTTTCTTTTCAAACAAACCACGAAAACCGTAAGCACCCATTGCCTGCATAATTCTTATCAGCACAAATGCGTAGTAAGATTTCATAAAATCTGTTCGGCTAAGACTGTAATCAGATTCAAGTTTATCGAGATAGTAGTTTAATAATTCTTCCCTAATTGGATTTGGAATTTCAGCCTTTGCATCATACAAGAGAGAAGCTACATCGTACTGCAAAGCGCCTTTTCTGCCGCCTTGAAAGTCTATAAAATAAATATCATTATCTTTTATCATAATGTTGCGGGATTGAAAATCACGATAAAGAAAATAATTGGTATCCACAGATGCAACAAACTCAGAAAATTTTTGAAAATCATATTCTAACAATTGTTCATCAAACCCAATTCTTCCGAGTTTTAAAAAATCATACTTGAAATAATTTAAATCCCACAAAATAGATTGCCGATCAAACTTTGCACGCGGATAACAAGCAGTGTAATCAATTTTCTTATCAGCAAGTATTTGAAATTTCTGTAATTGTTCTAACGCTCTTTTGTAAAGAACAATTAACTCAGGCGAAGATATGTAATCATGTTTTTTATCATAGAGAAGTGAATACAATGTAACATCACCCAGATCGTTAAGCAGGTAAACATTATTATCAAGATCAGTAAATAAAACTTTGGGTACGTTTAGATTTAATTCATTAAATGTTTTTGAGAATGAAATGAAAGCTTGATTCTCTTTCAAATCTTCATTGTAAACCCCAATTACAGTGCTGTCGTTATAAGAGATTCTGTAATACTCTCGATAAGATGCAGTTTGCGGCAGTTTCTGAATGAAGTCGGCTTTATTGCCGCCGCTCCATTTAATAAAAATATTTCTAATTAAATCGAGCTTAAGATGGCTATCGAGCATATTTAAAATCTTCCTTTAATAATCCGTAAATGTAGTGGTCAACAAATTTATTTTCTTTAAAAACATTTTTTCGTTGCGAACCTTCTAAAATAAATCCGGCTTTTTCTAAAGCTCTTTTAGAAGCATCATTGCCTTCAAACACATTTGCAGTTAGTCTGTTAAAACTATTTTTCTCAATATAATTTATCCAGCCGATTGCATTCTCTTCTTTGTAAGGATAGGGAAATGAGTCCCGCATAAATTTAGAAATCTTATAATTGTTTGCGTACTTTACTAAAGCCTCAACATCAGTCAGATGGATATCTCTTATTTGAAAATTTCCTACTTGGATGAACATAAATATTAAAGCTTAATAATCAATGGAAAATAAGTGTATATATATATTTAGAATTGCTGCAAAATAATATTGAAAAAATCTTATTCCCAATTTACTATATTTACTTCTATAAAATAAAAATTATGTTATGATGAAATCATTTTTTCTTTTAGTAATAATTTATTTCATAATTCCTTTCGCAATTCTTCCACAGTGTAAAATTGAATTGATTGTCTTCTCAAAAATTCCTCCAAATCAAAATATATTTATCACTGGCAATAAACCCGATTTGGGTAACTGGAGTCCTGATAAAATTCCCCTTACTAAAATAAATGATTCAACATGGTCAAGATCATTCGAATTTATGGCAGATGATGTTATCGAATTTAAGTTTACAAAGGGCAGTTGGGATGAAGAAGCACTTGATGAAAATGGCAGCGTATCCAAAAATATAATATTAAAAGCTTCAGCAGATACAACGATTATTTTTAATATTAATAATTGGGGTAATTCTAAATCAAAAATTGTCGGTCAGATTACTGGGAATGTAAAGTATCATAAGAAATTTGAATCGAGAAATGTTTTTCCACGTGATATTATGATTTGGCTGCCGCCGAGTTACGATTCTAAACCCGATAAATATTATCCTGTACTTTATATGCAGGATGGACAAAATATATTCGATCCATTAACTTCTTCTTTCGGAATAGATTGGCAAATGGATGAAGTTGCCGATAGTCTTATCAAAGCCAAAGCAATTGATGAGATTATAATTGTTGGAGTCTATAATACAAAAGAGCGTGGAAATGAATATAATAAATCTACACTTGGTAAAGCATATATTAAATTTTTAATGGAGGAGCTAAAACCCTTTATTGACAGAACTTATCGTACATTACCTGATCGAGAAAACACTGCTGTGGGAGGTTCATCAAGTGGCGGATTAATTTCGTTTATAATTGCCTGGAATTACTCTGATGTATTTTCGAAAGTTGCCTGCATCTCACCGGCTTTTAAAATCTCAGATATTGATTTTGTAACTCCTGTCAAAAATTATTCGGGAGCAAAGAAAGATATAAAGATTTATATAGATAATGGCGGGATTGGATTAGAGGAACAACTTCAACCTGGAATAGATGAGATGTTGAATGCTCTTGAGAATAAAGGATTTTTAGAGGGCAAGGATTTATTGTACGTAAAAGATCAAAATGCAGTACATAATGAATCTGCGTGGGCAAAAAGAGTTTATAGATTTTTGGAATTTTTGTTTCCAGTAAGTCAATAGATCAATTTTTCTTCTCAAAATGTTGATAGTCTTTTGAACTTCTCCATCTGCCGCCCCATTGCCAGCCTCTTTTTACAAATTCTTGCACGAGTTTAGAATCTCTTAGAATTGTTCCCTTCATTTTAACATCGTATTTGCCCTTTAATGGCTGAATGATTTTCCCTTTTACGTGAGGATTTTGCAGCGGATTAATATCTATTGCCAAACCATAAGAATGTGCAGACAAGACTTTTGAACCTTTCACTTTTCTATAATTAAATGCTGTTGTGTTGTTATCATTCATTGATGAATCATCATTCCAATTATATTTTACTGCTGGAATTACTTTTGCAATTGGGAATCGTGATGATTTAATAAACTCAAATATCTCAAGGATATCTTTTGCAGCTTTTTTATTAATTAGTATTTGTCCGCGATGTAGCTTTTCATCAAAAGAATAATACTCAACATCAACCAAGGAAATCTGTTTAAGAATTGAATTTGGTACTTCCATTCCTTTTAATGCTTCTTCAAAAGTATAATTGCAGTCAATGATTATCTTAGTTTCATCCTGATAACGATTAGAATTAAATTTATAATTCGAGATCGGCTGAAATAATAATAGCATAAACGCAAGAATGAATTTCATACAAAAAATTATCTATGTTTTATTTAAATAAATGGATATATTCACGCCTCAATTTAAAGGAAAATTAATGAAAAGTATTCTTATTGCACTCTTGAGTGTTATGTTCATTTTTGGTTGTTCTAACAACCCTGATTTTGTCACAATGAAATCCGGTCTTAAATACAACGACGTGAAAGTTGGAACCGGTGCTGAAGCAAAAAATGGTGATTTAATCGAAATACATTTTAAAGGTTGGATCGTTAAGGATTCATCAAGTCTTTTTAGCGATTGGGCAATTGATTCTACAAAAAAAGCTGATATGATTGCTGACTCTTATGCAATGAATCAACCAATGAAGTTTGTACTTGGAACCGAATCTTTTATTAAAGGATCGGAAGAGGGAATTGTTGGAATGAAAACTGGTGGTCAACGTGCTATTGTGATTCCGTCATATCTGTGTTACGGACCTGAAGGAATGGGACCAATTCCGCCTAATTCTAATATCAAAGTATTTGTAGAATTAGTTAGCACAAAAGAAGCAACAGTTGCAAAAATGTGGGATGTAGATTCAACACTTTTTAAAATTACAGCTTCAGGTTTAAAATATGCAATCATTAAAGAAGGTGAAGGCGAACTTGTTGGAAAAGAAAAACAAGTAACTGTAAATTACAGCGGCTTTTTATTAGATGGAACTAAGTTCGATAGTTCCGTTGAACGTGATGAACCTTTTACATTTGTAGCTGGCGTTGGTCAAGTAATTCCTGGTTGGGATGAAGGCGTTCAGTTGATGAAGAAGGGTAGTAAAGCAAGATTAATAGTTCCTTCTAATTTGGCGTATGGAGATCGTGATCTTGGAAAGATTCCACCAAACTCAACCCTTATTTTTGATGTTGAAGTGTTAGATGTAAAATAATTCTAATCACCAAAAAGTAATTTGCCAGACTTTATAAAAAAGTCTGGCATTTTTTTTATCTAAAATAGAACTCAATCAGATTTACAACCTGTTGATAGTAACTTCTTCCAAATAAATTTAAATGGTTTAGTACGTGATAAAGTTTGTAAATATTTTCGCGGTACTCATATCCATCATCTAAAGAAAACTCCTCATTGTAAGCCGAATAAAATTTGCTATCAAAGCCACCAAATAATTTAGTCATCGCAAGATCAGCTTCGCGATGACCGTAATAAACTGCTGGGTCTATTAAACATGCATTTCCCAGTTCATCTGATATAAAATTACCGCTCCATAAATCACCATGCAACAAACTTGGCTGCACATTTATGCCATTAAAGATATGTGGGATCTTATTTTCTAATTTTGAAAATGAATTACGCAATTGAGATTGAACATAACCCTTTTGTTCTGCAAGATTAAATTGAAAAAGTAGTCTGTTGTTAAAATAGAATCCAGACCAATTATTTTTTTCACTATCAACTGCTTCGTTTAATTGGGGAGTTGAGCCAATATAATTGTCTTCATAAAAACCAAACTTGGTACCGGTATATTTATGAAGTTGCGCAAAACTTCTTCCGAAATTTTCCCAGAACATCTTACTTCTGGATTTAGAAATTATGTTTTCCAAAATTAAAAAATCTTCTGATGTGTAAATAACTTTGGGTACACGGATTACATCAGCTTTTGCTAACTCATTCAATCCATTTGCTTCGCACTGAAACATATTACTTGCAGAATTATTATGAGTCTTTACAAAAAAAGTTTTGCCGGATTTTGTTGTGATGATTTCTGCATCATTAATACATCCGCCCGAAATTGATTTTAATGATATTATTGAATCTTCAATTACAGATTCAATCTTATTTTTTATTTCGGGTTTCAATTTCTTCTTTAATTTTTATCAGTAAGTTTTTTGTTCCCACTTCCAATAAATTAAGAACATATTCAAATCCTTCCGAACCGCTGTAATAGGGATCGGGAACCTCTTTTGTTTTTTTATCAGATATAAAATCTGCCATTTTAAATATCTTATCTTTATACATTTTCCTACTATCCAGTGCAATAATGTCTGAGTAGTTTTCATTATCCATCGTGATGATATAATCAAACTCATCAAAATCTTTTTTAGGATTAAATTGTCTCGCACGGCTGTCAAAAGTATATCCGCGAGTCTGCCCATGCCTTCTCATTCGTTCATCAGGAAGCTCACCAGCATGATATTCAATTGTGCCGGCAGAGTCAGTAGAAATTTTATTTTCCAAATTCTCAACTTTAATTAATTTTTTAAATATCCCTTCGGCTGCGGGTGAACGACAAATGTTACCCATACAGACAAATAAAACTTTAATCATTTTAGCCCTTTCTATGAATTAATGTTTTTAGATTTAATTCATTCAATAAATTTTGATTTTAAGTTAATCATAACTTAAAATCTTATCAAACATATCATTTAATGTTATTATCCATTTTTATCTACAGAGTTATGCTGCTTTTATGATACACACCCTGTTAAATATTTCTTTATTAAGAATTAAAACGGTTTTTTTGATGGCATCTAAGTTGGACTAAGTTTAAAAATCTAAAAGGTGAAATGATGAAAAGCTTTTTAATAATTCTTGCTTTACTAACTATTAACGTTTTCCCTCAATGGAATACAGGTGCAGTAAAACTTGGTTACTTTAATCCCTCTGCTACCGAAGGTGGTTTTATAATTGGCTTTGAAGGTGGAAAACACTTTGATAAATATATGAGTTGGAATTGGAGTGCTGATTGGTTCCATCGTAATTATGTTGATAAAAAATTAGTAAGCGAGTTAAATCAATTTTATCCGGGTGCCAATGGTGAATTAAATGAGCTGCGTGCATCAACAAATATTCATGATTTTCCAATTATGCTTGGTGTGTCTGCAAGATTTCCAATTTCTAAGCGTGCGCAATTTTATGCAACCGGATCGATTGGTGGTGAAATGCTAATTGTTAATTATAGAAATTTTCAAAATCCTACTAACGATGAATTTGAAGTTGCTTTTGATTTTAATTGGAGAGTAGGTGTTGGTGCTGCTTTTGCCATTAGTCCTGGTTCGGAATTTTTTGGCGAAGTTACTTATCACGAATCTCATCCAAGTTGGACTTATGAGGACAGCGAGTTTAATTATCCCAATGGAGTTCTGGAACGATCTTACAATATGAGCGGATTTATGACGAGAATTGGAATAAGATTTTTCTATTAGAGATTCACGATTTTACTTTGAGTAGTATTTGTTTCAGCGCAAATCAAATAATTAAAGATTGATCATTGTGAAAAAACATTAAGATACAATAATTCGCAGGATAAAATATTTAATTAATCAGTTCCGTTTATCGTAATAATTAGTTTTCTGGCTCCGCCATAATTTCTGTGTTCACACAAATAAATCCCTTGCCAGGTTCCAAGATTTAATTTCCCATTTGTTATGGGAATCGTTAATGAATTGCCAAGCAATGAAGTTTTTATATGTGCAGGCATATCATCAGCACCTTCAGAAGTGTGTTCAAAATAATCCAGGTTTTCCGGAACCAGTTTTTCAAAATAATTTTTCATATCAGTTCTAACATCTGGATCAGCATTTTCATTTAGCGTTAAAGATGCTGAAGTGTGTTTGAGCAAGATATGAATTAACCCGATTCTAATGTTTTTAATTTCCGGTATGTTCAATAAAATTTCATCTGTTACAAGATGAAATCCTTTACTGCGCGGTTTTAATGTTATTTCTTTTTGAATCCACATGTATAAAATAGAGAGTTTGTTTCGGGAGAAAATTCTTTTGTCACAATTAACCTGTCTTGCAGTAGAGTTTGTTACATAACTAACATACTTGTCATTTCGACCCTGCCTTTGCAGGCAGGCGAGGGGAGAAATCTTTTTCTCAACACTCGAAGACCTGTCTGCCTACAGGCGGACTTGTCGATGTGTGCATTTCTAATAAATGCTCTTCTTCGACAGGCTCAGACTGACAAATATAAATTTTTTGTCAGTCATAAAAATAGAATATTATCTAGAACCCAATTCTATTTCAATATTTAATTCTTCTTCTCCACGCTTTACTATAACGTTTACTTTATCACCGGGAACATAATCTCCAAGAGCGTAAGTAAAATCATATATGTTGGAAATCTTTTTATCACCAAACTTTATAATAATATCACCCGCTTGTAATCCAGCTTTTGCAGCAGGACTTCCATCGGTAACACCGCCAAGTTTGTAGCCATCAACTTCACCGGCAAAATCCGGCACTGTGCCCACATATACTTTTGTACCAGTCATTTTGCCTGTATCTTTTCTCTCAACAGAAATGTAATCAGGTCTAATCTCAGAGTTCGCAATTGCCAATGCAATATCAAAAATATACTTAACAACTTTTTCTTCGCCGCTTTCGTTTATTTTATCAGCATCGTCCGATGGTTTGTGATAATCGGAATGTGTACCGGTAAAGAAAAATAAAACGGGAATTTTCTTTCCATAAAAAGATGAATGATCGCTGGGTCCAAATCCTTCATCATTAAAAGTTAGATTAAAATCATACTCATTTTTATCATCAAGAATGTTTTTCCATTTTGATGACGTTCCGGTCCCATAAACAATTAAATCATTTTTATCATTTAACCTTCCGATCATATCCATATTAATCATGGTAATATTTTTTTCAATCGGAATTGGAAAATTATTTACAACATAACTTGATCCCAGCAATCCAAGCTCTTCACCGGAGAAAGCAATAAATACAATATCTCTATCAATCTTATCTTTTATTGATGAAAATTTTTCTGCTAATTCTAATAATCCGGAAGTGCCTGATGCATTGTCATCAGCGCCATTGTGTATCGCTGGTTCACCCATGTATAACGAGTTTTGTCCGCCCCAGCCAAGATGATCAAAGTGAGCGCCGATAACAAGATACTCACCAGTAAATTTATTGTTTGTTGCTTTTACAATTCCACCAACGTTTACGCTTGTTCCTTTAACTTCACTTACTTCGGTTGTTAATAAAACTTTAACAGCGGGATCAATTAAAAAAGATTTTGGTTTAAGAGTAGAATCAATCTGATTTTGCAAATCTGTTAATGGAAGGAAATTTAAGTTATCTCTTTTTACACTTACGGCTGAAATCCCGGTTATCTTTGAAGCATCATCATATTTAAAATCAACTAAAGCATCATCTTTATTGTCTTTTGTGTTGATAAAAATTATTCCAACAGCGCCTTTATCGCGTGCCGTTGTTGTTTTGTATCGCAAGCTGGAGTATTGATCAAATTTGGAATGCGGCGTTTTCATATCAGGATGGTTTCTGAAAACAACTACAATTTTATCTTTTACGTCAACATCTGCATAATCATTGTAATCCAAATCTTTTGCAGTGATACCGTAACCTGCAAATACAATATTTCCTTCTACTGTATTATTATCAGTAAACCCAAGTGGAATAAATTCTTTTGATAGTTCACAACTCTTGCCGCTTATTGTTAAAATATTTTTACCCAATTCTAACTTTTCCATAAAAGGAAATTCCTGAAAATAATTTCCACTAAATAAAGGTTCTAATCCGTAAATCTTAAATTCACTTTTCAAAAATTCTGCAGCTTCATACAACTTGGTAGTTCCAGTCATTCTGCCTTCAAGTTCATCGGATGCAAGATAGTTTATGTGATCTTGTATTTCTTTTGCTGTTATTTCGGGATTGTTATCTTGAGCAAATAAAAATCCAGTTAGTGCAAATACTACAAAAAATATTTTTTTCATTTCGTGTTCCTGATATAAAATAATTTTCTAATAATAATTTTTAATCTAATTGATTACTCCACCCATTCCGCAATAAAAACATTTGTGTCCGATTCTTTTTTGTTAAATCGGTTTGATCCAAATACAAAATATTTTCCATCAGGCGAAAACATTGGGAATCCATCAAATGAAGGATTAAATGTAATTCTTTCCAAACCGGTTCCATCAATATTAATCATAAACAAATTAAAATCTCTTGGATTATCACCTTGATAGTTTGATGAAAAAATAATTTTCTTTCCGCTTGGATGAAAGAATGGTGCAAAACTTGCTTTACCAAGATTTGTGATTTGCTTCATATTTTTTCCGTCGGCATCCATTACATAAATTTCAAGCGCAGTTGGTCTAACATAACCATTCTCAACAAGATCATTATAATCTTTCATCTCTTGTTCAGTTTTAGGTCTGCTTGCACGAAAAACAATTTTGCTTCCATCAGGTGAAAAGAATGGTCCGCCATCATATCCTTTTTCAAAAGTCAATCTGGTTTGATCGCTTCCGTCTAAATTCATTGTATAAATTTCAGGATCACCATTTCTTAAAGATGTAAAAACAATTTTATCACCTTTTGGAGAAACAGTAGCTTCTGCATCATAACCCTGTGTATCAGTTAATTGTTTTAACTCATCTCCATCTTTCAAAAAAATATCAAAAGATTCATACAACTTCCAAACATATCCTTTTGATCGATCCGGCGGGGGAGGGCATTTATCATCAGCTTTATGTGTAGAGGCATATAGTATCTGTTTATTATCAGGATAAAAATATGCGCAGGTTGTTCGTCCTTTCCCTGAGGATATCAATTGTCTATCAGATCCATCAAAATTCATGGTAAATATCTGATCACATTCCATAGAATCAAATGTTGCCTGATATACTAATTTCTTTCCATCGAATGAAAAATAGGCTTCAGCATTTTCACCATTGGTAGTTAACATTTTAACATTTTTAAAATGTTTTTCACCTTCAAATAAATATTTTTCCTGCTGAGCAGATAGCGTACCAACTAAACTAAAAATCAATAGTACAGTTATTATGTATGATGTTCTCATATTCCTCACATATTTAAAGTTGTTAGATTGTTCTTTACTCTTCAGGCACATGAACAAGATAATATTCTTTTGCAGATTTGCCGATTGCGACTGCTTCACTTAATGTCATGTGCATTTCATCAGGGGTATCGTCATCATGTCCTGCTTCTAATATCGCAAGGTCGCTTCCTTTAGCATGTTTAACTAACTCATCGCAGTAGGCTGTATCTCCGCCATAACAAATTTTTATATCGTTAAATGTAAATTTGTATCCTAAAGCAGGTACCTGCCTCGTAGTTATTTTATCAGATAAATACTCCTTATGAATTACAGGAAACGGTTTGATTGATACTTTTTTACTTGTAAATGATTTATCACTAATTATCTCTTTTAAAATTATTTTATATGATAAACTTGTACCATACACTTTTTGAAATGCGTTGTGTATATGAACAATTTCAATACATCCCTTGGGATAATGAATTACAAGCGGCGTTTTTTTATTCATCACTCGTAAATAAGTTAATAAAGACCAAACTCCGCCAACGTGATCGTGGTGACCATGAGTTACAAAAACATCTGAAATATTTAGTATCTCGTTTATTTCTAATTCTTTGTTCAGATCGCGTAATATTCCATCACCGGGATCCACAATAAAATGAGCGTTATCAGCTTTTATCAAAATTCCCGTTGCAATGTTTGGAATGGAGCAAAATATTTTAATTGAAAAATTATTTTTTGCCCAGCTTATTGGATATTTACTTTTCTTCATTGATTAAAGAAGGATTTTATTGATGAGTAATTATTTTCTGCTCTTGCATTCTTTCTTGTTTTTGCATCTTGCAAAAATGTTAAAGGAATAGCTGTCCATTTCAAAGTCTAACTTATCACATACTTCTTGCGGAATTTTATTTAATCGGGTATCTGAAAACTCTACAATTTTTCCACAATCAACACAAATTAAATGATCGTGAGTTTGGCGTCTGTAGTTACTTTCGTATCTGTTAAGATTATCTCCAAAATTTCGTTTGCTTAATAGATCACATTGTGCAAGGAGTTCTAAAGTGTTATAAACAGTTGCGCGAGAAACCTTGGATTTTAAATTTTTTAACTGGATGAAAAGATCATCAGCACCAAAATGCCCTTTGTGATCAAGTGCTGCATCAAGCACCTCAAACCTTTCCGGAGTTATACGGTTCTTTCCGGTTTTTAGAAAAGATCTGAATATTTCTGCTGCTTTTTCGTTTCTCACTTTTATTCTCGATTCTTACCGCTTTAAAATAATTTTACCCCGCACTAATATCAAGGTTAAACAATATCTTATCTCAATACTTACTAACTTACCGCGCGCCAAAATATGAAACCTCCAAGGTTTCAAATATAGTGTTTGAATAAAATCACTACTCTATCAGTAAAATTCTTAAAACCTTGGAGGTTTTACCTCCCGTTGCGTAAGCTGACTTAGTAACTAAAAACTAATCAACTAACTCCAATAAGTTTTAAAACATTAACTGTTATTAAAGAAAAAATGTATGCGGCAGAAGTAAAAATAACTATTTGCAAAATTGGAATTCTCCAGCCGCCGGTCTCTTTTTTGGAAACAGCTACAGTGGAAAGACATTGCATCGCAAAAATAAAAAACACAATCAATCCAACTATTGTAGATGTTGTAAACAACTTTTCACCGGTTTCTTCATTTACAGCATTCCGCATCGCATTTAAAATAGATGTTTGCAAATTATCATCATCTGTTACTTTAAATATCATTGCAAGTGAACTAACAAATACTTCGCGTGCCGCAAATGCAGCAATTAGTGAAACTCCTACCCGCCAATCCATACCAAGCGGACTCATTACAGGCTGTATAATTTTACCAAGATCAGCAGCATAAGATGATGAAAGCCTTTCTGCCTTTGTCATTTGAACTACTTGCTCTTGCGTTAATCCTGTTGTATCAATTTGCGGACTGTGATTTGGGAAGTATGTTAAAAACCAAATCATTATTGAAAGAACTAATATTATTGGTCCAGCTCTATAAATATATTGCTTTGCACTTTCAAATGAGTTTCTGATTACATTTCTTATTTTTGGAATTCTATAAGCAGGTAATTCAAGAATAAATGAAGAACTATCGGTGGCGTTAATAATTTTTTTATTAAACTTATTTACTAATGCGGCGATAACCAATGACCCAATAATACTTGAAATATAAATTACGGCTAACGCAATTCCGGCAAGCCATAATTTGTCCGATGGGGTAAGATAGGCGATAAGCAACGCATAAACAGGAAGTCTTGCACTGCAGCTCATAAGCGGAATAATAAAAATTGTAAGCAGCCGTTCCCTCCGATTAGAAATTGTTCGCGCAGCAAGGATTGCAGGTATTGCGCAGGCAAATCCTGAGAGCATGGGTACAAATGATTTTCCGTTCAATCCAATTTTTGATAGAGGCTTATCTATCAGCATTGCGCCGCGCGCTAAATACCCTGTATCTTCAAGTAATCCAAGTATCAGAAATAATATTAATATCTGTGGAAGAAAAACTAATACTGATCCTGTTCCACTGATCATTCCATCCGCTATTAAATGGCTATACCAGGTATTGCCTAATAATCCGGCAGCAGATGATGATAGAAATCCAAAAAGTTCATCAACATAATTCATAAATGGATCTGCAATCCAGAATATTGATGTGAATGTAAATGCCATTATTAAAAAGAAGAATAATAAACCCCAGCGCCTGCTGAGTAATATCCTATCAATCTTTAAAGTACGTTCATCCGGTCTGTTGCTGCCGTATTTTAATGTGGGATTTAATATTTTTAATTTTTCATTTGCACGTTTAAGGTTTGGCTTAGTAACAATTTCGATCGGTACAATAACGCTTTGTTCAATTCTTTCAATATCTTTATAAAGATTTAAGAGATTTTCCTTACTTAAATTTTCATAAACCTTATGCGCTTTTCTTCCCTGAATAATTTCATCTTCATTAAACTTGGGTTTTAAACAGCTTAATAATTTATCTATTCCTTTTCCGGTTCTTCCATCCACTTTAACAACGCCGCAGCCCAATTCTTCCGCTAATTTATTTGAATCAATTTCATATCCTTTTTTGGCAAGCAGATCATTCATTGTTAAGGCAACAATTACATTAAAACCGGATTCGATCAATTGCTTTGCTAATAATAAGTGGCGTGATATCTGACTTGCATCTACTGTTACAACTAATAAATGAGGCGATCCAAATTCCGGATGATTATATAATGAACTTATTGATACTTCTTCGTCGGGGGAGTTGGGATTTAAACTGATGATGCCTGGAGAATCTAAAACATCAGCATTTATTCCAAACTTACTTTGAATTTTACAAGTTGAGTATTCTACAGTGGAGCCGGGATAATTTACAGTCTTAAAATTTTTTCCGCTCAAGTGGTTAAACAAAGTTGTTTTACCGGAGTTTGGCGGACCCACTAATGTTATAAGATGTAACTTCTCTAAAGAAGTGGTGTTCATGACAATTTAATGCAGTCAGCTTCGTGTTTTCTTATAGCAATCAAAGCACCCCTTAACGCAAAAGCTAAAGGATCATTAAACGCGGAAGAATTGATGAGCTCAATTTCTTGCCCGGGTGTAAATCCAATTTCTAATAATCTTCTAAAAGATGGATGGGAATTATCCACATCACTTATTATTGCTCGTTCGCCAAAATTTAATTCTGAAGCTGTTTTCATATTTTTGCTTATTATTTAGATTTAGTCTATATAAAGTTAGCTTAACTTTCTGTAACTGTCAAGATATTTATTATCATTTCTTCTACTTTCCGGTTTTATCCGGTATGAATTTATCTCTCAAATTAAAGTCTTATTCATCACTAAAGAGATATTTTCGCTAATTAGCTTTAAATAAGATATAAACTGCACCCGTCCCAGCATCGAATCAAACCTATACCAAATAGACGGTAATTCCTTCCAAACTTGTAAAATTATTTACAATAAAACGATTTTTACTTACTTCTATTTAGTTTATTTACCATGTAGAAATTATAGGAAAATTTTGGAAAGATTTTTTTGCCGGAATATTTTAATCTAAATCCTTCGATTTATCTTTCAAAAAAAGAGTTTTCAGCGTCAATTATGTCGTAGAGGCATTTAGTTTTTTTTACCTTTTTACACTATTTAACTGATCTTTTCAATCACGTCAATCCTGTCAAATGATGGCACTAATCTTGAAAATTACTTCCTGCAATAATTTTTTTTTACAATTAGAATAATTGGAGTAATAAGATGGATATCGCAAAAATAGCATTTTTAGAAACTTACACGCTTAGTGAAAACGGCGGAGTAATGGGTGCAATATTGGTAACTGATGCCGAAACCAAACCGCTGGAGTTTAGAGTAACTGCACCGATTCGTCCAACAAGTTTTCAGAAGACATTGTATGGAGATGTGTTACTCGAACATATTCTTGTTGAATTAATTTCTGTTCCGCTGTTAAACGCTGTCAATGAACAAATTGATCTTATCATAGTAAAAGATCCGCTGTTCCTTGGTGCTAATAATAAACAAGGAGTAAGAGTTGTTCGTCTTTTAGCTGATGAAAAACAAAAATCAAGAAACAACACATCTGTTGAATTATTAAATACACCACTTAACGGTTCAGTAAAAGGTTATCTTGAAACATCTCAAAAATTTGAAGAAGAGCTTAAAGGGATAAAAGAACGATTAGAAAAAATAGCAGAATCCAGAAATCTTTCAGAACCTTTTGAAAGACTTAAAGCTGCATGTGAGCAGGTTCAATTACAACGTACAAACGATTAAGGGTTATTTTATAAATGATCCGTACCGCAAGAACAAAAATAGCTTCTAAGGTTTCAAAGTTAGAAGCCACTGATGACTTCCATTTTGCAAAATGGCTTCGCGTTCCAAAGATTGAAAAGGGTGATGTAACTGAACTTTATTCTTTAGACGAAGTAGAGAATATTCCTGTAGAAAAATTAATTGCACCCAACGGATTAAAACTAAAATTTCGTTTGCCTGTTTATAAAATTCCTGATATTAGACAAAGCTACCTGATTGATAAACCCAAAGCGTATCTTATTTTTTTCGGATTAACACGCCCGCAGCTTTATATGATGAAGGAAAAAGTTCTCTCATCGCCGGAAATTATTAATCTTCAATCATCACTTCCGCAAATACCGGAAATAATTGATCAATCATCCATATTTATTGCACAGCCTCCAGCCATTCACGACCAAGCAGAAAGATTTATTGCAAAAGTTCCAAAATTATCCGATCGATCTTCACTATTCTTTGTCGAACCGACTCAATCTTACGATCAGTCTGTAAGTTTTTATGATGTATCCGTTACAGAATTGCCTTTGCTAATCAAGCAGCCGATAGTAACTGATGAACTTGCTAACTTAGTTCCTGAAATTTACAACATAGAACTTCTTAACGAAGAAAAATTTGATGATGCGTTGGTAGTTTCTGAAAAAATTGATATTGATGAGTTTAATTTACCCTCGACTAATAAGATTGATGTACCGGGAATTGATGATATTATAAACAGTGTAACAGAATCTTTTACTGTACCGATCGAGGAAATGCTTCAGGCAGATGTTAAATTTTATTCACCATCTTTTGAAATTGCACATCCTGTTTTTAAGGTTAAAATTGATATTCCAAAAACAGTTGTTAAAAAAGTTGTTATCACACAAAAAAACCTTGATCCGATTGTAGTTGATGTTTTGAATGATTCTATTATTTCAGAGTTTACTAAAAATAATATTTTGTCACTGTTATCTTCATTCCGTGAACTTGGCTGGGCTGAATATTCAAAAATGATAAATCCACTTACTGATTATCAACTTGAATCCGCAGAATTTCTATCATCCAATAATTTTGCTGTTCTAAATGATGAGCTTGGTTATGAAAAATTTGATCAAACTTCTGCTGCACTTGGATATTTATCCAAAAAAAATAATGTTAAATCAGTACTATTAATAAGTGATGCAGCCAGATTTAAATCATATTGGACGCCGTCATTAAAATCATTTACAAAAGACCTTAAGATTAAAAAAGTTGAGCCCGGAACTACAAAGAAAATTAAAGGTTCATCTGTAATATGGTTTCTTGATATAAACGATCTTGGTAAAATTGAACTAAAAGATTTTAGCAAACTTGATCTTATTCTGTTTGATGAACTTGTTAATATTAAATCTACGGCAAATCAGATCGATCAAATAGTTAATAAGATTGAACCATCATATATATGGATACTCTCAGCAATTAATAATGCGAAAGCAAGTAAAAAGTTTCTTTCAGAATTTGAATTTGCACAAAAAGTTTCATTCAACACCTTCGGCAAAACCCTTTCTGATATTCAAGGCGATGAACCTGAAACAATCATAAAAGATATTTGGCTTGAGCTTGATGAAATGCAGTTGTTCGAATACTCGGAAGCTCTTGAACAATCCAAAGTAGAACTTAACTCTTTGTTTGATAGTCCTAATCCGTTAAGATTTCAATCGAACATATTTACAATTATTCATAAGTTAAAACAGATACTAAATTTTTCAGCATTCAGAAATATCAGCCCAAAAGCTAATTTGCTGATTGAACAAGTTGAAGCAATCGCAAAAAATAAAAGTAAGGCTATTATCTTCACTCAATATGATGTAAATGGATTAAAGAAAATTGAGAAGACTCTTGAGTTAAATAATATAAAATTTGCGGTCGGTCGAAATGGTATGTCTGCAGAGGAGCTGAAACAATCCTTGTCGGGATTTTATGATCGCCGTGATGTAACTGTTTTACTTACCAATTTAAAGCCGTCTCGTGTAGATATAAATCTTAATAAAGTTCAATACATTTTTAATTTCGATCAATGGTGGAACCCAATTACGCAATGGCAGAATGATGATGAAATTGGACTAAATGAAATTGTACACTCGCCTGTGGTAGTCTATAATTATCAAATAAAAAATACGTTTGAAGAAGCACTTAATAAACTTATGGAGGAAAGGGGATTAGATAACCGGTACTTGTTTGCTAATCTGAAAAGTGAAGGTCTTTCTGAATTAATTACAATGGAAGATTGGTTATTTATTTTTGGTATGAATGATCAATTCATTAAAGTGCTTAACAGCGAACGCACAAAATTAATAAAACAGCTTCAATCAATAGACCTTACAGGTTACAAAACCCTGATGAAATATTTCTTTAGCTATCTTGGCTATCGTGATTTAAGTGTTATGGATATTGATGATGATCCAATGTTTTATATCATCGGATCGTGCAGAAAAGGAACAACGCCTGTAAATCTGCATGGTAAATGCTTACTGACAACTGATGTCAAAAAAGAAGATTACGAAGAAGTAATACACTTTAAACAGGCAAGTAACGAAATAAAAAGAAAGTTTATTATTACTAATGGTGAATTTTCTGAACGCATAAAAAATGGTACAATGTATATTGATGGAAAAGACCTTGCCAATTTTGTTATAACACTTGGGTTAAAATCTTATGTCATCAAATCAAAATAATATTATTTAATTTATATAACACCAATTAAATAATTTCTGAACACCTAATCACAACTTCTTATTTACTTACCTTCGCTTTTACGATGTTTAACTCTTCAAGAGAATCAAAATAACCTACTCTTACACGGTACCAGGTACCATCAAGGTTTGCTGAATTTGCAGCAACCACAAATGACTTTATTCCTTTATTTATTAATAAGTTCATCTGTGCCTCGGCTTTTTCTCTTGTACGCCATGACGAAACTTGAAAACAATACAAATTGCCGTCAGTAAAAACCATGTTACCAATTTGTTTTTCTAAGCCCGGATCATAATCCTTCCGTGTATCAGTACTGAATTGGTTTTTATTTCCGTTAGTATTTTCTGAATTATCCTTGGTCAATAAAGTAATTGCAACCCTGCGGTTCATAGCTTTTCCGGTTTCTGTAAAGTTATCCGCTATAGGATAATCCGATCCGTAACCATTTACTTGCAGTCTTGCTGCCGCTATTCCATTCCTTATAAAATAATTATAGACCGATTGTGCTCTCTGTAAGGAAAGTTCTTTATTGCGTTTATATGATCCTGTATTATCAGTATGCCCGTCAATTTTCCATTTAGTTTCGGGTCGATCTTTCATAACCTTTATTACTTTATCTAATTCTATATATGCAGGTTGCAGCAAATCAGCTTTATTCGTTTCAAAAGTAACGCCGCCGCTTAATATATATTCAATTATTTCTGGTTCAGGAGTTTCTACTACGGTTTCCTCAATCGGGCAGCCCCATTTATTTACCTCAGTTCCAATCGGAGTGTTCGGGCACAAATCTTTATAATCCGGTACTCCATCTTCATCCGAATCTGCTGGACAACCCCTTGAATCAACTTGCACTCCTTCAGGTGTACCGGGGCATAAATCTAAATAATCAGGTACTCCGTCTCCATCTACATCAAGCGGACAGCCATCCTGATCAACTATAACATTCTTTGGTGTATTAGGACAATTATCAATATAATCAGGCACGCCATCTCTATCACTATCAATAGGACAACCGAATTCATCTACCTTAACAAATGGAGGAGTATCAGGGCATAAATCATCTTCATCCTTTACTCCATCGTTATCCCTATCACTTGTGCCGCCAAAGTAAAATGAAAATCCTGCTCGCCCTGTAAAAAATATATCATTCTGAGTTCCATTTGAAATAGCATCATCAATGTCATCAATATTATCAGTGGGCAGGTAATGATAATTTAAAGCAATATTAAAACTGAATGAATT